>NZ_JAOWGT010000056.1:0-169299 GCF_030333005.1 Citrobacter sp. Cpo030 | reverse complement strand
TATTTAATGAGATGGTCACTCCCTCCTTCCCGGTACTATGCTGAGGACAGGCTTTCATTCGGAGAACCATCATGGAAAACATTGCGCTTATTGGTATCGATCTGGGTAAGAACTCTTTCCATATTCATTGTCAGGATCATCGTGGGAAGGCCGTTTACCGTAAAAAATTCACCCGACCAAAGCTAATCGAATTTCTGGCGACATGCCCGGCAACAACCATCGCGATGGAAGCCTGTGGCGGTTCTCACTTTATGGCACGCAAGCTGGCAGAGTTAGGGCATTTTCCAAAGCTGATATCACCGCAATTTGTCCGCCCATTCGTTAAAAGCAACAAAAATGACTTCGTTGATGCTGAAGCTATCTGTGAAGCAGCATCACGTCCATCTATGCGTTTCGTGCAGCCCAGAACCGAATCTCAGCAGGCAATGCGAGCTCTGCATCGTGTCCGTGAATCCCTGGTTCAGGATAAGGTGAAAACAACTAATCAGATGCATGCTTTTCTGCTGGAATTTGGTATCAGCGTTCCGCGAGGTGCTGCCGTTATTAGTCGACTGAGTACCCTTCTTGAGGACAGTAGTTTGCCTCTTTATCTCAGCCAGTTACTGCTGAAATTACAACAGCATTATCACTATCTTGTTGAGCAGATTAAAGATCTGGAATCTCAGTTGAAACGAAAGTTGGACGAAGATGAGGTTGGACAGCGCTTGCTGAGTATTCCCTGCGTTGGAACGCTGACTGCCAGTACTATTTCAACTGAGATTGGCGACGGGAAGCAGTACGCCAGCAGCCGTGACTTTGCGGCGGCAACAGGGCTGGTACCCCGACAGTACAGCACGGGAGGTCGGACGACATTGTTAGGGATTAGCAAGCGGGGCAACAAAAAGATCCGAACTTTGTTGGTTCAGTGTGCCAGGGTATTCATACAAAAACTGGAACACCAGTCTGGCAAGTTGGCCGACTGGGTCAGGGAGTTGTTGTGTCGGAAAAGCAACTTTGTCGTCACCTGTGCTCTGGCAAACAAGCTGGCCAGAATAGCCTGGGCACTGACGGCGCGACAGCAAACTTACGAAGCATAAAGGCAGAAATACACCAGTTTAAACAATCATTCATCTGGTTTTGCGAATACTGATATTGATGATACTAACGGCCCACCGGCCTGTTGAGGAACCTGTAAAACGGAAAGGCTCATTGAAGCCGTATATTTTCTGGAGGTTCATCAGGCGCGGAACTCATCGAGGCGCGGGAATAAAATCCCATTCAGACGCCGGATAGATTCAAGCAAGCCAACTTGTCGTCAAAATCGGTGTTGCAAAAACGGGAGTGACCATAGATTCCCGTATTCGCATCAGCAAGGATCCGCTGTCCCTCCGGGCTTAACAAATAGCGGATAAAACGACGCGCTTCATTGGGGTGCTGGCTGTTCTTGAGAACAGCCACATAGGTTGGCGATACCGCCGAGCGTGGAAAATAGGTAAAAGCCAGGTGAGGATCGTTAAGCAACAGGTTGGCATAGTTATCAATGACCGGCCCCGCCACGCCCAGGCCACTCTTAATTTTGTCGGCTACGCCAAAACTGCGTGATGAAATCGTCACCAGATTTCCAGCACTCGCCAGCAGCGTCGCCCACCCCGCTTCCCACCCTTTTTGCTGTAGCAATGACTCAACCATCAGATGGTTGGTATCCGAACGCGATGGGCTACTCATCAACAGCGCGTTCTGATATTTGGGCAGCGTTAAGTCCCCCCAGTCGGCAGGAGGCGACAGATGTCGTGCCGCCAGCGCAGAACGATTAATCAACAGACCAAAACCAGATATCGCCACTGCCACGGAGGTCGAACGGATAGAGTCTGGCACCAGCCGCTGGCTTTCCGGCAACGCATTGTCGAAGGGCGCCAACTTCTGATGTTCCTGCAGATGCTGCAACAGCATAGGGGATGAGGTCAAAATCAGATCAACATTTTCCGCATTCGCGGTATCCAGCAGTTGCTCCAACGAACTGCTGGTCCGGTTTAACGTGCGAATCATCACCGACCCCGGTTCAGTCTGCCAACGCTGAATAATCCAGGCCGTTGCCCCCGGTGAAAAGGTTGTCGCCATTACCAGCTCTTTACCCTGCGCCAGGCAACTCACCGACAATGACATAAAACAGAGCGAGATCGCCCAACAACGCCCCCGGCCCAAAAGTCTGTTTGTGATCCTGTTCATAAATACCAACATGTGCAAAAAATAATATTGAGACAAAACTTACCCGTTTATCACCGACTGGGGGAAGAATAAGGTTATTCGTAGAATAACCAAACGGAAAGTGACGACATCGGTGAAGAATACCCGAAAACGCAGTCTGGATTTGTTAATATCCGCACACGCCGATGATAAAAGCATCCGTAAAAGAATAGAATTGAAAATCCATTATTTAAAAAGAGTCAAAATCAGCCACGCAATCCACAAATTGTGTCAATAGTGACTCATTTCATCAACTTGAGTTTCTCTGCTGTCTATTTCACTCTTCACTGCGAAAAATCCTGATATTCACATCAATATAAATTTAGGTGATGATATGTTATCCATATTTAAGGCAGGGCCAGCGGCAAATAAAGTCCCGGCGGAGAAAGTCCAGGAAACTTATGGCCGATACCGCATTCAGGCATTACTCAGTGTATTTCTTGGCTATCTCGCATACTATATTGTGCGCAATAACTTCACGCTCTCAACACCGTACCTGAAAGAACATCTGGATCTCAGTGCCACGCAAATTGGTCTACTCAGCAGTTGTATGCTTATTGCCTATGGGATCAGTAAAGGCATTATGAGTAGTCTGGCAGACAAGGCCAGCCCTAAGGTCTTTATGGCATGCGGCCTGGTTCTGTGCGCCATCGTAAACGTCGGTTTAGGATTCAGTACCGGATTCTGGATTTTTGCCGCTCTGGTCGTTTTCAATGGCTTGTTCCAGGGAATGGGCGTTGGTCCTTCATTTATTACCATTGCCAACTGGTTTCCGCGTAAAGAACGTGGACGCGTCGGCGCATTCTGGAATATTTCTCACAACGTTGGCGGTGGTATTGTCGCTCCGATTGTTGGTGCCGCCTTTGCCATTTTAGGGAGCGAGCACTGGCAAAGCGCCAGCTATATTGTCCCGGCCGGTGTTGCCGTACTGTTTGCTTTTATTGTGCTGATGCTGGGGAAAGGTTCACCGCGCCAGGAAGGCTTACCGGCTCTGGAACAAATGATGCCGGAAGAAAAAGTAGTATTAAATTCCCGACACGCTGTCCAGGCACCAGAAAATATGAGTGCCTTCCAGATTTTCTGCACCTATGTGCTGCGTAATAAGAATGCCTGGTATGTTTCACTGGTAGATGTCTTCGTCTATATGGTGCGTTTTGGCATGATTAGTTGGTTGCCTATTTATCTGTTAACCGAAAAACATTTCTCGAAAGAGCAAATGAGCATCGCTTTTCTGTTTTTTGAATGGGCGGCAATCCCTTCCACATTACTGGCGGGCTGGCTTACCGATAAACTGTTTAAAGGCCGTCGCATGCCGCTGGCCATGATTTGTATGGCGCTGATTTTCGTCTGTTTGATCGGCTACTGGAAAAGTGAATCCCTGCTGATGGTCACTATTTTTGCCGCCATTGTGGGTTGCCTGATCTATGTTCCACAGTTCCTCGCTTCTGTTCAGACGATGGAAATCGTTCCCAGCTTCGCAGTAGGTTCTGCAGTAGGACTGCGCGGATTTATGAGCTACATTTTTGGCGCATCGCTGGGCACCAGTCTGTTTGGCGTAATGGTCGACAAAATGGGGTGGCACGGCGGCTTCTATCTGCTGATGGGGGGTATTGTTTGCTGCATCCTGTTCTGCTACCTCTCTCATCGCGGTGCGCTGGAACTTGAACAACAGCGAAAAAATGCTCAACAAGAAGAAGCATCACTCCAGTTGGCGGATGCCCGGTAATTCATTTCGGTCTCACAAAAAAGTGCCAGCGATGCTGGCACTTCAATAAACTCAGACAAATAATAAATAACTTAAGGTGATAATTTATTGCTAAACGTAACATTCCAAATTATTGCTTACCGTCTGCGACCATAAAGCGAATGATCAAACCACATGCCGGGGCAAGAAACAGGAATAATCCAGTTACCATTTCGTCACCATTGGTCAGCCGCATAGTAAAAACGTAAATTAATGCCGTAAGGATGGCCATGCCGAGAAAAGCGCTAATTGACGCCGCAGCGCCTATAACCTGCCAGATATAGCAACTGACGCACAGAATGCTCAGTATGAGAAAGATCCAGAAATAGAGCATAGCGATACCTCCTGTCTGCCGTAAACTTAACGTAAGTCCTTACACTCCCTTAACTTTATATTCTAAGACAATTCCTATCTGCATGCAATTTGAGCAACATTTTATTCACAAAAATCATTCGACCGCTTACTATTACACTGTTTCTCCGTCGTTTATTTAAGCATCATAAAAACAACGAATTATATATAGGCGAAATTTTGCCCTTAATCGCCCTAAAAACATTTACGAATCTTGAGTAATTATTTCTGGCTGACATTAATTTTCGGGTGTACATTGTGCGTCCGATCATTCATGCCCCCTCGTGGTTTTGTCCTGACTCAGTTTTACACTCTTTACAGGAACCAATGTCGTTCATGGCGGCCTAACGATCAGTGCAGAGTGTAAAGCGACAGGCAAAGAATCTTCGCGATACATCTATTTCGTATCAACAACAGGTGCTTATGTTCCCCCAAAGTAAATTTTCACGCGCGTTTTTGCATCCGCGCTACTGGCTCACATGGTTTGGTGTTGGTGTGCTCTGGTTACTGGTACAGCTTCCCTATCCCGTATTGTGTTTTCTTGGTACCCGTACAGGAACGCTGGCTCGTCCATTTTTAAAACGCCGTGAATCTATTGCACGTAAAAATCTCGAACTCTGTTTCCCAAATCTGTCGCAGGAAGAAAGAGACAAACTGGTCGATGAGAATTTCCGTTCGCTCGGCATGGGGCTGCTTGAAACAGGTATGGCCTGGTTCTGGCCGGACCGTCGGGTGCGTAAATGGTTTGACGTAGAAGGACTGGACAACCTGAAGCGCGCTCAGATGCAAAATCGTGGCGTGATGGTTGTAGGTGTACACTTTATGTCGCTCGAGTTGGGTGGACGCGTAATGGGACTTTGTCAGCCGATGATGGCAACCTATCGCCCGCACAACAATAAGTTGATGGAGTGGATCCAAACCCGCGGTCGTATGCGCTCCAACAAGGCGATGATCGGCAGAAATAATCTGCGTGGTATTGTCGGTGCCCTGAAAAAAGGCGAGGCCGTATGGTTTGCCCCCGATCAGGACTATGGTCGTAAAGGGAGTTCATTCGCCCCCTTCTTCGCAGTCAAAGACGTGGCGACCACCAACGGTACCTACGTACTGTCACGATTATCGGGCGCAGCAATGCTGACCGTAACCATGGTGAGAAAAGCAGATAACACCGGTTACCGTCTGTTCATCACCCCAGAGATGGAAGGTTACCCGGCAGATGAAAGCCAGGCAGCGGCCTATATGAACAAAATTATCGAAAAAGAGATCATGCGTGCACCCGAGCAGTATCTCTGGATCCACCGCCGCTTTAAAACTCGCCCGATGGGTGAAGCTTCGTTGTATATCTAAAAAGAAAGGCCGTAAGGCCTTTCTTTTTTTCTGCGGCTGAATTACTTAACGCCCCATTTGCTGTGCAGTTCAGCCATTCGCTCGCTGTAGTTGCGGGCGATGCAGGCTGATTTATCCTGTTCCTTCCAACACTCGTTACGCCCTTTCACCCAGCCGCGTTGTTCTGCTTTCAGCGTCGGGTTATTGCTCGATTTAACCAGCGCCTGCTTGTAGGCTCCGTTTAACGCTAAATCCATTTCTGAGAGCGAAGGACTCTGGCAGATAATCTCTTCGATACTGCCTTTTGCAACCGCAGCGCATGAAAAAGAGGGTCCCGTGCTGGTCGATTTTTTGGCCCCAGAAAAGTCAATATTATCTTCAGGCAGGCATACCCCGTGCTTTCGATTCGGCCCACTCCAGGAAACGTCCGGATTTCCGTCATCTTTACGAGAAATAGAAACCGTATTGTTCCCGCTTTTAGCCTCCCAGTAATTTTCATTGAAGGCCTTCACCGTCGCCTTCGAGCCATCAATCCAAACATTGCCTTTACCATCACTATTCACCCCACCAATACTTGCACAGCTGAAATTAAACGCCAACGGTGAGGCCGCCATCGACGTCAATGGCGTAAAAACGAGTGCTAACATCATTAATCTGGTCATTTTTAACCTTTTCATTATCTCATTCCGCGAAAAATTAACCGCATTAACATAATGGCGATATAAGAATTCTCCGAGTAAACATTACGTCGCTCAATAGCAATTTATTACCGGCAGAAATTAAACTGTCGCCGAATCACGACAGTTGTAAGTTATTAAAATCAAATAGAAAAATGCCTCTTGTCTCGTCTCATTTTTAGGCGTACATTAGCGCCGTCTGGAGCATTAAAGCTCAGAATTCTGAGGTGATGCAGCCAAGCAAATGAGGGGTATTCTCCCTTTCGTTCGCGTGTGCATCAGCTCTCTGTCAGGTAAGCATATGTTCATTTAGACGTACCCCAGGTACGCGGAGAGATGAAAAGTGAAATATTTCTTTATGGGCATTTCTTTTATGGTCATCGTTTGGGCCGGTACTTTCGCCCTGATGATCTAAATTAAAAGACGCAGCAAAAAACAGGAGCCATCAGGCTCCTGTTTGCATTTTGGGGGAATATTCGTCAGTCGGTACTTTCAGAAGTCGATTTTGCACTGGTCGGTAACAGGCCATCTGCGCGAAACATCGCCTTGATGCCGCGAATAGCCTGGCGGGTACGGTCACGGTTTTCAATCAACGCAAATCGCACATGCGTATCACCATAATCACCAAACCCAATCCCTGGCGAAACGCATACCTTCGCTTCGTTCAGCAGCTTCTTGGCAAACTCAAGTGACCCCATCCCGGCGTATTGCTCTGGAATTTTCGCCCAAACGTACATTGAGGCCTTTGGCATCTCGACCATCCAGCCTGCTTCATGCAGTCCTTTGACCAGCACATCACGACGACGTTTATATTGCTCAGCGATATCCCGCACGCACTGCTGATCGCCTTCCAGCGCGGCGATGGCCGCAACCTGTAACGGCGTAAACGTCCCGTAATCGTGATAGCTCTTAATTCGCGCCAGCGCGTTCACCAGCGTTTTGTTGCCCACCATAAAACCGATACGCCAGCCCGCCATGTTGTAGCTTTTCGACAGGGTGAAAAATTCAACTGCGACGTCGCGAGCGCCTGGTACCTGCATAATCGATGGCGCTTTCCAGCCGTCATAAACAATATCAGCGTAGGCCAGGTCGTGAACCACCAGCACGTCATAGCGCTTAGCCAGGGCCACCACTTTCTCAAAGAATTCCAGCTCGACGCACTGCGCGGTCGGGTTGGATGGGAAACCTAAGATCATCATCTTCGGCTTCGGGTAACTTTCGCGTATTGCGCGTTCCAGCTCATTAAAGAAGTCGACACCCTCAACCAGCGGCACTGAACGCACCTGCGCGCCGGCAATCACCGCGCCATAGATATGGATGGGATAACTTGGGTTGGGCACGAGGACCGTATCACCGTGATCGAGCGTAGCCAGCATCAGGTGCGCCAGCCCCTCTTTGGAACCGATGGTCACAATGGCTTCGGATTCAGGATCGATCTCAACGTCATAGCGTTCCTGGTACCAGCGGGAAATCGCCCGACGCAAACGCGGAATGCCGCGTGAGGTGGAATAACCGTGAGTATCCGGGCGCTGCGCCACGGTACACAGTTTTTCAACAATGTGAGGAGGCGTGGCCCCATCCGGGTTCCCCATACTGAAATCGATAATATCTTCGCCGCGCCGACGCGCAGCCATCTTCAGTTCAGCCGTGATGTTAAAAACGTACGGGGGAAGGCGATCAATACGCGTAAAGCGACGTTCAGGGCGGGAGTCAGCCATAATATCCTCAGATTAACGTTAGCGCCCGGACCGTCCGAGCGACGCTGCCACGATGGTGGCACGTTTAGAAAATAGCCTGAATAATTTCCTTCTGTCGAGAGGCAACACAAAATATTTTTTCCTGACGAAAAAGAGGAACAGCTGAGTAAAATGAGGAAATATTCATTTTCACAACTCGCTTAAAATTACCATCATTTAACATTTTGTTGTTAAATACATTACCTTGAACGCAGCACTCACAGGACAGGTATTGTAAATACAACAATCATGCAACAATCCCCTTTTAATATTATGGTTTTTCCCCATTAGCTCTGAACTGCGGGGGTGCTGGTCATCCTGCCTCAGGTTACCTATCATAGTGGTTTAACCCTTGCGCAAGAGTCACCCGTGCACGAAATATTCAATATGCTGCTGGCGGTATTTGACCGGGCAGCACTGATGCTGTTCTGTCTGTTTTTCCTGATTCGTATCCGCCTGTTTCGCGAACTGTTGCACAAGTCAGCCCACTCCCCAAAAGAGCTGCTCGCCGTTACCGCGATTTTCTCCATGTTTGCCCTGTTCAGTACCTGGTCAGGCGTACCGGTAGAAGGTTCTCTGGTCAATGTGCGTATTATCGCGGTCATGTCAGGAGGGATCCTGTTCGGTCCATGGGTTGGCATTATTACAGGGCTGATCGCAGGCACCCACCGTTACCTGATCGATATTGGCGGCGTAACTGCCCTACCCTGCTTTATTACCAGCATTCTGGCTGGCTGCATTGCCGGGTGGATCAACCGAAAGATCCCCAAAGCGCAGCACTGGCGCGCGGGTATTTTAGGCGGAATGCTGTGCGAATCACTGACCATGATCCTCGTCGTCGCCTGGGCACCCACCACCGAACTGGGGCTGGATATTGTCTCAAAAATCGGTATCCCGATGATCCTCGGCAGCGTCTGTATTGGTTTTATCGTGATGCTGGTACAAAGCGTTGAAGGTGAGAAAGAAGCCAGCGCTGCAAAACAGGCCAAGCTGGCGCTGGATATCGCCAACAAAACGCTGCCGCTCTTTCGTCAGGTCAACAGCGAGTCGTTACGTCAGGTGTGCGAAATTATTCGCCACGATATCCACGCTGACGCGGTTGCCATCACCAATACTCAGCACGTTCTAGCCTATGTTGGCGTTGGAGAGATCAACTACCGCGATAACGATGACTTCGTCAGCCCCACCACGCAGGAAGCCATAAATCACGGTAAAATTATCATAAAAAACAATGATGAAGCGCATCGCACCCCGGAAATTCACTCCATGCTGGTGATCCCGCTTTGGGAGAAAGGCGTCGTGACCGGCACGCTGAAGATCTACTACTGTCACGCTCATCAAATCACTTCCTCGTTACAGGAAATGGCGATCGGTCTGTCGCAAATCATCTCCACCCAGCTTGAAGTCTCCCGCGCAGAGCAACTACGAGAAATGGCAAATAAGGCAGAGCTACGCGCGCTGCAAAGCAAAATAAATCCCCATTTTCTGTTTAATGCCCTGAACGCGATTTCATCGTCGGTGCGGCTTAACCCGGACACCGCACGTCAGCTCATTTTTAATTTATCGCGCTATCTTCGCTATAATATTGAATTAAAAGACGATGAGCAGATCGACATCAAGAAAGAGCTGTATCAAATCAAGGATTACATCACCATCGAACAGGCCCGCTTTGGCGACAAGCTGACCGTTATTTATGATATCGACGAAGAGGTAAGCTGTTTTATCCCCAGCTTGTTGATTCAGCCGTTGGTAGAAAACGCAATTGTCCATGGGATCCAGCCCTGCAAAGGAAAAGGCGTGGTCACTATCAGCGTTGCTGAGTGCGGTAACCGGGTACGGATTGCCGTGCGGGATACGGGTCATGGTATCGATCCAAAAGTGATTGAGCGGGTCGAATCCAATGAAATGCCGGGCAATAAAATTGGTCTGTTGAATGTGCACCATCGCGTTAAGCTGCTCTACGGTGAGGGATTACATATCCGCCGTCTGGAGCCAGGCACTGAGATTGCCTTTTATGTGCCTAATCAGCACTCGCCCGCTGCCGCACCGGCCACATTATTGCTTTAACCAGGAGTGAAGTCGTGAAAGTCATCATTGTTGAAGATGAATTCCTGGCCCAACAGGAACTGAGCTGGCTGATAAAAGAGCATAGCCAGATGGAGATTGTCGGCACGTTTGACGATGGTCTGGACGTGCTGAAATACCTCCAACACAACCGCGTTGACGCCATTTTTCTGGATATCAATATTCCCTCGCTGGACGGCGTATTGCTGGCACAAAATATCAGCCAGTTCGCGCATAAACCCTTTATTGTGTTTATTACCGCGTGGAAAGAGCACGCCGTTGAAGCCTTCGAACTGGAAGCTTTTGACTACATTCTGAAGCCATACCAGGAATCACGCATTGTCAGCATGCTGCAAAAGCTGGAAGCCGCCTGGCAGCAACAGCAAACGGGAACGTCCCCTGTAAGTCCAGTGGCCCGCGAAAACGATACGATCAACCTGATCAAAGATGAGCGGATCATCGTGACCCCAATCAACGACATCTACTACGCTGAAGCGCATGAAAAGATGACGTTCGTCTATACGCGACGAGAATCATACGTCATGCCGATGAACATCAGCGAATTTTGCAGCAAACTGCCGGCTTCGCATTTCTTCCGCTGCCACCGCTCGTTCTGCGTAAATCTGAATAAAATCCGCGAGATCGAACCCTGGTTTAACAACACTTATATTCTGCGTTTAAAGGATCTGGAATTTGAAATCCCGGTTAGTCGGAGTAAAGTGAAAGAGTTCAGACAGTTAATGCACTTATAGCGCAGAGAAAGAACGATGAAAGAGCCAGGCCTACCCGCAGACCAACAGTTTTTCGCCGATCTGTTCAGCGGCCTGGTGTTAAACCCTCAGCGCCTGGGGCGCGTGTGGTTCGCAACCCAGCCCACCACGCTACCGACCGGTAGTTTATGTATTGACCTCCCGCGCCTCGATATCGTGCTACGTGGGGAATACAGCAACCGGCTGGAAAAACAGCAGCATAGTCTGGCGGAAGGCGACATGCTGTTTATCCCGGCGAAAGCGGCGAATCTGCCCGGCAGCGATAAACCCGTGATGCTACTAAGCCTGGTGTTTTCCCCGGCATGGCTGGGACTCTCTTTTTACGATAACCGAACCGCATCGCTGTTACGTCCAGTTCGCCGTATTGAGCTACCGCATCCGCAACGTGGCGAAGGCGAGGCGATGCTCACCGCATTAACCCATTTAAGCCGCTCTCCTCAGGCCCAGGATATTATTCAGCCGCTGGTGCTTAGCCTGCTGCATCTGTGTCGTAGTGTGGTCAATACCCGACCTGACGCAGAGCGTCCGCGCGCTGAATTTCTCTATCACAGTATGTGTAATTGGGTACAGGATAACTATGCTCAACCGCTGACCCGGGAAAGCGTGGCGCTTTTTTTTAATATCACCCCCAATCACCTGTCAAAAGTGTTTGCCCAGCACGGTACCATGGGGTTCGTCGAGTATCTGCGGTGGGTCAGAATGGCGAAGGCACGCATCATCTTACAGAAATACCATCTGTCGATTAGCGAAGTCGCACAACGGTGTGGATATCAGGACAGTGATTATTTCTGCCGCCTGTTCCGACGTCAGTTTGGCCTTACGCCCGGAGAGTACGGCGCACGCTTTCAGTCGGCGCGTTAAGTGAGACAACACCAACGCTGTTAGTCATATCCGTTTGCTTCGTTGTAAAATAGCGACCTTTAGCCAAATCCTACTGGCTTACTCGATAAAGTGAATATGCGATGAAAAACAGACGTGCACTCTCCCTGATGTGTTTTCAAATGCTGGAATCAGGTGCGGATCGTCAGACCGTGAAAAGAGCCCTCACCTCCCGCCGAGTTAAAGGTCGTCAGGCGGTGGTTCTGCTCTGCAAGCAAGAGATGAAACTGTTAAGAGCCGGGAAACTGCCGGGGCACAACACGCCGCATTGATGATTTCACTTTCCGGTAGCGTTTACCCAGCCTGCAACCACAACGTAGCAGGCTGGATAGCGTTCTATCAGTGAAGCTTAAAATGTCAGTTCCGCCTCCAGCAGCGCCAGAATGCTCTCGGCATCTTCAGCGGCAAACAACGACTGGCGGAACTGCTTGTTCACCAGCTTACGCGCCAGCTGCGAGAAGACCTTCACGTGGTTAATGCCTTCATCGGCACCCAGCGTCAGCATGATCACCAGTTCCACCTCGCCCATCTCAGACTGCCAGTCAACGGGCTGAGTAAGCCGGGCAATACTGATGCTGGAATGGCGGATCCACTGGGATTTCGTGTGCGGAATTGCCACCCCAAAACCGACGGCGGTGGTAACTATCTCTTCGCGCTGCCAGACATCCTCTTCCAGCTCAAACGGATGTTCAGTACGTCCGTTTACCCCAAGATTACCGCACAGAAACTGGATCACCTGCTCTTTGTTGCTCAGAGATTCACCAACAAAGATATTCTCCAGCGCCAGCAGCGGACGCACATCTTTTTGCGGTGCAAACTGATTCAGCAGATCTTCAATCTCCTGAGCGCTACGGCACTCGCAGGCCTGCATAGCGAGTTCGCGGCATGCCTGGCTGTTCAGTTGACGAAGCTGACTTTTTACCGCCGGAATGCGTGGACTGCTCATACTTAGCTCATCGAGTCCTAAACCCAGCAGCAACGGTAAATAGCGTCCTTCGCCACCCAGTTCTCCGCAAATACCCACCCATTTACCACGTTCGTGCGCCACGTGAACAATCTGCTGCAACATACGCAGGAACGACGGCGTAATCGGGTTGTACAGCGGCGAAACGCGTGGATTATTGCGATCGACGGCGTACAAGTACTGGGTCATGTCATTTGAACCAATACTGAAGAAATCCACCTCATCGCAGAAATGGTCGATGATGTAACACACCGAAGGGACTTCAACCATAATCCCCAATGAGATTGTCGGGGCATGACGTAAACCGTCTGCTTTCAGCGCCACCAGCGCTTTTTGCAGTTCGCTTTTTACCCACAAAATCTGGTCAAGGCTGTGCACCATCGGGATCATCAGCTGTGCGTTACCGAAGGTCGCCGCGCGTAGGATGGCACGCAGTTGGGTACGAAACAGTCCGGCAAACTCCGGATAAATACGCACCGCACGGTAGCCGAGAAACGGATTATCTTCCTGCGGAATATTGAGATAGCGGATATTCTTATCACCACCGATATCCATGGTGCGAAAGATAACCGGCTTGTCGCCTGCGGCCAATAAAACCTGCTGGTAGGCTTCAAACTGTTCCTGCTCGTCAGGAGCGCTGTCGCGGTCCATAAACAGCATTTCAGTACGAAACAGCCCAATCCCTTCCGCACCATTGGCAAATGCACCCGGCGCTTCGAGCGCGGTGCCGATATTCGCCGCAACATCAATACGCTGATTATCTTTGGTCAACGCGGGCTGGGCGGCATCAAGCGCCTGCCGCCGCTGGCATTCATCGGCCAGCTTCTGCGCAATCGCGTAATAGCCGCGAACCGCATCGTCCGGATTGATGGCCAGTACTCCACAACGGGCATCCACTACCGCAGGCTGCCCGGCATAGCGGCTAATAGCCTCCAGCGGCAAGCCGCTAAGCACCGGAATAGCGGATGCGCGAGCGAGAATCAGGGTATGCGAGGTACGCCCTGTTTTCTCCAGGATCATGCCAGACAGATGCTGCAAATCGAGGCTTAAAAACTGGCTGGGCGTCAAATCCTCAGCGACCAGAATCGTCGACTTATTCAGCACCAGCGCATTGCGCGGACGTCTTTCAGGCCAGGTGATGTGCAGCAGCTGTTCGCTGATATCACGGATGTCGCTGACACGCTCGCGCAGATAATCGCTACCGGAGGCCGACAGCTTATCGCACACCTGTTCCATATTGGCGACGATTGCGGCCCCTAGCCCCAGATGCTGCTCCAGCATTAAGCGGCGAATATTCCCGGCAAACTCGTCGTCCTGAATCAGAGACAGATGCGCGCTGAGGATGGTTTTACTCTCGCCGTCACGCTCGCGCAGCTGTTGATTGAGCTGTTCGGCAAGCGTCGCCAGACTGTGTTCCAGCCGGGTGTTGTCTTCCGCACTCGCTGCAATGGCGCGATAGCTTTCCAGATTATCGCTCTGCCAAAGCGTGAGCGTACCTGCCCCCACGCCCCCTGCCAGCATGGTGCCATAAAGAAGGTCTGGATTGAGGCGAATCAGCGAACGCGGCAACGGATGCGCCGCCAGTTCCTCCGGAGTCGGTTGAACGCTATCGCTGTCAATAAACCGGTGCTGGAGATACTCCTCCAGCACTCGCCGAGCCTGTTCTTCATCGTGACCGGTGATGGTTAAGCTACAGCTGTCGTTAAACAGCGTCCCGGTGCCAATCAGCGCCAACGAGCTTTTCGCATCCGCCCTCGCATTCTGGCGATGGTTAATAAATATCACCTCACTTTGCCACTGGCTGCACTGCTCTTTCAGCTCCCACGCCGGACGCGCATGCAGACCATTGGGTAATGGGCAAAGAAATTGAATCGTTAGCATAACAACTCCTGATTAGCGCGAAATCAGCACCTGAAATCCGTCAGATGAGCCACGGTTTCGCACGTAAGATGTGAAATAAGAGCCGACAACAACTGCTGGGTCTGAATGATGTCACGACAGTCTGCAATCGATGCCGCGCAGTGCCCATGCCGTGTGGCGGGCCCCATGACAAACGTTGGGATCCCCGTGCCGCTTACGTGCACAGCGCCACCGTCGGTGCCGCCGTTACTGAACATGTCGAGCTGCAAGGAAATCCCCACATCTGCGGCCACGCTTTCAACCCACGCCGTCAGCTTTGGTGGTGCAATCAGCGATTTATCGCTTAACACCAGCATTGGGCCTTTACCAGTCTGCCGATGGTTGGCCGCACCATAATCAAAGTTTTTGGCCCAACAGGCGGTATCCAGCACGATTGCCACATCCGGTGCGACTGCACGTGCTGCTGTTTGTCCTCCGCGCAGTCCTACTTCTTCACTGGAACTGGCCACCAGCCAGACCTCACAAGGGGGAGTTGAGTCATGCCATTCGCGCAGTAGCGCCACCAGCAAATAACATCCAAGTCGGTCATCAAAGGCTTTGCCCATAACTTGCTGGTGCGGCAAAACCTGAAAAGTTGTATCAAAGGTGACACGATCGCCAGGGCGTACACCGGCCTGAAGTACTTCGTCGTAAGATCGCGCGCCAATGTCTACCCGCAGGGCACTGACCTCATTACCGCTGCGCTCTCCATCAAGCAGACCGGGAATTTTGCTCTCTTCACGGGTGGTAATCCGCACCGGCTGCAATTGTCTGGCCGCCATACGCACATTTCCCACCGGCAATACATCGATAGCTCCTTCGCTGGAAATGCTGCGCACGATAAATCCCACTTCATCCATATGCGCGCAGATCATCACCTTCGGACCGGTTGATTCATTCAGACGGATCAGCACCGACCCCAGGCCATCAAAGCGCACCTCTTTATGCAAACGATCCGCCTCTTCAAGCAGGATCTGACGCACTTCTTGTTCTGAAGAAGCGATCGCATCCGCCTCGCTCAGCGCTTTCAGTAGCGATAAGTCCATTACGCCTCTCCCGTGTGTAACAATGTTTTCGCCATGGTGTAGAGCACCTCTCCGCCATCTGGCGTAACCAGCACCACATCCTCAATACGTACTCCTCCCTGCCCCGGCAGATAAATACCCGGCTCAACGGTGAGTAGCATGCCAGCCGCCAGAGTCGTTGTGTCATTAGGGGAAAAACGTGGGTTTTCATGCACCTCAATGCCAATAGCGTGTCCGGTATTGTGGCCAAACGCGTCGCCATAGCCCGCCTGCGTAATAACCCGCCTGGCTGCGGCATCTACCTCATTGCAACGCGCGCCTGGTCGAATTGCCGCCACCGCGGCACGCTGCGCCGCCAGGACAATCTGATACACGGCAAACAGCGCGCTTTCTTCCGCTGGCAGGTTGGCGTCGGGGATGCGAAAGGTTCGCGTCATATCCGAACAATAGCCCTGATACTGTGCGCCAAAATCCAGCGTAATGAACTCACCCGCCTCAACACGTTTATCGCTGGCTTTGCCGTGTGGCAGAGCACCGCGCCAGCCGCTGGCGACAATGGTGTCAAAAGAGGCTTTATCTGCGCCGAGCGTACGCATATACCACTCCAGTTCGGCGGCAATTTCGCGCTCGCTGAGACCAGGTTGAATAAAGCGGCGTATATGTTCAGCGCTAAGGTCGGCGATTCGGCAGGCTCCGCGGATGCAAGCTAACTCCTGCGCCGTTTTCACCTGCCGGAGTACGTCCGGCACGGCGCTCACTAATCGGGCGCACAGTTTGCCCGACCACGCGTTTGCCGTTTCCCAGCTTACCTGCTCACCTTCGAATCCCACCGTCTGCAGCTTTTCGTTCGCAATGATGTGATTAACCTGCGAATACAGCGTCTGTGTTCCATCGAGTAGATGGATCTGATAGCCCTGAGTACACGTGGCGACATCGGTGTAGTAACGGGCATCGACCAGGATGTGCGCACTTTCGTGGCTGATAAACACAAACCCTGAACTGCTGGAGATCCCCATATGTGGCTGTTTGTTCTGCCGCGATGACAGCAGCATCGCATCAAGATGTTGCGCTGTTAACCAGTCGCGCAGCGAGGCAAGTAAGCTCATGGTCACAATCCTTTTAATCAGAGACTTTCAATCAGCAATTTGCCTTTGCGATACATCATGTTGCGCAGGAACACCACCATCAGCGCCGTAATCACCGCGCCTAACAGGATCCCCGCCATATAGACGCCGAGGTTAGTTACCAGCGGCCACGCCCAGATAGCCGATTCCGGGAACCACTGCACCGCCCCCAACCAGACGGCAGCCGTCGATCCAACAATGGCACCAACCATGTAGGAAGGAATTGCCGTGATGGGACTTTCCAGCGCAAATGGGATCGCCCCTTCACTGATGCCCATAAACGCGAGGAACATCGCCGTTTTTCCCTGCGGGTAGAGCTGTGCGCTGAACAGACGTTTGCCGGTTAAGCGACGATCAATAAGCGTGGCCAGCCCAAGACCAATCGGAGGAATGACAATCGCAATAGAACGCGCGGTAACCGGTAGAACGTGATCGGTGGTAAAGCTGAAGGCGACAAAACCTGCTGCTTTATTGATTGGGCCACCAAGGTCAATCGCCGTTGCCGCGGAAATACCCATCGCATACATCAGCGTGCCTTTCTCGCCAGCCGCCGTCAGCAGAGTACGGATCCCGCCGTTGATCCAGCCGCCAAACGGCGTGATCACGTAGTACATCGCCAACATAACGAAAATGGCGGAAAGAATGGGCAGTAAAAAAGTGGTTTTGAACGCCAGCAGGAAATCAGGCAGCTGGATTTTTTGGTTCATCCACTTCACCAGATACCCGGCGACAATCGAGATAATCAGCGCGCCAATAAAGGTTGACGGTACGGGAGCACTGGTTGCCCATTGCAGCGTCGCGGGGTCAAAATTCAGCATCTGCGTGGGCTGAGTAGACATTAGCCCGCCGATGAACCCCGCCGGAAATGCCAGCTTGCCGCCGATAGAATTAGCGACAAACGCGGCAAACATCGGGATAGCAAAGCCAAACAGCACACCGCCAAAAGATTGTGACAGCCAGGCGAACTTCAGTAATGAGAGATTAAAACCAGTAAATTTTCCACTGTTCAGCGCATCCATGATGCCTGTGTCAGCAGGAATATCGAGCCAGCTATAGGCGATCAGTTGCGAGAAGGCGAGAATTACCCCACCCATAATTAACGTCGGCACCATGCGCGAAATACCGGACATCACATGCTGCGGAAGTTCGCCCCAGAAGCTATTGCGGGAGGCCGGTGGATTTTTTATTGCCGCTGCCGCACCAGATGCGCCAGGCACAACGGTTGCACTGCGTTTTTTAATGGCCATACGTAATTCCCTGTCGATGATTATTGTTGTTCAGCGGCAACCATCTCTTCGATCTCTTTAATGATGCCGGCCGCATTTTTTATCGCGTCCTGTAACGTAATTTCGTAGACGTCACGCGTCTCAAAACGCTCGTTATCTTCCGGAGTAACAGCCACAGAGTGGATGATTAACGTCGCCTCAGCGATATCCTGCGCCGTCAGACGATTTTGAATTCCGTCCGCGCCCTGAGTTTCAATTTTCACTTCATAACCCGCTTCAACAGCCGCTTCTTCCAGCGCCTGAGCCGCCATAAAGGTGTGAGCCAGGCCCATTGGGCACGCGCAGACGGCAATCAGTTTTTTGCTCATAATCATTTCCTCGTAATAGTTAACGAGTGAAATTATGGTCCGAGGAAAGTAACAACCGTTATCAGACAAATAATGCTTTTACTGGACAATTAATCCCGTCATTCGGAAATGTGACGAAGGTCGGAAAGGTAGGCGACAGGCATAAAAAAACCGCGTCAGGAGCGTAATGCTTGCCAGTTAAGCATTATGGAGAACATGTGATTCCGAGTCAGGATTCCGTTCACTTCAGCTTTGAACTTTTCTGAAGCACAGGTACCTGTGAACGTGCAAGGGAGGCTCACCGCCGCCTCCCTTGCAACCCAGGCTACCGGCGGGAAAATCGTCGCTGCGCGAGTTATTCGTCTTGTGCCGTCTGCCTGTCGGGTCGGGGCCGAGCCTGCATCCCTGCAGGCCATCCCCTCTTCCCGCATCCCTGCGGGCAGCCCCGGTCAGCCGTCAACGCCTCATCGACTTTCAGCCGGACCGGGGTCATCGCTTCAACTCTCTGACTTCCAGTGAAATCCGTTTTGCTGTTTAAACAAAAAACGCAGATGGTCAGGTGTGGGCTGGTCCGGCTGAAAATTGCCGACGTGTTTCCGTAAGGCCGGGAGAGTCAGCATGGATGCTGGCTAAGGGCGCGCTTTGCATGGACGCTACCTCGCGCCCGGCCCGGTAGCCTGAAGGAATAAGCGGAGGGTATTGCGCAGCAACAATTTTCCCGCCGGGAGCCGGGATTGTTAAGGGTACGGCGATAGTACCCTTAACACGTTCACTGGGAGTGATCGTTTCAGAGAAGTGAAAAATATAAGGTGAACGTAACAAATACCGGGGGCAACAAATTCATTACCTCCGGATATGCCGCTTTTAGGTATCGTTACAACTATTGCTCGTCGTTAACTGATCGGCATTACGTCAGAAGCGCGGTTTTGTGGGATGTATGGGCCGGATGATCGCTAAATGACATCCGGCATTGGCCTTACAAAATATGACCCAACGTCTGACGCAAATGCGCACCGGATCCAAGCAGGCCTGGGTTGTCATGCACAATCAGATACACCGGGATGTCCTGTACGTAGGCTTTAAAACGTCCTTTATCTTCAAAACCACCGCGGAAGCCCGACGCTTTAAAGAAGTCGAGGAAGCGTGGCACGATCCCCCCGGCGATGTACACGCCACCAAACGTGCCCAGCGTTAACGCCAGATCGCCACCAAAACGTCCCATGATGACGCAGAACAGCGACAGCGCACGGCGACAGTCAATGCAGGAATCTTCCAGCGCCCGTGCGGTGATATCCTTCGGCTGCAGATTTTCTGGCAAGCGTCCGTCTGATTTGACGATAGCGCGATACAGATTCACCAGTCCCGGACCGGACAGCACGCGTTCTGCGGACACGTGACCTATTTCCGCGCGCAGAACCTCAAGGATAATTCCCTCTTCCTCACTGTTAGGCGCAAAATCCACGTGGCCGCCTTCACCGGGCAGGCTTACCCAGCGTTTATCTACATGTACCAGATGTGCCACGCCGAGTCCGGTTCCTGCGCCATAGACAGCAATCGGTTTACCTTCAATAGGTTCCGCGCCACCAAACTGGATCAAATGCTCTTTTTTCAGCATCGGGATCGCCATCGACACAGCGGTGAAATCATTGATGATTTCCAGATGGCTGAAGCCCAGATTTTTTTTCATCTCAGCAATAGAAAATGCCCAGGTATGGTTGGTCATTGCCACCCAGTCGCCGGTGATCGGACAGGCAATGGCAATGCAGCCATCTTCGACGCTGACGCTATGCTCATCCAGGTACACGCGCACCACCGCTTCGAGGCTTGGGTAATCCAGCCCGGAATAGGTTTTTGCCTGCGAAATCTCGCCACTGGAAATATCGCACAGAGCAAGACGCGCGTTGGTGCCGCCAACATCACCTACTAAAGCATATTTTGTCATTCTTCCACTGCTCCGCTAAAGTCAGAATAAATCTTTGCCACACTGTAAATTCATGGGGACATAACAACAACGGTCTGAAGGCTGACGCCCGTGGAAAATCGATCCAGATCACATAATTACTTTATCGTTTCAGCATCATTTGCAGCGATGCCGTCAGGCTGGCTGTGCAAACTATGTCTATGACTCTGTTTTAAGGAATAGAAAATGCTCCATCCGCGAGCCAGAACGATGCTCTTGCTATCAACTCCAGCGCTAATCATTGGCATAGCGTCCAGCCTGGTGTTGATCGTTGTGATGAAAGTGGCTTCCGTTTTACAGCAGTTTTTGTGGGAGCGCCTGCCCGTTAGCATTGGTATAGCCCAGGACTCTCCGGTCTGGATTATCGGTATGCTGACGCTCACGGGGATCATGGTCGGGTTAGTTATCCGCTACAGTCATGGCCACGCTGGCCCGGATCCGGCCTGTGAACCGTTAATTGGTATGCCGGTGCCAACATCAGCAATACCGGGCCTGCTGGCAGCGCTTATCCTTGGCCTCGCGGGTGGCGTCAGTCTGGGTCCGGAACACCCGATCATGACCGTAAATATCGCGCTGGCAGTGGCACTTGGTAGCCGCATGTTTCCCCGCATTGCGAAACTGGACTGGACCATTCTCGCCTCTGCCGGCACCATCGGCGCGCTTTTTGGCACCCCCGTTGCCGCCGCGCTGATATTTTCACAAACGCTGAATAGCTCAAACGATGTGCCCTTGTGGGATCGCCTGTTTGCGCCGTTAATGGCCGCCGCCGCAGGTTCTCTGACCACCAGCCTGTTTTTCCACCCTCATTTTTCACTGCCCATCGCGCACTACACGCAGATGCATCTGGTCGATATTCTCAGCGGCGCGGTTGTTGCCGCTATCGCCATTGCTGCCGGGATGATAGCTGTCTGGTGTCTGCCGCGTTTGCATCATTTAATGCATCGATTAAAACACCCAGTCCTGATCCTTGGGGTTGGCGGTTTCATACTCGGCATTTTGGGCGTTATTGGTGGGCCGCTTACTTTATTTAAGGGACTGGACGAAATGCAGCAGATGGCGTTTAGCCAGACGCTGGGGACATCAGATTATTTCATGCTCGCCGTCATTAAGCTGGCGGCGTTAGTGGTTGCAGCAGCGAGTGGTTTTCGCGGTGGGCGAATCTTCCCGGCGGTATTTGTTGGCGTCGCGCTTGGCCTGATGCTGCACGCTCACGTTGAAGCTGTGCCAGCAGCCATCACGGTTTCGTGCGCGATCCTTGGACTGGTGCTCGTCGTCACCCGTGACGCCTGGCTGAGCCTGTTTATGGCAGCAGTGGTGGTGCCAGATTCCACCCTGCTGCCGCTGCTGTGCATCGTCATGCTGCCCGCCTGGCTGCTGCTGGCAGGCAAACCGATGATGGTCGCTGAGCGCCCTGATAAATAGCTATCCGCCGTTGCGAGATTCCAGCGCACGGGTCACCGTGCGCAATAATTCAGGAAGATCGGCTTTCGGTAGCACCACCTCAATTAACGACAGTCGTTGCGGATGGGACAGCCGGGCCAGTACTTCTTCCAGCTGTACCGCCTGCTTCACCCGCCAGCATTCGGCCTGACATTCACGACTAAACGCCTGCGGCACCAACGTCCAGCTCCAGGCCGCGATGTCGTTATAGCGCTGATTTGCCCCGTGTATGGCCCGTTCCACGGTATAACCGTCATTGTTGAGCAGTAAAATAATCGGCGACTGCCCGTCTCTGAGCATGGAGCCCAGCTCCTGAATGGTGAGCTGCGCCGCACCATCGCCAATAATCAGGATCACCCGACGGTCCGGACAGGCCGTTTGCGCGCCGAATGCCGCCGGGAGCGCGTAGCCGATAGATCCCCACAACGGTTGAACCAGCACTTCCGCCCCGCAAGGTAGCGAGAGCGCAGCCGCGCCAAAGGCGGAGGTTCCCTGATCGACGAGGATAATGTCATCAGGCTTCAGAAACTGCTGCACCGTGTGCCAGAAGTTTTCCTGCGTCAGTGGGCCCTTCTCAACCTGAACACGCCCAAGTGGCGGACGTTCTGGCGGTAGAGAAAACGACATTTCCAGGCACAGCTCACGTAATGTGGTGACCGCCTGCTCCATCGGGATGTTAAACCAGTGCGCGCCAATTCGTGACGCATGAGGCTGAACCTCAATGGTGCGGTCCTGCGGCAACTGTTGCGTAAACCCAGCTGTCAGGGTGTCGACAAATTGCGTACCGACACACATTATCGTATCGGCATCTTCTATCGCCTGACGTACATAATCGCTGCTGGCTCCCGCGCTGTACGTGCCGACAAACGCCGGATGACGCTCATCAAACAGTCCTTTGCCCATCAACAGCGTGGCATGAGCTATCGGCGTTTCCGCCATCCAGCGCTGTAAAACTGGCTGCAGGCCAAAACGCAGCGCGAGAAAATCCGCCAGCAGTGCTACGCGCGGGCTATCCAGCAGCCGCTCGCGGGCATGGAAGCGAAACGCTTCTGCCACACTGCTTTCAGGCTCGCTGAGAGGAACAATCAGGATGTCATTCGGTGGCGTGGCGGGCTGTTTTGCTACATCAGCAGGTAACATCAGATAACCCGGCCTGCGTTCGGTAAGCATCGTTCGCAGCACGCGGTCAATTTCATAGCAGGCATTTTGTTCATCCAGTATCGCGCTGGCCGTTGTTACCGCCTGCTGCATGCGGTAAAAATGCTGAAAGTCACCGTCACCCAAAGTGTGATGCATCAACTCTCCGCGACGCTGCGCGCCGCGGCAGGGTGCGCCGACAATATGCAAAACAGGAACATATTCCGCATAGCTTCCCGCGATACCGTTAATTGCGCTTAACTCCCCCACACCAAACGTGGTGAGCAGCGCCCCTACCCCGGATACCCGGGCATAGCCATCTGCCGCATAAGCCGCATTCAATTCATTCGCACACCCGACCCAACATACGTTGGGATGTTCAATCACGTGGTCAAGAAACTGCAAATTATAATCGCCCGGCACACCAAAGAGATGGCCGACGCCACAGCCTGCCAGCCTGTCCAGCAGGTAATCAGCAACGGAATACGGGGTTTGCATGACAGCTATCCTTCTGACGGTAACCTCATGTTGAGTATCGAAGAACTGTGATGACTGTCCAGGAAAGTCGCTGTGAAGGGGTGGAAAGCAAGATGTACAGTTTTGACGATTAATAATTCATTGCAGTCTGCTTTGTGTAAACGTATACACTCAATGATACACGTTATCCTACAGGGGGCTACATGGCTTATCAGGCTGATGAAAATCGTTACCAGACAATGGAGTACCGCCGCTGCGGTCAGAGCGGCCTTAAGCTCCCAATTGTCTCTCTGGGTTTGTGGCACAATTTTGGTGATACCACGCAGGTCGAGAACAGCCGGGCATTGTTACAGCGCGCATTCGATCTGGGGATCAACCATTTTGATCTGGCAAATAACTATGGTCCACCGCCGGGTTCGGCAGAACGGAATTTTGGTCGGATCCTGCAGGAAGATTTTTTACCGTGGCGAGATGAACTTATTATCTCCACAAAAGCGGGCTACACCATGTGGGAAGGTCCCTACGGTGACTGGGGTTCACGCAAATATCTGATTGCCAGTCTCGATCAAAGCCTGAAGCGTCTGGGGCTGGAATATGTCGATATCTTCTACCACCATCGCCCAGACCCTGAAACGCCGCTCAGAGAAACCATGCGCGCGCTGGATCACATCGTCCGTCAGGGCAAAGCGCTGTACGTCGGGTTGTCTAACTATCCGGCAGATCTTGCCAGGCAGGCGATTGAAATACTCGACGATTTAGGTACGCCATGCCTTATTCACCAACCCAAATATTCCATGTTTGAACGTTGGGTCGAAAGCGGTCTGCTGTCGTTATTACAGGAAAAAGGTGTCGGCAGTATCGCCTTCTCACCGCTGGCTGGCGGACAGTTAACCGACCGCTATCTGAACGGCATTCCTGCGGATTCTCGAGCGGCAAGCACCAGTCGCTTTCTGAATCCGGACCAGATCACTCCACAAAAACTGGAAAAAGTGCGGGCGCTGAACGCGCTGGCAGAGCGACGCGGACAAAAGCTTTCCCAGATGGCGCTGGCATGGGTGTTACGGGATGACAAAGTCACGTCAGTGCTGATTGGCGCGAGTAAAACGGCGCAGATTGAAGACGCTGTCGGCATGCTGGCCAACCGTCACTTTACGTCTGAAGAGTGCGCGGAGATTGATGCTATCCTGAGTTGATTGAAATAAAGACACATTTATTAACAAAAAGTGCTCTCATTTACGATTTAAGAGTTAAGGCGATGAAACGGGGCTTTACTGCCCCGTAATATTGCGTTAACAGGCCGGCTACGGCTCGATCGTGAAGGAGAGAAAACATGTTCAGGTCACTGATTCTGGCGGCAGTCTTATTGGCTTTTACACCGCTGGCCGCGAACGCTGGCGAAATCACCCTGCTGCCATCAATAAAATTACAAATTGGCGATCGCGATAACTACGGTAACTACTGGGATGGCGGGCGCTGGCGCGACCGGGATTACTGGCACCATAATTATGAGTGGCGTAAAAATCGCTGGTGGCGTCATGACAACGGCTACCATCGTGGATGGGACAAACGCAAAGCTTACGAGCGCGGCTACCGTGAAGGCTGGAATGACCGTGACGACCATCGCGGACGCGGACGTGGTCACGGACACCACCATTAATGTAACAAAAGGGCCAGTGGGCCCTTTTGTTTTTACAAACCAAGTGCGGTTCCTACCAACAGCCAGATATTGAGCGCCACCACCAGCACAACAATCACCCAGCCTACCTGTTTTACCCATCGGGTATTGACCAAATCGCCCATCAGCTGACTGTTGCTGGTGAAGATCAGTAGCGGCACCAGCGCCAGCGCAATACCAAAACTGAGCAACACCTGGCTCATCACCAGAATACGCGTCGGATCTAATCCCATCAGAATCACAATAAATGATGGCATCATGGTGACGGTACGGCGTACCCATAGCGGAATGTGAAAGCGGATAAACCCTTGCATCACCACCTGCCCCGCCAGCGTACCGACCACGGTAGAAGAAAGTCCCGCAGCCACCAGGCTTAAACCGAATACCGTCGCCGCAGCGTGACTCAACAGCGGTTCAAGGGTCAGATACGCCTGATCGAGATCGGCAATACCGGTATGCCCGCTAAAATGAAATGCAGCGGCAGCCGTCGCCATCATCGCCAGATTGACAAATCCAGCAATCGTCATGGCGATAGCCACATCCCATTTCGTGGCCGCATAGCGCTGTTGACGTGTTCCGCCGTGCAAATGCTGAGTTAAGGAAGAGTGCAGATAAATGACGTGTGGCATGATAGTCGCGCCGAGCACGCCAGCCGCCAGGAACACCGCTTCGGAATTAGGCAGGCTCGGGATAACCATTCCCTTGCTAAGTTGCGCGAAGTTCGGCTGGGAAAAGATCAGTTCCACAATGTAAGCCGCAGCCACAAACAGCAGCAAGCCGCCAATCACTTTTTCCAGCGGTTTTTGCCCACGGCGCTGTAACATCAGAATCAAAAAAGTCGCGATACCGGTGAGCACGGCCCCCTGCAATAACGACACGCCGAGGATCAATTTGAAACCAATCGCGGCACCAATGAATTCAGCAAGGTCTGTCGCCATGGCGATAATTTCGGCCTGCACCCAGTAGAACCACACCACCGGACGAGGATAGTGATCGCGAATTTGCTCCGCCAGGTTTTTACCCGTGGCAATACCCAGCTTTGCCGACAGCACCTGAATCAGCATCGCCATCAGATTTGCCCAGACCACCACCCACAACAGTTTATAGCCAAAGCTGGCCCCTGCCTGGATGTTGGTGGCGAAGTTGCCCGGATCGATGTAGCCGATCGCCGCGATGAACGCAGGTCCCATTAATGCGAGCTTCAACTTGCGCGCTGCCCGTCCACTGCTACTCTCAACGCGATCGTTAGTCATTTTAGTGCCTCAGAAACATAGCCTTTGCTATGTTTCAAGCTACGCCTATTGAGAATGATTATCAAATTCATTTTAATGGGTGAAGTTGATTTCTCTGATAGCGTTTGTCTATGGATCGATAAGGATTCTGGAAATACCGGTGAGATGTTTAATTATTGTTATGAGATTAGCACAATGACATAACTTTTCACTTCCATACTAAACATAACAGAAGTGTATCACCGATCACTAATTTTGAATCTCGTCACAGGTCCTTATTATAGTGTGTGTTTGATCTCGTTTTCTTTATGGTTGTTACATAGAATGTGCACGAAAACTAAACCTGCCTCATATTTGGAGCAAATATGGACCGCGTTCTTCATTTCGTCCTGGCCCTTGCCGTGGTTGCGGTACTCGCACTGCTGGTAAGCAGTGACCGTAAAAAAATCCGCATTCGTTATGTTATTCAATTGCTTGTTATTGAAGTGTTACTGGCATGGTTCTTCCTGAACTCTGATGTCGGTCTGGGCTTCGTAAGAGGCTTCTCCGAGATGTTTGAAAAACTTCTTGGATTCGCTAATGAAGGGACAAACTTTGTCTTCGGTAGCATGAACGATAAAGGCCTGGCATTCTTCTTCCTGAAAGTGCTGTGCCCAATCGTCTTCATTTCCGCTCTGATCGGTATTTTGCAGCATATCCGCGTTCTGCCGATTGTGATCCGCGCGATTGGTTTCCTGTTATCCAAAGTGAACGGTATGGGCAAGCTGGAATCCTTCAACGCCGTAAGCTCACTGATCCTGGGTCAGTCCGAGAACTTTATCGCCTATAAAGATATTCTCGGCAAAATGTCTCGCAACCGTATGTACACCATGGCTGCAACGGCGATGTCTACCGTTTCCATGTCTATCGTCGGCGCGTACATGACCATGCTGGAGCCGAAGTACGTGGTTGCTGCGCTGGTATTGAACATGTTCAGTACCTTTATCGTGCTGTCGCTGATCAACCCGTATACCGTTGATGCCAGCGAAGAAAACATCCAGATGTCTAACCTGCACGAAGGCCAGAGCTTCTTCGAAATGCTGGGTGAATACATCCTGGCAGGTTTCAAAGTGGCAATTATCGTTGCAGCGATGCTGATTGGTTTCATCGCGCTGATTGCTGCCCTGAACGCCCTGTTCGCCACCGTGACCGGCTGGTTTGGCTACAGCATCTCCTTCCAGGGCATCCTGGGTTACATCTTCTACCCGGTTGCATGGGTAATGGGTGTGCCGTCCAGCGAAGCGCTGCAGGTAGGCAGTATCATGGCGACCAAACTGGTTTCCAACGAATTCGTCGCGATGATGGACCTGCAGAAAATCGCCTCTACGCTCTCTCCACGCGCTGAAGGTATCATCTCTGTATTCCTGGTCTCCTTCGCTAACTTCTCTTCTATCGGTATTATCGCCGGTGCGATTAAAGGTCTGAACGAAGAGCAAGGTAACGTGGTTTCCCGCTTTGGTCTGAAGCTGGTGTACGGCTCTACGCTGGTGAGCGTACTGTCTGCATCTATCGCCGCACTGGTGCTGTAAGCGTAAGACAACGTCGTATTGATAAGACCGGGGAGATTCTTCTCCCCGGTTTTTTTATGCCTGCTATTCAGCAAACCGAAGAGATACAGGGTAAGAAAAGGCAGGATACAGAAACAAAAAACCCCCGCTTTTCAGCGAGGGTTCAAATTTTGGTGGAGCTAAGCGGGATCGAACCGCTGACCTCTTGCATGCCATGCAAGCGCTCTCCCAGCTGAGCTATAGCCCCACGATGCTATTACGTATGTATCAAATTTATTGGGATTAAATTTGGTGGAGCTAAGCGGGATCGAACCGCTGACCTCTTGCATGCCATGCAAGCGCTCTCCCAGCTGAGCTATAGCCCCATTACGTAAAGCTTGTCGAGTTGACGGGCGGCATCATATGAATTCCCTTCGCGTGTGTCAACGGCAAAATTAACTCATAGAATTCAATCGCTGAAAAAGCAGTCAAATGAAGAACATTGCGTAACAACTCGCATTCAGTAGTTAAACGCGTCACGGTTTCTACTAAAATGGTGCTATAAAATGAGCCACTAATTAACCCCACGACTATTCAGGGAATCGTTATGTTCAAGGAACGGATGACGCCAGAAGAACTTGCTAATCTGACCGGATACAGCCGACAGACCATCAATAAATGGGTGCGCAAGGAGGGTTGGGCTACATCACCAAAACCAGGCGTACAGGGCGGTAAAGCGCGTCTGGTTCACGTCACCGAACAAGTTCGTGAATACATTCGCAGTGCTGAACGTTCAGCCGAAGGTTTATCAGATAATTTATCGTTATCCGGCGATACCTCTATCGAAGCTCTACTGATTAGGCTCGCCAAAGAAATGACACCATCAGAGCAGAAAATGTTTACGTCACTGATCCTGCGTGAAGGCATTACGGGTTTATTACAACGCTTAGGGATCCGCGACAACAAATAATATGAAAAAATTACGCAGCAAAATGACGACTGAAGAACTGGCGGAATGTCTCGGGGTTGCCAAACAAACCGTCAATCGTTGGATCAGAGAACATAACTGGACCACCGAAAAGTTTCCCGGCGTTAAAGGGGGTCGTGCAAGGCTGATTCATATCGACTCCAGCGTCCGTACGTTTCTGCTCAACATTCCGGCTTTTCGCAAAGTACCTGAAATTTATCAGGCTGAGGAACCGCTGGCAGAATACACCCACGTGGTGCGTAGCCACGCCTGTCGCCAGATAATTAGCGCACTGGACAACATGTCCCCAACGGAACAAGAAAAGCTCGCGATGTATATTTCGCGCGAAGGTATTCGCACTTTCCTTACCCGTTTAGGTATTGATGAGTCTGAATAACAGGCAAAAAAAACGGCAGGATGCGTTCCTGCCGTAATTTCATCGGTCAATCTGTCTTACTGCTGGCTTTCACGCTCAGCAATAAACGCCAGTGCTTTATTAATACGCTCAATGCTACGGGATTTACCAATCGCATGCACTGTAACGTCTAACGCCGGAGACTGACCCGCGCCGGTTACGGCTACGCGCAGCGGCATCCCAACTTTACCCATACCCACTTCCAGCTCATCAGCGGTCGCCTGAATCGCGTGGTGCACGTTTTCTGCCGTCCACTCGCTGATAGCAGCCAGTTTGTCGCGAACCACTTCCAGCGGCTGACGCGCTACCGGACGCAGGTGTTTCTTAGCTGCATCCGCGTCGAATTCAGCAAAGTCTTCGTAGAAGTAGCGGCAGCTCTGTGCCATCTCTTTCAGCGTTTTGCAGCGCTCACCCAGCAGTTTAACCAGCTCAGACAGCTGCGGGCCGACGCGAGTATCGATATTTTCCTGCTCAATGTGCCATTGCAGATGCGTTGCCACATATTCCGGTGCCAGCGAATTAATGTAGTGATGGTTCAGCCACTGCAGTTTTTCGGTGTTGAACGCACTGGCAGACTTGCTCACCGCACCAAGGGAGAACAGTTTGATCATCTCTTCACGGGTGAAGATTTCCTGATCGCCGCTGGACCAGCCCAGACGCACCAGATAGTTCAGCAGCGCTTCCGGCAGGTAACCGTCGTCGCGATACTGCATAACGCTGACCGCACCGTGACGTTTAGAGAGTTTTTTACCGTCGTCGCCGTTGATCATCGACACATGTGCATAAACCGGCACCGGCGCATTCAGCGCTTTCAGGATGTTAATCTGACGCGGAGTGTTGTTGATATGGTCTTCACCACGAATAACGTGAGTGATTTCCATATCCCAGTCGTCGACCACAACACAGAAGTTGTAGGTCGGGGAACCATCGGTACGGCGGATGATCAGATCGTCCAGCTCCTGGTTGCTGAATTCGATCGGCCCACGGATCTGGTCGTCAAAAATAACGGATCCGTCCTGCGGGTTGGCAAAACGCACCACGCATGGTTCATCAGCAGCATGATGTTCATGGCCGTGGCGGCAGCGACCGTCGTAACGCGGCTTCTCACCGTTTGCCATCTGCTCTTCACGCAGTGCGTCCAGACGCTCTTTGGAGCAGTAGCATTTATACGCGGTACCGGCTTCCAGCATCTCATCAATCACGGCGTTGTAGCGATCAAAACGTTTAGTCTGGAAGTACGGGCCTTCATCCCATTCCAGATTCAGCCAGTTCATGCCATCCATAATGGCTTCAATAGCTTCCGGAGTGGAGCGTTCGAGATCGGTGTCTTCAATACGCAGCACAAACTCACCGTCATGGTTACGTGCAAAAAGCCAGGAATATAGAGCAGTACGCGCACCACCGACGTGCAGGTAACCTGTCGGGCTTGGCGCGAAGCGAGTTTTGATTTTCATGAAATGGCCTTACGTTTATAAAGATGCCGACAACCGGCAAATCCTGGGAAGATTATCAGGCTCGTATTCTATCACTGTGGTCTGATTCCTCAATGTTGTTCAGGTTGGAACATCACGCTTTGCCATTTTCGTATACAAATCATGCTGCATGGATTGATTTGCGATCGTTTTGTTTAAATTTACGACGAACAAACAAATTCTTTAGAAAATGCGTTGACTCATTTTCAACTCTCCCTATAATGCGACTCCACACAGCGGGGGTGATTAGCTCAGCTGGGAGAGCACCTCCCTTACAAGGAGGGGGTCGGCGGTTCGAACCCGTCATCACCCACCAACTACTTTATGTAGTCTCCGCCGTGTAGAGTAAGAAATTGAGAAGTGGGTGATTAGCTCAGCTGGGAGAGCACCTCCCTTACAAGGAGGGGGTCGGCGGTTCGATCCCGTCATCACCCACCACTTTCTCGCCAGCTGGATTTCTTACAATAAAATTGAAGTACCGAAGTGGGTGATTAGCTCAGCTGGGAGAGCACCTCCCTTACAAGGAGGGGGTCGGCGGTTCGATCCCGTCATCACCCACCACTTCGGGTCGTTAGCTCAGTTGGTAGAGCAGTTGACTTTTAATCAATTGGTCGCAGGTTCGAATCCTGCACGACCCACCAATGTAAAAAGGCGCCCTAAAGGCGCCTTTTTGCTATCTGCGATTTATAAGATTCGAACCTGCATCGCCTGATGCGCTACGCTTATCAGGCCTACAGACAATACCGCACACGTAGGCCGGCACAGACAATACTACACACGTAGGCCGGATAAGACGTCAGTCGCCATCCGGCACAGACATCACATCGTCAATGCCGCTACCAGTTTCCCCAGCGCGGGTGTCGCCTGCTGTTGGTCATACACAATATACAAATCCGCCGGAATACGTTCCTCTAACGGTCGAAATACCACGCCAGGCCAATTCATCTGCGCATAGCTGTCAGCAATTAACGTAATACCAATCCCCATGCTGATCATCGCCAGCACCGTTTGCGGCTCCCTCACCTCACGAATAATCATCGGGGAAAATCCAGCACTCAGGCAAACTCGCTGCAAAAATGCCCAGTCAGTATGAATGGAAGGCATTGTGACAAAATATTCATTTCTCAACGCCTCCAGCGGTATGGACTCACAGGCAGTAAGAGGATGTTCTTCCGGCATGGCAACCAGAAAAGAGGACTCATGCAAACGCAAACTGGTAAAACCGGGAGAAAGCTCCGTAGCCATCCGCCAAATTCCCGCATCCAGTTCACGCCGTTCCAGCATCGTCATCTGCATCGCGGGCATGTTCTCGCGAAACAGCACCTCAACATTGGGATTATCCTTCATAAAACGCCGCATCACCGGACGCATTTTTCCCCACATCGCTGTACCGATAACGCCAAGCTCAATTCGCCCTGCCTCACCACGACCAATTTGCTCCACTCTCGCCAGCGCCTGATTGGCACTGGATAACAGTCGGCGCGACTCTTCCATCAATATCTTTCCCGCGTGAGTTAACGCCACGCTGCGGGAATGACGGATAAATAGCAAAGTGCCGAGCTGTTGCTCCAGCTCTTTAATATGGGTACTGAGCGGCGGTTGCGACATATTCAGGCGAGCAGCAGCACGTCCAAAATGCAGTTCTTCTGCGACAGCAAGAAAATAACGCAGTAACTTCAGATCGATGCGGTGCGTGCGTTCCATGGATAATGCGCTCCTGAAATAAGGATAATGCGCAAAGTTACCACATTGCCTCGCAGAAAATGAAACGGCGGGTATCAGATCCCGCCGCCAATGGAGTGTTAATGTGCCGGTGATTTCTGTGCCAGTCGTTCAGGCTCATGCTTGTACTTGAAGAACAATGCAAAGATAACCGCCAGAGCCAGCGCATACGCGGCAAACACCAGCCAGATAGTTTGCCAATCCTTGACGCCATCGACAGAAAAATAGTCTACCGCCATACCACTCAGGATTGATCCCACCCACGCGCCAACGCCGTTTACCATCGTCATAAACAGCCCTTGCGCGCTGGCGCGAATGTTAGAGCTAACCTCCTGCTCGACAAATACCGATCCCGAGATATTGAAGAAATCAAACGCACAGCCGTAGACGATCATCGACATCAGCAGCAGCACAAAACCAAACGGCGACGGATCGCCAAAGGCAAAGAAGCCAAAGCGCAGCGTCCATGCCAGCATGCTCATCAGCATCACCGTTTTAATGCCAAAGCGTTTAAGGAAGTACGGAATAGTGAGAATAAAGCCCACCTCCGCCATCTGTGAAACGGAAAGCAATATGGAGGGATACTTCACCACAAAGCTGTCGGCAAATTCCGGGTTACGGGAAAAATCATGCAGGAACGGATTGCCAAAGACGTTGGTGATTTGCAACACCGCCCCCAGCATCATCGCAAACAAAAAGAAGATTGCCATCTGCGGTTTTTTAAATAGGACAAAGGCGTCCAGACCGAGCTTGCTGGCAAGCGTGGTGTTTGCTTTCTTCTCAGCAACCGGGATTTTCGGCAACGTAAGCGCATACAGAGCCAGCAGCAACGATGCGCCTGAAGCGATATACAACTGCGCGCTGCTCAGCTCCAGTCCCATCAAACTGACTGTCCACATCGCCACAATAAACCCTATGGTGCCAAACACACGAATTGGCGGGAACGCGGTGACCGGATCCTGACCCGATTGTGCCAGACACGAGTATGAGACGCTATTCGATAACGCAATCGTCGGCATATACGCCATTGCGTTAACCAGCATCACCCAAAACATGGTCTGCGGATCGGTAACGGTTGTGGCATATAGCAACACGCCCGCACATACAAGATGACAAAGCATATAGGCGCGCTCGGCGCGTAGCCATTTATCGGCAATGATGCCCATAATGCCCGGCATGATAATCGCCGCCAGCCCTTTCGAACTGTAAATCATACCGACGTTCGCACCGGTAAAATCCAGGGTATTAATCATGTAGGAACCCAGGGTTACCAACCAGCTTCCCCAGATGAAATATTGCAAAAACGACATGAGCTTTAAGCGAGATGCGATACCCATTTTTCCGTTCCTTGCCATAAAGTAAGACCCCGCAAGCGGGGTCATTTTTTAGTTATTCAGGCCAGTTTGCGCAAGAATCCGCAGATCAAATTGATGAAATTCTGCCGGGAGAGTTCCGCCGCAGCCAGCGTCTGCGCGTGAGATAATTTAACATCACCCAGACCTTCCGCCAGGTTGGTGATGGCCGCCACCGCAACCACTTTCAAACCGCAGTGGCGCGCAGAGATAACTTCAGGCACCACCGACATCCCCACCACGTCGCCACCGATAATTTGCATCATGCGGATTTCTGCCGCGGTTTCAAAGTTCGGCCCCGGATAAGAGACAAAAACCCCTTCACTCAGCGAGAATCCTTCCTCAGCGGCAACAGTTTGCAGGACCGCACGGTAGTCAGCATCATAGGCATTCGCCAATGAAAAGAATCGCTCACCAAAACGCTCATCGTTTGGCCCTACCATCGGCGTACCCGGCATCGTATTGATGTGATCGCTAAGCGCCACGAGGCTACCCGGTCCGACTTCGGGACGCAAAGAGCCTGCGGCATTGGTGCAAAACAGCAGCTCACATCCCAGCAGCTTCAGCGTACGAATGGCATCCGTCATCACCGTCATACCGCGACCTTCATAGAAATGTCCACGTCCTTTCATACAGGCCACCGGAATTCCCGCCAGATTTCCCAATACCAGTTCACCAGCATGACCGTGTACGGTACTCACCGGGAACCCCGGGAGTTTCTCGTAAGAGATGGCCACCGCATCCTCAATTTGATCCGCCAACGCCCCCAGGCCGGAGCCGAGGATAAAGGCTACGCGCGGCGTAAAATCCGGTTTGTAACCACGAATGATATCAGCGCTATACCAGGGATTTTGCGAGAAAAGAGAGTGGCTCATGAGATGTCCTTAATACTGAGTAATCGAAATAACGTAGCGTACCGCATTGTTATAGCGAGACTACGCAATCGATTACCAATACCGTTTACCCCGATTACCGATAGTAAATCGGTATAGATGGCATGTGCTAAATCAGCCTGAACTCACATTTTTTTTCTGCCAGAAATGGCAAGGAGTACCAACATATCTGGAATTCGTCAGACGAGTGGGCTGACAAAGCCCGCCCTGAGAATGACTGACAAATATTTGTTGATTATTAATAAGCGAAAGCAGGTATAACAACGCACTTTCGCTAATCAATAATCAAAACGGGGGAAACTGCTGTTTACTTTTTATAGAGTTCGCTGGTCACTACAGCCTGAGAACCATTGCCTATAGAAGAGAAGTTCTTAATGACAAAGAAATCAGCACCTTCTTTATCTGCCATTTTCGAAATTTTGTGCATACATTGATTCACCGTATTTTCCGTTACGGTGATTGACTTGACATGCTTTAAACTATTGGCTTCTTGTTGCGAGATTTCTGTAGCAGCAAAGGCAGACAGACTGAGAAAACACAAAGAAGCGGCCAATGATGTGACTAATGTCTTTTTCATAACTATCCTCATAATTTACATATTAATATTTGAGCGTCAAGATATACTTTTCACATAATATTGCAAACAAAAACCCTTCAATTTATAAAATAGACGAATCGACAAACATTGAAGAGTAATGAACATCATATGTATTGTTCAATAGGTTTATTATAGCGGGTTAAATACTTTCATAATAAACGCAGAAAAATAACACTAAATATCCGCGAGGAATTTAGTGCTATTTGCAATTAATTACCGGCCACTTCGTTAAGAAGAGTTGCCAAAATGCTAACTGGAGCAACAATATTATGTGCAACACCATAATCAAACTCCAGAACAGTACTTGCATCCTGATAATCTATATGGGTATCACCATTGTCATCCTGCCAAATAACCACCCGTAGGGGTAACTCTATTGCCGCATGAGGATTTGCTTGCATGGCAGGAGTACCACCCTTTGGGTTACCAAACAGAAATAACATCGTCGGTCGCAGAGCAAGACCTACATCCGTTGCCGCTTGCTGTTGATCAACCTGCACAAAAATACGAATATTTTTAGCATTCAATACGCTGACGAGTCTGTTTACAGTATCATCAAAATTGAACTTACTAGGCAGCGTTTTTGTCCGCTCCGGCTTTCTCATCTGTCGTTCCTTTATTTATAGAATATTCATGAAAATACCCGCCAGCGAATGACGGGTATTGATAAATGCTAGCACAGTTATTTAGGCGTCACTTCGACAGAGCCCCAGCTGATACCATTTGGGTTGTTGTCTACCGGAAGCGTGTTCACTACCTTACGCTCATTAATATCAATCATCGAAACAGAGTTTGCAAATGAGTTAGTTACGTAAGCATATTTGCCATTTTTATCGACAACCACGCCATGGGCCCCATCGCCAGTGGTGATGGTTTTCGCTACCGTAAGGCTTGCGATATCAATCATGTTTATTGTGTTACCCGGCTTGCTCTTCGAGCCCTGATTGGTTACCAGCATGCTTTTACCATCCGGAGTGCCAAACAGCTGGGTTGGTACGGTACCGACATTAATTTTCTTCACAACTTTACGCGTTGCTGTATCAATCACCGCTACAGCATCTTCACCAGACAGGGAAACAAACACCAGTTTTCCGTCCGGTGAGAAACCTACCTGGGCTGGCATTTTACCTAATGGGATCTGCGCGACTTCTTTATTACTAGCTGTATCAACAACGGATGCCGAGCCCCCTTTCATATTCGCGATATAAACTTCTTTACCGTCAGGACTCACTCTGAGGCCATGAGGGAATTTACCTACATTAATTGTCGTTAAATTTTTCAAATGTTCTGCATCAATCACGCTGATGGTGTTATCTGCACTATTTGAGATATACGCCATTTTCCCATCAGGGGTGACGACAACATGCGCAGGGTGTGCGCCAACCGGAAGTTTTGCAATAACCGTATCATTTTCGGCATTAATAACCCAAACTTCTCCATGTTCCTTTTTGCCAGCATGAGAATCTTTGCCCATGTCCATTTTCTCAGAATGAGCATCTTTGCTCATATCCATATGTTCAGAGCCTGATGAATGTGTCCCGTTAGCACCAAGGTTGGTTACCCAAACTGTTTTATTGTCTGGTGACACCTGAACGTTATGCGGCATTTTACCAACATGTACTTTATCTACAGTCTTTAAAGACGCAGCATCAAGTACATTAACTGAATCTGCACCTTCATTTGCTACATACACTCTGTCTGCTGCAAACGTATAACCAGACCATGCCAGCATACTAATTTGCATTGCAATTAAAATTTTATTTTTGCTTATCATCGCCGCCAATATCCCATTAGTTAAATATATTTACCGGATTAGTTTCAGTAACCAGCTATTGTAGGATTATTTAACATATCACTAATATTACTCCATCGGGATCGTGTTAATTCTACCTATAACGAGTTACTGTATGAATTGCTTAGTCATTTCATTAATCAATCGCTATACATCATTGTATTAGATACTGCTATCCGTACTTGCGTATAAAGAGTATCAACCTTCCAGCAAGTGGAAGGTCAAGAAAAAAAAGTAATAATTTAAAATAGCCTTAAAAATCCGCAAGCTGAGCAATTGTCTAAGAATATCGCAGGAGAATTTATAAATATAAAGAGGTAGTCCGGTGCCGGGTAAAATATCAAAGTTAACGATCAGTTCATCGATACTGAAAGCCAAACCTAACAACATGACAAACACCAGCCATATCGTTAAAGCTGGTACAAAGGATCCCGTGCCCGACCGGCGGTTAATTCACTGGCCTGCATCCGCACCACGTCCCACAGCGCCTGGGCCGCAGTCGATAAAGAACGATTTTTACGTCGTGCCAGCATCAATTGTCGTTCCACAACCGGCGTCAGGCGTTTAACCTGCAAATGGCTGCCCTGCGGTAAAGGGAGCGCCAGCGCGGGCAGCACGCTGATACCAATCCCCGCCTCAACCATCGGGAACAGTGTGGCCGGGTGACCAATCTCCTGAACAATATTGGCCTCAATGGAAAAGTGGGCTAGCGCCGCATCGATCAACGGTCGACTGCCGGAAGCGTAATCCTGTAATACCAAGCGCTCATGATATAAATCCTGCCAATTTACCCATTCGCGTTGGGCTAGCGGATGATCCTCTCGACACAACAGCAGGAACGGTTCGGATAACACCGCTTCACACTGTAGATCGGTCACAGCACCTGGATCTATCACAATGCCAAAATCCACCTCGCCCTGACGAATACTCTCCAGCACCCACTGTTGCGGACGATCGTGCAGCACAAAATCGATTGCTGGATAAAGCTGATTACTCTGGGCAATACACTGTGGAATAAGGTGAGCAGATATTGTCTGGCTGGCGGCAACGCGCACCGTTCCGGTTAACTGCGTTCCCACCTGGCCTGCTTCACGCAGCGTGCTGTGCAGTTCATCCAGAATACGTTCCAGCCGAGCCGCCAACTGGTGCCCTGCTTCCGTCAGCACCACTTCCCGCGTTGTTCTATCTAACAACCGCACACCCGTCTGCCCTTCCAGCTCTTTAACGCTGTGGCTGACCGCCGACTGGCTTAAGCCAATGATATCCCCCGCCCGGCTAAAACTTTTGGCCTGAGCGACGGTAACAAAGATACGCAGCTGACGCAGAGAGTAATTCATTTATTCGATTCATATATGGATGCAATAAATCAATTTTATTTCTCAAACAGAAAAACGCAAAATGTTCCTACCGAATTTCAGGAGCTTTTATGAAACTTTTTCGTATCCTTGATCCGTTCACGATAACGTTGATTACGGTCGTATTACTGGCGTCCTTTTTCCCGGCCAAGGGTGGCTTTGTGCCTTTCTTTGAAGGCTTAACCACCGCTGCCATTGCCCTGTTGTTTTTTATGCACGGGGCGAAGCTTTCGCGTGAAGCCATTATTGCTGGCGGTAGTCACTGGCGTTTGCATCTATGGGTGATGTGCAGCACGTTTGTTGTTTTCCCGGTACTGGGTGTTCTGTTCGCCTGGTGGGCGCCGGTTAATGTTGACCCGATGCTGTACACCGGTTTCCTGTACCTGTGTATTTTGCCGGCCACGGTGCAGTCGGCAATCGCTTTTACGTCGCTGGCGGGGGGTAACGTTGCCGCTGCCGTGTGTTCCGCTTCGGCCTCCAGCCTGCTGGGTATTTTTCTCTCGCCGTTGCTGGTTGGCCTGGTAATGAATATGCACGGCGCAGAAGGCAGTCTGGAGCAGGTGGGGAAAATCATGCTGCAACTGCTGCTGCCGTTCGTACTGGGACATCTTTCACGTCCGTGGATTGGTAATTGGGTGTCCCGACATAAAAAATGGATCGCCAAAACGGACCAATCCTCCATCTTGCTGGTGGTGTACTCCGCCTTCAGTGAAGCCGTGGTTAACGGGATCTGGCACAAAGTGGGGATTGGCTCGCTGCTGTTTATCGTGGTGGTCAGCATCGTATTGCTGGCAATCGTGATTGGCATCAACGTCTTTGTTGCGCGTAAATGCGGCTTCAACAAAGCCGATGAGATCACCATTGTCTTTTGCGGATCGAAAAAGAGCCTGGCAAATGGGATCCCAATGGCAAATATTCTGTTCCCGACGTCAGTGATAGGAATGATGGTGCTGCCGTTGATGATCTTCCATCAAATTCAGCTGATGGTGTGTGCCGTGCTGGCACGTCGCTACAAGCAACAAACGGACGCATTGCAGGCGCAGCAGAAAAGCCGCGCCGCAAAGGCTTAGAGCGGGCGTTTCAGGGGCTGCACCAGTTGCGTCAGCCCTTCAGTTTTAATCAGCAGCGTGATTTGCATCAGCTCGCCGAGCTTGCCCGGCGGGAATTCATCCTTACGGGCAAACCACAGCAGATACTCTTCCGGTACATCAATCAGCCGACGCCCTTTATATTTGCCAAAGGGCATCACGGTATTGGCGATTTCAACCAGTTGCTCTTTTTCCATCTCAGGCACCCAGTAAGCGGATCATTTCAGCTTCATCGATTACGGCAATACCCAGTTCCTGCGCTTTTGCCAGTTTCGACCCCGCCGCTTCACCGGCAATCACCAGGTCGGTTTTCTTCGATACGCTACCGGCCACTTTTGCACCCAACTCAGTCAGTCGCGCTTTGGCGTCATCGCGTGACATCAGGCTCAGACTCCCGGTCAGCACCACCGTTTTACCCGCGAAGGGGCTGTCGATTTCTTCAGCGTTGATGACCACCGGCGCTGGCCAATGGATACCCTGCGCCAGCAGTTGGACGATCACCTCGCGGTTACTCTCTTCGGCAAAGAAATTAAACACGTGGGTCGCTACCACAATGCCGACATCCGGCACTTTTTGTAGCTCTTCAATAGAGGCCGCTTCCAGCGCCTCAAGGGTGCCAAAATGTGACGCCAGACCAGCCGCCGTAGCTTCGCCGACTTCGCGAATACCCAGCGCGTAGAGGAAACGGGCAAACGTTGTTTCTTTCGCTTTTTCCAGCGCATTCACCACGTTTTGTGCCGATTTCGGCCCCATACGATCAAGACCGGTCAGTTTGCCTGCGGTCAGTGTGAAGAGATCCGCTGGCGTGTGGACATACTCTTTCTCGACCAGTTGATCGATAATTTTGTCGCCCATGCCGTCAACGTCCAGCGCACGGCGGGAAACGAAGTGTTTCAGCGATTCCTTACGCTGCGCTCCGCAGATTAAACCACCGGTACAGCGAGTAACCGCTTCGCCTTCCACACGCTCAACGTCTGAGTTGCATACCGGACAGTGGGTGGGAAACTCAATTTCACGCGTATCGTCCGGGCGCTCGGAAAGCACGACGTTTACTACCTGCGGGATGACATCGCCCGCACGGCGAATGACGACTTTATCGCCAATACGCAAACCAAGACGCTCAATTTCATCCGCATTGTGCAAGGTGGCGTTACTGACCAACACCCCGGCAACCTGAACTGGCTCAAGGCGGGCGACAGGCGTAATCGCCCCGGTGCGTCCAACCTGAAACTCAACATCACGTACGAAGGTCATCTGCTCTTGCGCCGGGAACTTAAAGGCCACAGCCCAGCGCGGCGCGCGGGCAACAAAACCCAGTTGTTCCTGCAACACCATAGAGTTGACTTTGATCACCACACCGTCGATATCGAATCCCAGCGTCGGTCGGTCTTCTTCAACCTTGTGATAGTAAGCAAGTACTTCCTCCGGAGAGTCGCAAAGCGTAACTCTGTCGCTCACCGGCAATCCCCACTCTTTAAATTGCAGCAGACGGCCCAGGTGGGTATCAGGCAACACACCACCTTCCAGCACACCAACGCCATAGCAGAAGAAAGTAAGCGGTCGCTTCGCTGTGATACGCGGATCGAGCTGGCGCAATGACCCGGCCGCCGCGTTACGCGGGTTAGCAAACACTTTGTTGCCAGTACGGCGGGCCTCTTCGTTAATTTTTTCAAATCCGGCCTGCGGCAGGAACACTTCACCGCGCACTTCCAGACGCGTCGGAATGTTATTGCCACGCAGTTTTAACGGGATCGCACGAATAGTGCGCACGTTCGAGGTAATATCCTCACCCGTAGTACCATCACCACGCGTTGCGGCACTGACCAGCACACCGTTTTCATACAGGATACTGACCGCCAGTCCGTCCAGCTTCAGTTCGCAGCACCAGGTTAGTTTGTCCGTACTCTTCAGTCTGTCCTGCACACGCTTGTTGAAGGCGAGAAAACTCTCTTCATCAAACACGTTATCCAGCGACAGCATTGGCACTTCATGACGAATCTGGCTGAACGCTGCTAACGGGGCGGCGCCAACACGTTGGGTTGGTGAGTCGGGGGTGATAAGTTCCGGATGCTGCGCTTCCAGCTCGCGCAGTTCACGCATCAGGCGATCATATTCCGCATCGGGAATTTCCGGCGCATCCATCACATGGTAGAGATACTCATGATGGCGAAGCGTGGTTCGCAGTTCTGTCAGTTGTTGTTCGATTGATTCCATATCGCACCATCAATGATAAAAAACCCCCGACAGGCGGGGGTTTAGCAAGGAGATGTCACGCCAGAGGAGAATCAGGCGTGAGATTCTTTAACTTCGCGGATGCGGTCCTGATACTCGCGCAGTTTCTGCGGCGTCATCATGCGACGTTGATCGTCGAGCACCACACCACCCACTTCATCGGCGATGTGCTGTGCGGACTGCAACATCAGCTTAAAGTTTTGCAGCTCGTCCCCATAGGACGGAACCTGCATGAAAATAGTCACGCCAGGGGTGCTGAAATCACCCGTCATTTCGGGATCAAACGTTCCTGGGTTAACCATATTGGCAAGGCTGAACAGCGACGGACCGCTGCCATCCGGGCTCAAATGACGATGGAAAATATTCATATCGCCAAATTTAAAACCGGCTTGCTGAATGCTGTTGAGCAGCACTTCACCGTTGAGCTCGCTACCGTGATGCGCCGCAACGTTCATAATAATGACCGCTTCTTTACGCTGCGGTTTTTCAGCAACAGGTGCTTTTTCAACTACCGGCTCAGGCTGCGGTTGATGTTCAACGGCAGGCTCTGCGGGCTGGAAAGTCTGCGGCGCAGGTTGCGGTGCTTGCTGCACGGGCTGCTGAACCTGCGGAGCAACGGGCTGATGCTGCATCGGCTGCTGCACAGGTTGCTGCTGAACAGGCTGATGTTGCACCGGCTGCTGCGGTTGTACAGGCTGCTGCTGAGCATGCGGCGGCGGTACCGGCGCTTGTGCAGGCTGCGGCGCGGGTTGACGCGGCTGAGCAGACGCATAAGGCGGCTGGTACTGGTGTTGCGGCGACTGAGGAGGAACACCATGTTCCTGCACGTTACCGGGAGCATGATTCACACGATGAACGCGAACTTCGCCCACGCCTTCGTCTTCCTCGACGTTGTCGTCGAACGAATCCTCGTCTTCACGTTTAGACTTCATGCGTTTCAGTGGGCGATCGCGGAATATAGAAGACCGCTCTTTACGGCTAGTCCAAAAACCATGTACCAGTAAAGCGATTATGGCGATCGCGCCAACAATGATTAATATCAGACGCAAATCCTGCATCATTATATTCTCTGTTGTTCTAACACCTTGCCACCACGGCAAACATTTACTCACTAAGAGTATTTGTCGATTACGCCAAGTGCAAGTGCACTCTTGGCTTTCACGGCATAAAGATGAACAAAATTGTGCTTTTTGCTGTTTTTTCGAACATTTCTGAACAGCTTAACGCTCAACAACCCGGTAAGATACGCAAAGTTTACCAGAGCTTATATAACAAGGAGTATGTCCTGACCATGGTTTCATCATCTGCAGTCGTACCTCGCAGCGGCCTTTATTACTTTTCACAGGGATGGAAGCTCATCAGCCAACCGGGCATTCGTCGCTTTGTCATCCTGCCTTTGCTGGTGAATATCCTGCTGATGGGCGGCGCATTCTGGTGGCTATTCACACAACTCGATAGCTGGATCCCCGCGCTGATGAGCCACGTCCCTGACTGGCTTCAGTGGCTCAGCTATTTGCTGTGGCCGATTGTCACTATCTCCGTACTACTGGTGTTCGGCTACCTGTTTTCCACCATAGCCAACTGGATTGCCGCGCCGTTTAACGGTCTGCTGGCTGAACAACTGGAAGCGCGCTTAACAGGTGCGACACCGCCTGATACCGGCGTTCTCGGCATCATGAAAGATGTTCCCCGTATTATGAAACGTGAATGGCAAAAGCTGGCGTGGTATCTCCCGCGCGCCGTCGTGTTGCTGATCCTCTATTTCATTCCGGGTATTGGGCAGACTGTCGCCCCAGTGCTGTGGTTCCTGTTCAGCGCGTGGATGCTGGCCATTCAGTACTGCGATTATCCGTTTGATAACCATAAGGTGCCTTTTAAGGAGATGCGCGTCGCGCTGCGCACACGCAAGGTCACCAATATGCAATTTGGCGCATTGACCAGCCTGTTCACCATGATTCCGGTGCTCAATCTGTTCATCATGCCGGTCGCGGTTTGTGGTGCCACGGCGATGTGGGTAGACTGCTATCGTGCTAAGCACGCGTTATGGAAGTAATGCAAAAATGTGTAAAAGCGGGCTGGCTTATGCCCGCTCTTATTCCATACTGCAACGCATTATTTCCTGGTGGCATATAGATATACGAATTCCTTACTTCCCCATACTTTCTCAACAGGTATGCTGAAGCGGTATCCCAATTTCATACAGTTAAGGACAGGCCATGAGTAAGATTTTTGAAGACAACTCGCTGACTATCGGTCATACGCCGCTGGTTCGACTGAACCGTATCGGTAACGGACGCATTCTGGCGAAGGTGGAATCACGCAACCCGAGCTTTAGCGTCAAATGCCGTATCGGTGCCAACATGATTTGGGATGCCGAAAAACGTGGTGTACTGAAACCGGGTGTAGAGCTGGTCGAACCAACCAGCGGCAACACAGGGATCGCGCTGGCCTACGTTGCCGCCGCTCGCGGTTACAAACTGACTCTGACCATGCCTGAAACTATGAGCATTGAGCGCCGCAAACTCTTAAAAGCGCTGGGCGCTAACCTGGTGCTGACCGAAGGCGCAAAAGGTATGAAGGGCGCGATTCAGAAAGCGGAAGAAATTGTCGCCAGCGATCCGGAAAAATTCCTGCTGCTGCAGCAGTTCAGCAACCCGGCAAACCCGGAAATCCACGAAAAAACCACCGGCCCGGAAATCTGGGAAGATACCGATGGCCAGGTTGATGTCTTTATTTCCGGCGTCGGTACCGGCGGTACGTTGACTGGTGTGACCCGTTACATTAAAGGCACTAAAGGCAAAACCGATCTGATCACCGTCGCGGTTGAACCTACCGACTCCCCTGTTATCGCTCAGGCGCTGGCAGGTGAAGAACTCAAACCAGGCCCGCATAAAATTCAGGGCATTGGCGCAGGCTTCATTCCTGGTAACCTTGATCTGAAGCTTATCGATAAAGTCGTTGCCATCACTAATGATGAAGCTATTTCTACTGCGCGTCGTCTGATGGAAGAAGAAGGTATTCTGGCTGGGATCTCTTCCGGTGCAGCAGTTGCTGCCGCGCTTAAGCTCCAGGAAGATGAAACCTTTACCAATAAGAATATAGTGGTTATTCTACCGTCATCGGGTGAGCGTTATCTGAGCACTGCACTGTTTGCCGATCTCTTCACAGAGAAAGAACTGCAACAGTAGTGCCAGCATGTTAAAAACGCGTAAAAAAGCACCCTTTTGGGTGCTTTTTTGTGGCCTGCTTCAAAGTTTCAACTCGCCTGGCATTGATTCAGCCCGCCGGAACTGGTATTTAACCAAACTAATTATTTTGATGCGCGAAATTAATCGTTACAGGAAAAGCGCTAGCTGAATCGATTTTATGATTTGGTTCAACTCTTCCTTTCGCGGCATAATGTTTAATGACGAACGAAACGTCAGCGGCAAGAAGTTGCCAGCAACGGATTGCACCGAACTCCTTTTGTGTCGCGTCCAGTTTACGCCGATGCTAACAATACAGGCTAAAGTTAAGCCGCCAGGCTAGACTTTAGTTCCACAACACTAAACCTATAAGTTGGGGAAATATAATGTTCCAGCAAGAAGTTACCATTACCGCTCCGAACGGTCTGCATACTCGCCCTGCTGCTCAGTTTGTTAAAGAAGCAAAAGGCTTTACTTCTGATATTACTGTGACTTCTAACGGCAAAAGCGCTAGCGCCAAAAGCCTGTTTAAACTGCAGACTCTGGGCCTGACTCAGGGTACCGTTGTCACCCTGTCCGCAGAAGGTGAAGACGAGCAGAAAGCAGTTGAGCATCTGGTTAAACTGATGGCTGAACTCGAGTAAGTTCAACGAGTTCTTTTAAATATCAGTCACAAGTAAGGTAGGGTTATGATTTCAGGCATTTTAGCATCCCCGGGTATCGCTTTCGGTAAAGCATTGCTGCTGAAAGAAGACGAGATCGTCATTGACCGGAAAAAAATTTCTGCCGACAAGGTTGATCAGGAAGTTGAACGTTTTCTGAGCGGTCGTGCCAAGGCATCTGCGCAACTGGAAGCGATCAAAACCAAAGCTGGTGAAACGTTCGGTGAAGAAAAAGAAGCCATCTTTGAAGGGCATATCATGCTGCTCGAAGATGAGGAGCTGGAGCAGGAAATCATAGCCCTGATTAAAGATAAGAACATGACGGCTGATGCAGCTGCGCATGAAGTTATCGAAGGTCAGGCCACAGCCCTGGAAGAGCTGGATGATGAATACCTGAAAGAACGTGCGGCTGACGTACGCGACATCGGTAAACGCCTGCTGCGTAACATCCTGGGTCTGGCAATTATCGACCTGAGCGCTATTCAGGACGAAGTTATCCTGGTAGCCGCAGACCTGACCCCGTCAGAAACTGCACAGCTGAACCTGAACAAGGTGCTGGGTTTCATTACTGACGCGGGCGGACGTACTTCCCATACCTCTATCATGGCGCGTTCTCTGGAACTGCCTGCCATCGTAGGTACGGGTAGCGTCACCTCTCAGGTGAAAAACGACGACTATCTGATTCTGGATGCCGTAAACAACCAGGTTTACGTCAATCCGACCAACGACGTTATCGAGCAACTGCGTGCCGTTCAGGAGCAGGTTGCTACCGAGAAAGCTGAACTCGCTAAGCTGAAAGATCTGCCAGCTATCACGCTGGACGGACATCAGGTTGAAGTTTGCGCCAATATCGGTACCGTTCGTGACGTTGAAGGCGCTGAGCGTAACGGCGCTGAAGGTGTGGGTCTGTACCGCACCGAATTCCTGTTCATGGACCGTGAATCGCTGCCAACTGAAGAAGAACAGTTTGCTGCGTATAAAGCCGTTGCTGAAGCCTGTGGCTCTCAGGCGGTCATCGTCCGTACCATGGACATCGGCGGCGATAAAGAGCTGCCGTACATGAACTTCCCGAAAGAAGAGAACCCGTTCCTGGGCTGGCGTGCCGTGCGTATCGCCATGGATCGTAAAGAGATCCTGCGTGACCAGGTTCGCGCTATTCTGCGCGCCTCTGCTTTCGGCAAACTGCGCATCATGTTCCCAATGATCATCTCTGTTGAAGAAGTGCGTGCACTGCGCAAAGAGATCGAAATCTACAAACAGGAACTGCGCGACGAAGGTAAAGCATTTGACGAGAGCATTGAGATTGGCGTGATGGTGGAAACACCGGCTGCGGCAACAATTGCGCGTCATTTAGCCAAAGAAGTTGATTTCTTTAGTATCGGCACCAATGATTTAACGCAGTACACCCTGGCAGTTGACCGTGGTAATGATATGATTTCACACCTTTACCAACCAATGTCGCCATCTGTGCTGACGCTGATCAAGCAAGTTATTGATGCTTCTCATGCTGAAGGCAAATGGACTGGCATGTGTGGTGAGCTTGCAGGCGACGAACGTGCTACACTTCTGTTGCTGGGGATGGGTCTGGACGAATTCTCTATGAGCGCCATTTCTATCCCGCGCATTAAGAAGATTATCCGTAACACGAACTTCGAAGATGCGAAGGTGTTAGCAGAGCAGGCTCTTGCTCAACCGACAACGGACGAGTTAATGACGCTGGTTAACAAGTTCATTGAAGAAAAAACAATCTGCTAATCCACGAGATGCGGCCCAATTTACTGCTTAGGAGAAGATCATGGGTTTGTTCGATAAACTGAAATCTCTGGTTTCTGATGATAAGAAAGACACCGGAACTATTGAGATCGTTGCTCCGCTCTCTGGCGAGATCGTCAACATCGAAGACGTGCCGGATGTAGTTTTTGCTGAAAAAATCGTTGGTGATGGCATCGCTATCAAACCAACCGGTAACAAAATGGTTGCCCCTGTTGATGGCACCATCGGCAAAATCTTTGAAACCAACCACGCTTTCTCTATCGAATCCGACAGCGGCATTGAGCTGTTTGTTCACTTCGGTATTGATACCGTTGAACTGAAAGGCGAAGGCTTCAAACGCATCGCTGAAGAAGGTCAGCGCGTGAAAGTGGGCGACCCGGTTATTGAATTCGATCTGCCGCTGCTGGAAGAAAAAGCCAAGTCTACCCTGACTCCGGTTGTTATCTCCAACATGGACGAAATCAAAGAGCTGATCAAACTGTCCGGTAGCGTGACAGTGGGTGAGACTCCGGTTATCCGCATCAAGAAGTAATTCTTTTTGCAGAGAAAAATGGCGCCATCAGGCGCCATTTTTTTTATCTGATGGATATCAAAACCCTGCCGGATGGCGCTACGCTTATCCGGCCTACAACGAACTCCGTAACGTAGGCCGGCTAAGGCATATGTGCCGCCATCCGGCATTAAATCTGTAAGGTGACCGGTCGGTAACACGCCTCGCGCATCAGAATTTTCATCCCTTCCGGCCCGCTTTCCAGCATCCGTCGCTCCGAGTCCGCCACTAACAATTCACAGTCGTAGCCACCCGCAATACCAAACATGGCCCGCGCTACACAGATATCTTCCAGCGCTGCTGCCCCGTTGGTGTCAAAATGTCCAACCATACGTCCATTCTGGCGAACGACCAGCCGGTAACTCTTCATCGCGCCTCCCCTGCCGGTGGCAGAATTAATTCATCACAACCGCACTGGTGCGTCCACGTCATCACGTCCAGCACCCGCTGCGCGGCGTCGTGCGTCGCAGTCGTCAGCGTTTTCCCCAGTACAAGGCCGCTCACCAGCTCTGCACAAAACAGATCGCCAGTCCCCTTCAGATCCGTTTTCACTCGCGGATGGGCTAACACCTCAACCGTTTCAGCCGTCACCACCGCAACGTTAATAATCTCTTCGGTATCCCCCGGCGCGCTGGTAATCACCACCCATTTCAGGGTGTCAGTGAGCAGTGATTGTGCCGCCGTAATGGCTTCATCAATCGTACGACACTGCTTTCCGCTCAGCATTTGCAGCTCAAATACATTTGGAGTCAGCCCCTGTGCCAGCGGCAGCAGGTGCTGACGATAAGCTTCCGGGATTTCGGCTTTCACATACATGCCGCTATCCGTATCGCCAATCACAGGGTCGACCAAAATGCACAGGTCCGGATGCGTGGCCCGAACGGTTTCCAGCCACTGTGCCAGCAAGGCGATTTGCTCCGCACTGCCCATGTACCCTGTAGTCACCGCCTTTAGCTCACGCAAGGCATCACGCTCGCTTAAGGCGCGGAGATAGCCGCTAAACCAGTCGGGCGGAATAACGCCGCCGTAAAAGGTTTCATAATGCGGGGTATTACTGAACAGCACCGTGGGTACTGCCGTCACGCGTAACCCCTGCGCTTTAATGGCCGGGACAGCGATGCTGTTGCCTACGCTGCCATACACCACCTGTGACTGGACGGCGACGATATCGGTCTGTAACGCCCGATGCGTGTCGTCAAAGAGCACTGACTGGATATCACTCTCCTGCTCCATAAATTTCTCCTCTCGCTGGACAGCGGACCTACGCCTCATTATTATCGTCATATGCTAAAATTCATTTTGTCATAGGTCAATAATGATCGACGGAAAAACCGCTAACGAAATTTTTGACAGTATCCGTCAACATGTCACTACAGGCACGCTGGCAGCGGGAGAAACGTTGCCGCCAGTGCGTGAACTGGCAACGGAATTAAACGTGAACCGCAATACTGTCGCGGCGGCTTACAAACGCCTGGTCACCTCCGGGTTGGCACAGAGCCTGGGACGCAACGGCACGGTGATTAAGGGAATTGCGGCCCCCGCTGCGCTGGAAGGTGGTAATCCGAATACCCCGCTTATCGATCTTTCCGGCGGTAATCCAACGCCCTCGCGTCTTCCTGATCTGAGTAGTTATTTCGCAAAGATAAATAAGAATCCGCGCTTGTACGGCGATGCCGCTGTATCACCTGGACTTAAGGTGTGGGCATCACAATGGATGCAGGATGCTATGCCCGGCAAAGGGGAAATTGATATCACCAGCGGCGCCATTGATGCTATCGAACGGCTACTGTGCGCCCATTTACTGCCTGGTGATAGCGTTGTCGTTGAAGATCCATGCTTTTTGAGCAGCATCAACATGCTGCGCTATACCGGATTCTCAGCCAGCCCGGCCAACGTCGACCACGAAGGCATGCTGCCGGACCAACTGGAACTCGCGCTACAGAAAGGCGCGCGGGCAGTAATTCTGACACCGCGCGCGCACAACCCCACAGGATGCAGTCTGAGCGCATCACGCGCGGCGCAATTGCAGGAAATCCTGGCCCGCTATCCGCAGACGCTGGTGATCGTCGACGACCACTTTGCGCTGCTATCTGCTTGCCACTGGTATCCGGTGATTGCGAAGGAAACCACGCACTGGGCGATTGTCCGTTCGATGTCAAAAACGTTAGGTCCGGATTTACGCCTCGCCATCGTGGCCAGCGATCCGCTCACTTCCGGAAAACTGCGTTTACGGCTCAACTCCGGCAGTCAATGGGTCAGCCATCTGCTGCAGGATCTGGCCTACGCCTGCCTGAGCGATGAGACTTATCAACACACGCTGGCGCAAACTCAGCAGTTTTACGCAGCCCAGCAGCATAAGCTGACGGCTGCTCTGCGGCGACATGGCATTGAGTTGCCCGTTGGTGACGGTCTGAATATGTGGCTACCGCTGGAAGATAACAGCCAGGCGATCGCTTTTGCGCTGGCAAAGTCCGGCTGGCTGGTGCGGGAAGGCGAAGTGTTTGGCGTCAATACACCTGCTCACGGCCTGCGTATTACGCTGTCAACCTTAACTGACAGCGACATTGATAAGCTGGCGGCTGATATCCATCAGGCGCTAAAGCGCTAACAGGAGAGAAAAAGTGCGAGTTCATTTTGTTATTCATGAGTCTTTTGAATCTGCTGGCGCGTATCTGCTGTGGGCCGAATCACGCGGCTATACCCTCAGTTGGTCGCGCGTTTATGCCGGAGAAGCGGTCCCGGCTAATGCCGATGGCTTCGATATGCTGGTGGTATTTGGCGGTCCGCAGTCACCACGAACCACACTGGCAGAGTGTCCGTACTTTGATTCTCAGGCCGAGCAGCATCTGATCAACCAGGCGATTGCGGCACGTAAAATTGTGGTGGGGATCTGCCTGGGTTCACAGTTAATCGGCGAAGCGCTGGGTGCGAAAGTATGCCAAAGCCCGGAAAAAGAGATTGGTCACTACCCGATCGCCCTGACCGAGGCAGGCCAACAGCACCCGTTGTTCGGCCATTTCGGCTCACCGCTCACCGTCGGTCACTGGCACAACGACATGCCAGGGCTAACCGACCAGGCGACCATTCTTGCCGCAAGCGAGGGCTGTCCACGACAAATCGTACAATACGGTAATTTTGTTTATGGTTTTCAGTGCCATATGGAGTTTACGGCTGATGCAATTGAAGGGCTGATTCAACACTCCGAACAAGAACTGGCGGAAGCTAAAGGCAAGCGCTTCATCCGCACTGTGGAAGAGATGCGTACCTGGGATTACCAGCAGATGAATGAAAAGCTGTGGCAATTCCTTGATAAACTGGTAGAAAAACGTAACGATTGATCATGGCAGGCCGGATAAGACGCTTTACGTCGTCATCCGGCGATCGTGTCATGCGTTTGCCTGATGTCGCTATGCTTATCAGGCCTACAAACTAAATCCCTAATCCCTGGTTAAAGTGCTCTTCGCCAAACACGCCGGTTGAAAGGTAGCGATCGCCGCGATCGCAGATGATCGCCACCACCACTGCCCCTGGTGTCGCTCGCGCTACGCGTAACGCTCCCGCCACCGCGCCGCCAGAACTAACACCACAGAAAATCCCTTCGCGAACGGCCAGTTCACGCATGGTGTTTTCCGCATCATTCTGATGAATATCCAGCACTTCATCCACCAGCGAGGCGTTAAAAATACCCGGCATATATTCCGCAGGCCAGCGGCGAATTCCCGGAATACTACTGCCCTCTTCCGGCTGCAGGCCAACGATAGTTACCGCTTTTTCTTGCTCACGCAGAAAACGCGACACGCCGGTAATGGTGCCTGTCGTTCCCATACTGGAGACAAAGTGGGTGATACGACCTGACGTCTGCTGCCAGATTTCCGGTCCGGTGGTGGTGTAATGCGCGTACGGGTTATCCGGATTATTAAACTGATCCAGCAGCTTACCTTCTCCACGCTGCGCCATCTCAAAGGCTAAATCGCGCGCGCCTTCCATCCCCTGTTCTTTGGTCACCAGAACCAGTTCAGCCCCGTAAGCACGCATCGCCGCACGTCGCTCCTGGCTCATGTTGTCTGGCATCAGCAGCTTCATGCGGTAGCCTTTCAGCGCGGCGATCATTGCCAGCGCAATACCAGTATTACCGCTGGTGGCCTCAATCAGCACGTCGCCGGGCTTAATTTCTCCGCGCTTTTCCGCTTCGACGATCATCGACAACGCGGCGCGGTCTTTCACCGAACCCGCGGGATTATTGCCTTCCAGCTTGACCCAAATTTCACTGCCGTTATCCGGCGCCAGACGTTGTAATTTCACCAGAGGCGTATTGCCAATTGTTTGTTCTAATGTGTTCACGTTTTCAGCTCAATAAAAATGCCGGGTGGCGCTGTGCTTGCCCGGCCTACAGGTCATGCTGCACCTGGTAAGCCCGGTAAGCACAGCGCCACCGGATGATAACTATACGAATTAACCTATCAGGCACTTTGCGCCAGGGCAAGTTCCTCTTCACGCGTTTCAATACGCTGGTCGCCGTTATACAGACGCGCATTTTGCAGTCCGACAAACAGACGTTCGCCGCGGCTCGGGGAATTATCGCCCTGCATGATGACCGTCAGCGGTTCGTTATACCACCCCAGTGGTTGCACAACTAATTGGGTGTAGTGTCCTTTCGGACTGGCTTCCAGCACCTGTACCGGCAATGGCGAATCCAGGCTGGTACGACGGCTGACGTCCACTTCCCACGGGCGCAGGAACAGATCCACCGGTCCCTGATAGCCAGGCGTATAACCCAGCGGCCAGCGGTGCGCGCCCACGTGGAATTGGCCGCCACGAATCGTCCCCTGCAGGCGGTTAACCTCACCCATAAATTCCAGAACAAAACGGGTAGCCGGTTCGCGCCATACCTGATCCGGCGCATCAGCCTGTTCGATATGACCCTGGCTCATCACCACCACGCGGTCTGCGACTTCCGTTGCTTCTTCCTGGTCGTGGGTCACAAACACGCTGGTAAACTTCAGCTCTTCATGCAGCTGGCGCAGCCAGCGACGCAGCTCTTTACGCACCTGCGCATCAAGCGCGCCGAACGGCTCGTCGAGCAATAAAATCTGCGGCTCCACCGCCAGCGCACGCGCCAATGCCACGCGCTGCTTTTGTCCGCCGGAGAGCTGTGCCGGGAAACGGTCCGCCAGATGAGCCAGTTGAACCATTTCCAGAAGTTTGGTCACTTTTGCTTTGATGGCCGCCGTATTTGGGCGCTCACGCCGTGGCAGGACCGTCAGACCAAACGCGATATTGTCGAAAACGGTCATATGGCGAAATAGCGCATAGTGCTGGAACACGAACCCCACTTTACGGTCGCGAGCATGCAAACGGCTGACGTCGGTACCGTGAAAACGGATATGCCCGCTGGACTGATGCTCCAGCCCGGCAATAATGCGCAGCAGCGTGGTTTTGCCCGAGCCAGACGGCCCCAGCAGCGCAACCATCTGACCTGAAGGAATATCCAGCGAGATATCGTTCAGCACCTGGGTGCGACCAAAAGACTTCTTAATATTGGCAATCTCAATGCTCATGATTTTCCTCCTGCTGCGCGCGTTTTTCCTGGTTCTCCAGACGCCATTGCAACATGCTCTTCAAAAACAGGGTAATAATCGCCATCAGCGTTAATAGCGCCGCGGCGGTAAAGGAGCCGACCGTGTTGTAGTCCTGCTCCAGTAATTCAATCTGTAATGGCAACGATAAGGTTTCGCCGCGAATCGAGCCGGAAACCACCGACACCGCACCAAACTCACCAATCGCACGGGCGTTGGTCAACACCACACCGTACAGCAATGCCCAACGGATATTCGGCAACGTCACGCGTCGGAACATCTGCCAGCCGGACGCGCCAAGCAGCACAGCCGCTTCATCTTCATTGCTGCCCTGGCTTAACATCACCGGCACCAGCTCACGCACTACAAACGGACAGGTCACGAACACTGTCACCAGCACCATCCCCGGCCAGGCAAACATAATTTGCAGGTTATGCTCATCCAACCATCCGCCAAGCGGGCCGTTAGAGCCGTAAAACAGCAGATAGACCAGACCGGCGACCACCGGCGAGACAGCAAACGGAATATCCAGTAACGTCAGCAGGAGTTGGCGTCCAGGGAAGTTGAAGCGAGTCACCAGCCAGGCCAGCAACACGCCAAACACCAGGTTCACCGGCACCGCAATCAGCGCAATCAGCACCGTAAGCCAGATCGCATGCAGCATGTCCGGGTCCGCCAGGTTCTGTAAAACCGGCATTAATCCCTTGCTGAACGCCTGCACGAAGATGTAAATCATCGGCACCAGCAAAATAAACGCGGATACCAGCATGCCCGTGCCGATTAAAAACCATTTCCCCCAGTTGATGCGGGGTGCGCCATAGCGTTTCAATTGGGTAATGTCTGCCATCAGTGACCTACCACGCGTCGACCAAAGCGACTTTGCAGGGTGTTAATTGAAAACAGCAGCAACAACGAAGCCCCGAGGATCACAGAAGCAATCGCGCTGGCGGCCGGGTAGTCAAACTCCTGCAGGCGAACAAAAATCATCAGCGAGGTCACTTCCGTTTTCCACGCGATGTTTCCGGCGATAAAAATAACCGCACCAAACTCACCGAGGCTACGGGTAAACGACAGCGCAACGCCCGCCACCAGTGCGGGTGACAGCTCCGGCAGCACCACTTTACGGAAACTCTGCCAACGCGTAGCACCAAGCGTTTCTGCCGCTTCTTCATATTCCGGGCCTAACTCTTCCAGTACCGGTTGTACGGTACGCACCACAAACGGAATGCTGGTAAACGCCATCGCTACCGCGATACCAAGCCAGGTGTAGGTCACCTTGATATCCAGCTTCGCCAGCCACTCGCCGTAGAAGCCATTAACCGAAAACAGTGACGCCAGCGTCAGACCCGCCACCGCTGTAGGCAGCGCAAACGGCAGATCCATCAGCGCATCCAACAGCGTACGGCCCGGAAAGCGATAGCGGGTTAAGATCCATGCCATCAGCAAACCGAATACGCCGTTAAAAATCGACGCCACAAACGCCGACAGCAGCGTCACTTTATAAGCCGCCACCACCTGCGGATTGGTAATCACATCCCAGTATTGCGCCCAGCTCATTTGCGCCAATTGCATCACCAGCGCGCTCAGCGGCAGCAGCAATATCAGGCAGACAAACAGTAAGCTGGTGCCCAGGCTCAAAGTGAAGCCGGGCAGCACGCGTCGGGAAGAAACAGCAAACATTTACTTACGCCCCGCCGCCAGCAGTTTGTCCAGCTCACCGCCGCTGACAAAGTGTGTTTTCATCACTTCAGGCCACGAGCCAAACTTATCTTCCACACGGAACAATTCGGTCTGCGGGAATTTATCTTTCAGCTTGTCCATTACCTGTGGGTTATTCACGCGGTAGTAGAAATCGGTAATGATGGTTTGCGCCTGCGGGCTGTACAGCCAGTTCAGGTAAGCTTTCGCCGCTTTTTCAGTACCGTTGGCCTGCACATTTTTATCTACCCAGGCCACCGGGAACTCCGCCAGAATGTTGACCTTCGGCACCACCACTTCGAAGCCCTGGTCTTCATACTGTTTACGGATATTGTTCACTTCCGATTCAAAGGTAATCAGTACGTCGCCCAGACCGCGCTCCACGAAGGTGGTAGTTGCACCACGACCGCCGGTATCAAATACTTCCACGTTTTTCAGAAACTGGGTCATGAACTGTTCGGTTTTAGCTTTATCCCCACCGTCCGCTTTATCTGCCGCGCCCCACGCTGCCAGATAGGTATAGCGTGCGTTACCGGAGGTTTTCGGGTTCGGGAAAATCAGCTTCACGTCCGGGCGAACCAGATCGTTCCATTCGTGGATATTCTTCGGGTTGCCCTTACGCACCAAAAACGCCATGGTGGAATAGAATGGCGAACTGTTATTCGGCAGGCGGCTTTGCCAGTCGGCAGGGATCAGCTTGCCTTTGTCATGCAGGATCTGCACGTCGGTCACCTGGTTATAGGTCACGACGTCAGCTTTCAGCCCCTGCAAAATCGCCAACGCCTGTTTTGATGACCCGGCATGAGATTGTTTAATCGTCAGTTTGTCGCCGCCGTTATCCTTCGCCCATTGCTGTTCAAACGGCGGATTAAGGGCGGCAAACAGCTCGCGGGAAACATCGTATGAACTGTTCAGCAGTTCCGTTGCCTGCGCCTGCCCCACCAGCAACAGCATGGCTGCCAGCGTCAGTGTTCTTTTTTTCAGTAAGTTAACGGCCATTGCGCACCCTTATAAATTAAATGACTTTCTTATGGTCATCATATTTATAACCAGTGCTAAAGGAGTAACGGTTTTATATACCGTTTGATGATTTGAAAGTTGAAAAGAGAATAAGGGGTACCTCCTCCCCAGCACATGGGGAGGAGACCGGCATCAATCAGACGCCGACGCTTACGCTTTCAGGCAAAGTGCTGCCGCCATCAATCACGTTTTGCGTGCCAGTTAAATAACTGGACTCATCCGATGCCAGGAACGCCGCCAGTTCGCCGACCTCAAGCGGGCAGGCCAGACGACGCATTGGGATCGCTTTCGCCATTTCGACTAAAACGGATTCAGGATCTTCCGGGTTAGACTGACGCGCAATGCTTTCCGCCATCGGCGTACGAACGTAGCCTGGGCAAATGGCATTCACGCGAATGCCGGACTGCGCATATTCTACCGCCAGAGATTTGGTCAAACCGATGATCGCGGCTTTCGACAGCGCGTAGGCCGTTTCGCCCGGGTCAGCAACCATATCGCCGGTCACCGATGACATCATCACGATGCGCCCGTCTTTGCGCGCAATCATCTCCGGCAGAACGGCTTTCGTCACGTTCCAGACGCCTTTAATGTTGATATCAATGTGGAAATCGCGATCTTCATCGCTCATATCAAGGAAGTTGCCGAGGCGGCATACGCCGGCATTGTTCACCAGAATATCGATTTTGCCTTCAATCTGCTTCGCGCGCGTCACCGCTTCCTTGACCGACGCAAAATCTCTGACGTCAGCGTGAACGGCTGTGCAACGGTGCCCACGCCCAGCCAACTCATCCGCCAGTTTTTCAATCTCATCGGAGATATCCAGCAGGATTAAGTTCGCACCATGGCGGGCAAACGTTCTGGCGATACCCTCGCCAATACCCTGAGATGCGCCCGTAATCAATGCTGTTTTGCCCGTGAGTTTTCCCATTTCAATATTCTCCTTTTGAATATGAAGCCTTCGCTTCATTCACGCAGAAGATACAGCAATAACAAATTAGTGCTGAGGAATAGCTCACTAAATCAGGTTAATCTCAGGTAAAAAAAATCCCCGACGATGCGGGGATGTCTATTTCGTGGCCGATAACAGGATCAGCTCACCATTACAGCGCCATTAAACGGTCCAGCGACGGTGCAAAGTAATAGCCGCCGGTTACCGGTTTGGTGAAGCGCAGCATCGCATCACGCTTACCGTCAGTGTCACCAAACATGCTCAGCAATTGTTGTTCAATGTTGTGCAGACGAGCGCAGTAGGCGCAGAAATAGAGACCATGCGTGCCGCTGGCAGTACCGTATGGCAGGCTCTGGCGCACAATTTTCAGCCCTTTACCGTCTTCTTTGAGGTCAACACGGCTCAGGTGAGAGGTGACCGGACGGTCATCACCGTCGATCTCTTCGTTGGCTTCCTTGGTGCGACCAATCATCATTTCCTGGTCATGGATGCTCATGCGATTAAGCTGCTTCAGGTTATGTTCCCAACGCTGTACAAACACATAGCTGCCACCGGCATCCACGCCATCTTTGATAACGGCAACTTCACGGCGCGTTTCTTCGCCTGCCGGATTTTCCGTACCGTCAACAAAGCCGCTGAGATCGCGCTCTTCGACCCAACGGAAACCGTGGATTTCTTCTTTGACTTCAATACAGTCGCCAAATGCTTCCATTGCCGCCTGCGCAACGGAGAAATTCACGTCATGACGCAAAGAGAGAATATGGATCAACACGTCATATTGGGTTGCTGGTGCCAGACCTTTACCGTAAGGGATAAAGTCTTTTAACTCTTCAGCACCGACGCCGCCGCTCAATGCACGCCAGGTGTTGTTGCCAAAAGCGACAACCGCGCCCAGATGCGCATCCGGGAACTTAGCTTCAAAGGTCGCCAGCTTATCGGCGAAGGTTTTGCTGGCCGCACGCAGGGCATCAACGTCGCCTTTAACATTGGCTTCAATCCAAATCGCCGCACGGCAATGTTCTGGCAAAATGCCACTCTGAACCTGAGACATTGTTCCTCCTGAAAAAAAGATGCCACGACATCGTGGCATTGATGGGCGCTATTCTACCTGTTTTTTTAACAAGCCGATTTGTTCAGACGCAAATTAACGCCGCCAGATAATTTTGCTTACTTTCCACGCTTTCAGCGTGTCGTCAGACGGCATTATATCCTCAGGCCCGCTCCATTCACCGGAAAAAATATAGCTAATATGTTGACTTCCCTCAGCTTTACACTCAACGCCCGCGCTGTCATCGCCGGTTGCTTTTTGGCAATTACCGAAAGCTTTAGTGTAAAGGTCGCTAAACGGTGTACCGATTTCGACACCCGCGGCTGACGAAATATCGTGATCTAATATATCAATACGACTGATGGTTCCCTGGCTGCCGTTGATGACTATCGCCAGCTTGTCGTCTTTCATCGCTTCATAGAAGCGCACCACATTACCGTTATCGGTCTTCATTCCGCTACGCAGGCGGTAATCACCGTCCAGCGCATCAGCAATGGCTTTTTCATCCAGCGGCGTAGCGCCCGTTAACGCTCCGACGCCCTGCTCTGTGACCTGCGTTGAAGAACCAAACCAGTTCCACGGATTGGCGGCAGACCAGTTCACCGAGGACAACGTTGAACACCCGGCCAGTAGCAGCGGCATCGCGCATAAAGTCAAACGCAGTGATTTCATTTCACTTCCTTCCTTATTTATCAACGTTGCTTGGAGTCCGGTTTCCCCAAAAAGTGCCGTTATTCTTTCTCAAGGGAAAAACAGGCGCGCAGACGTTGATTGGTTAACAGCCAGATCAGCGCGACAATATCCGCCACCAGCAGCGCCAGCCCGACGCCATTGAGCGGATCGCCTGCCAGCCACATCACCGGCTGCCAGCACAGCAGCACTAGTTGAGCGAGAATCAATAATCCACGCAGCCAGCGCCAGATCACCGGAAACGCAAAGCGTCGCCCGCTGAGTAAAAACGCCAACACGGCGGGAACGCCGGGAAGCAACCCCAGCCAGAATGCGTCATGATCGGGATAAAACAGATTCAGCAAGGTGTTGCCCTGCTCACGGGAAGAACCGGCAATCACAAACAAAACCCAGGTGCGTGCCTGCAACAGCAGTACGCACCAGAAGAGAAAAGGCAGGCGCAGACGCCCATGACCATCATAGTCGGCCGGATGAAACTCAGTACTCTTCATCTTCGATCAAACGCTTGCCCAGATTGAGTACATCCGCATGTTCATAGCCCAGACGTTCATACATGCCCTGTACGACGTCGTTATCGTCACGCACCATGATTTGAATCTTCGGACAACCGCGGGCAATGAGCTTTTTCTCCAGCCGGTTGAGCAGCGCATTGGCAATACCGCGTCCGCGAAACTCAGGATGCACGCCCAGGTAATAGGCGGAACCGCGATGCCCGTCGTATCCGCCCATCACCGTGCCGACCACCTCGCCGTTCACTTCAGCAACGAGGAACAAGCTGACGTCATGATTGACTTTACGTTCGATGTCCATTTCGGGGTCGTTCCATGGACGCAGCAAATCACAACGCTCCCAGAGGGTAATCACCTCTTCGAAATCTTCCTGGCGAAAAACGCGTATTTCCATGGTATTGGGTACCTTTTCAGGACGTTAAAAAGCGATTATGGCGCGAACGGCTGATTTAGCCAATATCTGACGCGAAGCGGCGGAAAAAATGGCATAATACGGAATTGTCACGTATTGAAATGAAAAGTAAAACAATTCTTATCTCGATCCGTCGCAACGGACTACGCGATACGATATAACGTTTAGAACCTTTTTTTTACAACTCAGGCCGTATGAGCACTTTTAAACCACTAAAAACACTCACATCGCGCCGCCAGGTGCTGAAAGCCGGGCTGGCCGCCCTGACGCTGTCAGGCATGTCACAAGCCATCGCTAAAGAAGAAGCGCTAAAGACCAGCAATGGACACAGCAAACCGAAAGCGAAAAAATCCGGTGCTAAGCGCGTTGTTGTCCTTGATCCGGGGCACGGAGGGATTGATACCGGCGCAATTGGTCGCAACGGCTCGAAAGAAAAGCACGTTGTGTTAGCTATTGCCAAAAACGTGCGCTCGATCCTACGCAACCAAGGGATTGATGCACGCCTGACCCGCTCCGGCGATACGTTTATTCCGCTCTACGATCGCGTCGAGATCGCCCACAAACATGGTGCCGATCTGTTCATGTCGATACACGCCGACGGTTTTACCAATCCGAGCGCTGCGGGTGCTTCGGTCTTTGCCTTATCCAATCGCGGCGCCAGTAGCGCCATGGCGAAATATCTGTCCGATCGTGAAAACCGGGCCGATGAAGTCGCCGGAAAGAAGGCCACTGACAAAGATCATTTGTTGCAGCAGGTGCTGTTCGATCTGGTGCAAACTGACACCATAAAAAACAGCCTGACGTTAGGCTCGCATATTCTTAAGAAGATCAAGCCGGTACACCGTCTGCACAGTCGCAGCACGGAACAGGCCGCCTTCGTGGTGCTAAAATCACCTTCGATTCCGTCGGTCCTGGTCGAAACCTCGTTCATCACCAACCCGGAAGAAGAACGATTGCTGGGTACGGCGGCGTTTCGGCAGAAAATCGCCACCGCTATCGCCAATGGCATCATCAGCTATTTCCACTGGTTTGATAACCAGAAAGCCCACTCGAAGAAACGTTAACCATGAAGCCCGATGCACAGCGCGTAAAACAGTTCCTGCTCAGCCTGCAGGATGAGATTTGTCAGCAGTTATCCACCGTAGACGGCAGCGAATTTGTTGAGGATAACTGGCAACGCGAAGCGGGCGGCGGCGGGCGCAGTCGGGTGTTGCGTAACGGCGGTATTTTCGAGCAAGCGGGCGTCAACTTCTCTCACGTCCACGGCGATGCGATGCCGGCCTCGGCTACCGCCCACCGACCAGAGCTTGCCGGGCGCAGCTTTGAAGCCATGGGCGTCTCGCTGGTGGTGCACCCGCAGAATCCCTACATTCCAACCAGCCATGCCAACGTACGGTTTTTTATCGCGGAAAAAGCGGGGGCCGATCCCGTGTGGTGGTTTGGCGGCGGCTTTGACTTAACACCCTACTACGGCTTTGATGAGGATGCGGTTCACTGGCATCGCACGGCGCGGGATCTGTGCCAGCCGTTTGGCGATGACGTTTATCCACGTTACAAAAAGTGGTGCGATGACTACTTCTTCCTCAAGCACCGCAACGAGCAGCGCGGCATTGGCGGGCTGTTTTTCGATGATTTGAATACCCCTGATTTCGACCACTGCTTCGCTTTTATGCAAGCGGTGGGTCAAGGTTACACCGAGGCGTATCTGCCCATCGTCGAACGCCGCAAAGCGATGAGCTGGGGCGAGCGCGAGCGTAATTTCCAGCTTTATCGTCGTGGGCGCTATGTGGAATTTAATCTGGTGTGGGATCGCGGCACGTTGTTCGGTCTGCAGACCGGCGGGCGCACCGAATCGATTCTGATGTCGATGCCGCCGCTGGTACGCTGGGAGTATGACTGGCAGCCGGAAGCAAGCAGCCCGGAAGCTGCCCTTAGCGAGTTTATTCAGGTCCGCGACTGGGTGTAATTGCCTGATGGCGCTACGCTTATCAGGCTTACAACAATGGCAAACCCGTAGGCCGGATAAGACGCGTTAGCGTCGCATCCGGCACAATAGTCTCATCATGCCCACTGGCGCATACGCTGATGCAGCGTCAACGATGGTTTCTCCGCAAACAGCTGCTGGTAGTCGGTGGCAAATTGCCCTAAATGCCAGAATCCCCACTGCATGGCGGCGTCTTTCACCGTCGCACTCTGCGACCATGGGCTTATCAACTCACGGCGCACGGCGTTCAGGCGAATACGTTTCAACCATGCATTCGGGCCAATACCGAGGATCGCGTGAAAGGCGTTTTGCAATGTCCGGCGGCTAACGTGCAGTTGATTGCATAAGTCGAGCACGGTCAGCGGCTCTGACATATTTTCCAGCACATATTCGCGCGCACGCGACAGCAAGCGACGATAACTCTGATGGCTGATGCTCTCCGCAGTCATAATCGGCTGCGCTTCTTCCAGCATGGTGCCCATCGCCAGCAGCAGGTTATCGCCCAACACTTTGCGTACCGCAGGTTGGTGAAGGTTTTCCGGATTTTCACTAAACGTCGCCAGCGCCTGCTGCACAAAGCCCCATAGCGCGGCTTTGTGTTGTTCTTTAACTTCCAGCGCCGACTGATTGCGCAGCATATGCAACACCCTTTCCGGGTTATGCAGGAAGTTGGCCTGACGAGCAATGGCCTCTTCCGAAATGACGACACCCAAAATGGTGTAATCATCTGGTGTACTTAATTCAAACTCCGTCCCGCCTGGGCGGGTGGCAATTTCAGCGCTACCCAAACACTGGGTACCAATAAATCCCTGCTCGCCGCGCGTGGCCGGAATGCCAAACCAAAATGAGTTTGGCCAGACAAGGCACGACTGACGCAGCGCCAGTCCGGTGTATTCACGGAACACCTGAATATCGTCGAGCAGGATTTCCGTGAACTCGCCATGAAATTTTCCCGGATGCAACTGGTCGTAGATCTGCTGCCAGGCGGTAATCGTCAGCGCGTGCTCATACACATCCGTTGTTCGCCGTTGGTGAACGTTGTCCACTTCCACTTTCGGCGTCAGTTTAACGTCTTCGGGTAATGCTTCATGATAAAGATGGTGCAGGTTTGCAGTACGGTTCTTTTTCATGATCTTTTAAGCCGGAAGCTTCAACGAAGCCCCCGGCCCTCCGACAGGTTAATTTTTTAAGCGATAGCGACTACTGCGTTTACGCAACGCTCCGTCAGAAAAGAGCTGTTCCAGCGCCTTTCTGGCTTCATCAAGTGACCAGCCAAAGTGGGCAGCCACTTCCCCTGCCGTCATTCCTTGACGGACCGATGCTAACAGCGTCAGAAGTTGGGCAGAGGATTCAGACGTCACTGGGGCGTCCTGCGTCTTCTCTGCTTTTACGTCTGTTTTCACTTCTGGCTTCTGTTCTGGTTTCTTCGGCTGGCGCTTAAAACCGCCGATCAGCCACTGGGTGTCATCGTCCGGTCGGCCTATCTCCTTACGGCTGATAACACGGCCCGTACGCGCTGCGGCGGCGCTGCCGGCATCCAGCGCTGCGCGGCATGCCGCCAGATCGCCTTCCACCACCAGCGTCAGCCGACCAGGATCGAGCACTTCGTGGCTAAGCAGACGCACGTTCGCGGCTTTCAGCATGGCATCGGCCGCGTCCACGGCAGCCACCATGCCATCCACTTCCAGTAATCCCAGTGCATTGATCATCACTACCTCTCTTACGCGCGCTGGATTGGATTACGGGCAATATCCAGAACGGCATCGGTAAAGGCGTTACATGCGGCTTTACAAGCGGCCTGGCTACCGGTCAAAAACGCGGCTGAATAGTTAGTTTCTGACGGCGGTGGTACATAGGTCACCAGTTGTACATCGGCAGATTTCAGCGCAGCATCAATACCAAATGTCGCTTCCAGCGGCGGAGCGACCAGATACGCCATCGGATCACCCAGTCGGCATCCCGCGGTTGCGGAGAGATACGAACCGGTACGCGAAACCACATGCGCCAGGAAGGCGGTATCTTCTGCGTCATTCGCCCACTGGAATGCCGCCCCGCTTTCAATATTGGCCACCATCGCGTCCAGACCCGCGCGAACTTCGGCCGGGTTTGGTCCACCGAGCATAATCAGCACTTCGCCCGATGTTGGAGAAGGACTGTGCGCCGCACCGGCATACAGCGAGCGGCCATAAACCACTTCCACCATCGCCTGTTTTGTCGCTTCATCTGCGGCAATATACGCCACGTCATCAGAGTCTGCTGTGATGAGTCCGAGGCTACGTATATGTGGCGGCAATTTAAGTTCGCGGGCAAAACCGTCATTTACCGAGGCAATCACGCGCATCGCGGTGACTGAAGGTCTAATCAAATCTAATGCTGGCATGATGCCTCCTTAACGGGTCATATTGATGCCGGAGGCTTTTTGCTCCAGCATGCGCTTGGCCAAATCCACAATTACTGCTGCCGCTTCAACCGGAGGCGTACCGCCCTGGTGAATGTTCGAGATGCAGGTACGGTCAGCTTCAACGGTCGTCGCCACGCGCGGCGAATAGACGGCGTAGCAGGAGAGACTTTCCGACTGGCCGAGGCCCGGACGTTCGCCCACCAGCAAGATCACCGCTTTCGCGCCCAGCAGTTCGCCGATCTGATCTTCGATTTTCACGCGACCATAGCGAACGAAGAACGGGGTCCCGACCTTCAGTCCGGCCTGTTTTAAGCCTGACAACAGCGGCGGCAGAATCTCTTCGTAGTTGGCAGTGATGGCATCGGTAGACAAGCCATCAGAGATAATCACCTGCACATCCGGGTTCATTACACACTGCGATTTCAGCGCTTCAATGGCTTCCGCACTCAGACGACGGCCAAGATCCGGGCGCGTCAGATACAGGTTTTTGTCACTGATTTCCGAACGCACCTCCAGCAGCCCTTGCGCTTTTACCCACTCTTCCGGCACTTCTTTTAACACCGTATCTTTCGAACGCGAGTGGTCGGCCAGGAAGCGCAGCAGCGCCTGGGTACGCGGACGAGGACCGGCACGACCGGTACATACACGCGCAGCGGTGCTACGGCGAAGTTCAGTCAACACCTCTGCACGGTGCGGATTCTCTACGCCAATCCATGCTTTGGCTTCGGCTGAGCCTAAGTCCATCGCGCAGCTTTCACCGGTCGGCGCGGCGCACTGCGTGGTGCTGCATTTTGCTGGTGCTGACGGTTCTTGAGCCTGCGGTTGAGACTCACCCATTGACGCCATTACGCTGCGTACAATTTCTTCAATCTGTTTTTGATCCATCGTGTGTCATCCCCGCGTCATCAGAAGAACAGTGACGGATCGCCCGCCCGTTTGGTCAGGCGACCGTTTGCCATAATGCCCATGGTTTCCAGCCAGCGTTCAAACTCCGGCGACGGACGCAGGTTCAGCAGCTGACGCACGGTCGCGGTGTCGTGGAAGGCGGTAGTCTGATAGTTGAGCATGATGTCGTCACCGAGCGGCATGCCCATGATGTAATTGCAGCCAGCGGTGGCGAGCAGAATCATCAGGTTTTCGTTAAGGTTCTGGTCAGCATCAGCATGGTTGGTGTAGCAGCAGTCGCAGCCCATTGAGATGCCGCTCAGCTTGCCCATGAAGTGATCTTCCAGACCGGCACGAATAATCTGACGGTCGTTGTAGAGATACTCCGGCCCGATAAAGCCCACCACGGTATTCACGAGGAACGGATCGTAGTGCCGCGCCAGCCCGTAGTTACGCGCTTCCATCGTCACCTGATCGGCACCGAAGTTCGCGCCCGCGGAAAGCGCAGACCCTTGCCCGGTTTCGAAGTACAGGCAGTTTTCCCCGGCGATACGGTTGAACTCAGCGCCCACGGCACGAGCTTCATCCAGCATGGCCAGCTCAACGCCAAACTCTTTTAAGCCTTTTTCGCTACCGCAGATACTCTGGAAAATCAGCCCGCCCGGCGCACCGCGACGAATCGCTTCGATCTGGGTAGTCACGTGTGCCAGTACGCAGCCCTGGGTCGGGATGTTGAATTTGTCGATAACGCCGTACACGGTATCCAGTACGCGGCTTAAGTTTTCCACGTCATCCGTTACCGGGTTAACACCAATCACCGCATCGCCCGCCCCGAAGGACAGCCCTTCGTAGATTTGTGCCGCAATACTCTGCACGTCATCACGGGTGTCGTTCGGCTGTAAACGGCAGCTGAAGGTGCCCGGCAGACCGATGGTGGTATTGGCCTTTTTGATCACCGGCATTTTCTTACCGCCGTAGATCAGGTCCGCGTTAGAGCAGATTTTTGCTACCGCAGCGACCACTTCCGACGTTAACCCTTTGCGCGTAAACGCAATGTCATCAACGGAGGTTTCATCGCTCAGCACGTACTCGCGCAGCTCGCTGATACTCCAGTTTTTGATACGGTTATATGCCGTTTCGTTGACGTCATCCTGAATCAGACGCGTTACACAGTCCTCTTCATAGGAAATCACCGGGTTATTGCGGATATCCGCCACCGTCATTTCCGACAGTACCTGCTTGGCCGCCACACGTTCCTGTGAACTGGTTGCAGCTACCCCTGCCAGCACATCCCCCGAACGCAGTTCGTTGGCTTTGGCCAGCACCTCTTTAACATCCTTAAACTGATAAACATTGCCGAACAATGTGGTCTTTAGTTTCATAAGTCGTTCCCTCAGGAAGGAAATGCGAGTGATTTCACCGTCACCGGCACAACCGATCCGCCAAAAAGAGGCGTACCAATGTCGATATAGTCCCCCGCCCGGACAACCACCTCATCGATGACTGCCAGCGGGTGTTGCTGTAACTGTGGGCGTAACAGCATGCCCAGGGCCTTACCAAAATCCTGCTCGGCTACCACCAGCAGGGGATGCGGATTCGGATAGCGCGCGACAAAGGCCAGCAGCGCATCTATCACCGTTAACAGCGCGGCGTAGCGCACCGGCAGTGAACCGGGCAGCGCCAGCACGTAGGCGTCCGTTTGCGGGTCCAGATCGAGCTGCATTAGCGCCTGTTGCCAGGCGGCCACCAAATCAGCCTCATCAACCGGAATCGCCACCGGCAGATTGCGCAGCGGAAGCGCCACACCTTCCAGCCAGATAGTGCTGCCCGAAAGCGACAGCGTATGTGCACCAGCGCCAATCACCGTGGCGCGCACGGTTTGCGCCGGGAACTGCACGTTCATCTCACGCAGGCGCGGATGTTCATGCAGAGCCGTCGCTAACAGCGGGCCAATGTCGGAAAAACAGAACGGGTCGGCGGGTTGGTTGCGGTAGCACTCGCCCACCCCGCCGGACAACGTAATCACTTCCGGTTTCATGCCCGCCGGTAACAGGCCGGTTTGCATCAGCGCCTGTGCCAGCGGTGATAACGTGCCGTCGATCACCTCCACAATCAGCGCCGCCATCCGTCGGGCTACCTGAACAAGCTGCGCCGCATTGAGAGTTCGGGCATCAGTGCCCGGACCAAATACGTCATCAACAATCATCTGCCCCGGCTGATGCGCATGCACTACTCGCCCCTGGCCGTCCGTTTCCAGCAGTCGTCCGCCGACGTTGAGGCAAGCCGAACCGCTGACCTTTCCGGCATCGAACAGAACGTAGTTCGACGTACCGCCACCGATGTCGATATTCAGTACGCGGCACAACTTCTGCTCGGACAGGGTTTGTGCCCCCGCGCCGTGACCGGCAATCACCGATTCCAGATGCGGACCGGCGCTGGCAACCACGAAGTCCCCCAGCGACTGAGAGAGCGCCATCACCGCCGGACGCGCATTACGGGTTTTGGCACTTTCTCCGGTGATGATGATCGCGCCGGAATCAACAGTCTCAGGTGCAATACCCGCCGCCTGATACTGGGCGAGGATCAGCGCCTTAAGTTCGGCCTCTTTCAACCCGCCCTGCTTATCAACGGGGGTAAAGAACACCGGGCTTTGCCAGCTAATTTCGCGTTTGATAAATTCGTAGCGCGGCACCTGCGACACTGCCGCACGGTTGACCAGCTCAAGGCGCGAAAAGATCACCTGAGTGGTGGTGGTGCCGATATCGATACCGACGCTCAGTAGCTGGCGAGTATTCACGATTGCGCCTCCGGGTTGGTTTCTACTTCTGCTGGCACATCTTCATCTTTCGGTACCAACAGCATAGCCACACCAATCGCCGTCACACCGCCAATCAACTTGCCGACAATCATCGGGAAGATCATCGCGTTCATGTTGGCTGCGGCGAAGCCTAAGTGGTCACCCAGTGCAAAGGCCGCGGAGACCGCAAAGGCGCAGTTGATCACTTTGCCGCGGGTATCCATATTCTTCATCATGCCGAACATTGGGATGTTGTTCGCCAGCGTCGCAACCATACCGGCAGCAGCAATATTATTGATTTTTAACAGGTTGCCGACGCTCATCAGCGGTTTTTCAAACCAGCGGGTCAGCAGCAGTACCATTGGATACGCACCGAGCAGTACGCAGGAAATAGAACCGATAACTTCGATGGCGCGCATCACTTCACCCGGCTTGTCGCCCGGAGCCATGAAGATAGGATCAAGACCTGGGATCAGCTCCCAGCCGAGCAGGAATTTAACCACCGCTGCTGCCAGGCCGATGGTGATCAGCGCCACCAGGAATTTCGCGAAGATCTGGAAGCCGTTGATCATTTTTTCCGGGATGAATTTCAGTCCCAGCGCCACCAGCACAGCCACGATCAACACCGGGATCATATTCATCAGGATCAGCGCGAAGGTGAACTCCACCGGCTGCCCGTTGATTTCGACGCCGGAGTACATCGCAATCAAACCGCCCGCAATACAACCAATCGGAATGGTGACAATACCCGCCAGCACGCCCAGCGCCAGATAACGACGGTCAGACGGTTCAATAATCCCCAACGCAACCGGAATGGAGAAGACCAGCGTCGGCCCCATCATCGCCCCGAGGATCAGGCCAGAGTACAGCCACGCCGCAACGTCGCCGCCCGCCAGTTCTTTCGCCAGGAAGAAGCCGCCCATATCGCACGCCAGCAGCGTTCCGGCAAACATCGACGGGTTCGCACCCAACATTTCATACAGCGGAATAATCACCGGCCCGAGCACATGCGCCAGAACCGGCGCCAGCGCGGTCATACCGACCATCGCCAGACCCAGCGCGCCCATCGCCATAAAACCTTCTTCAAACTGGCCGCCCGATCCCTCAATACTCTTACCGAATTTACCGAGGAAGCGTGCCGAACCGCCGAACTGCGACAGGATCCTGTCCACGGCGGCAATCAGCATAAAGAACATCATGATGTACATGATGATTTCGTTAATTCCCATAGCCCCTACTCCCTGTCATTTGTGATTTGTAGGCCGGATAAGACGTTTACGTCGCCTCCGGCATTAACGCCGTGTTATTGCCGGATGACGGTGCGAGCACCTTATCCGGCCTACAGGCATTACCCGGCAGCCGCGTACAGGTCGATGATCTGTGCCTGCGTGGCGGTCCGTGGGTTACTGCGAATACAAATATCCTCCAGCGCGGCGTGAGCCCATGCGCTGTGCTGCTCGGGCTTTGCCCCAACGTCAGAAAGTCGTTTGGTCTGGCCCACTTCGCTAATCAACTCGCTGACCGCGTTGATAGCATCACGATCGTCCGATTTCTTGTTGGTTAACGCGCGTCCGATATGGCTGAAGCGCTCACGACACACCATGCGGTTGAACCCCATTACCGTAGGAAGCAGCATGGCGTTAGCCTGTCCGTGTGGAATGTGCAACGTCGCCCCCGGCTGGTGCGCCATCGCATGGCACAGGCCAAGCCCAGCGCTGGAAAACGCCATCCCGGCCATACAGGAAGCCAGCAGCATGCTTTCGCGCGCAGCCAGATCCTGACCGTAGCCGACGGCCTTCGGCAGCGATTTACCGATCATCGCTATCGCACCAATCGCCAGGCTGTCGGTAAACGGCGTCGCGTTCAGCGCGCTATACGCTTCAACGGCGTGCGTCAATGCATCAATCCCGGTCATCGCCGTTACGTGTGCAGGCACGCCTTCCGTCAATGCGGCGTCAAGGATCGCCACATCCGGCATCAGGGTTGCGTGGGCCAGCACTTTTTTGAGTCCGGTCGCGGCGTCAATAATCACCGTGACGTTCGTGGTTTCTGAGCCCGTTCCGGCGGTAGTCGGTACGGCAATCAGCGGCAGACGCGGGCGTAACACGCTACGCTCGTCCATGTCAGCCAGCGTCTGGGTAGGATTGGTCACCAGCAACGCCACTGCCTTGGCGGCATCCAGCACGGAACCGCCACCGAAAGCCACGACGCCGTCGCACTTTGATTCACGCAGTTGCGCGACTGCCGCGCAGACGTCCGTAATGCACGGTTCACCTACCGGACAAGGCCACAGCGTCATTGCCACACCTTTCATCGCCAGGCTGCGCTCCAGTGCGGCGGTCATCCCCGCCTGATGCAGAAAGCTGTCAACCATGACGAACATATGCGTCAGTCCGCGCGTTTGTGCTTCCTGTCCGCAGGTACTGAGCGCTCCCAGTCCACATAACGTAACCGGGGGAACGCTAAACGTTTTTACGCGTTGCAGATTCAGGGTATCGAATGCCTGAAAGAGCGCGGTCTGCAATTCAGCTTGCATAGATTCCTTCCGCTTTTTCTTTTCCGCTGTTTGCAATGGCCAGCGGAGTCATAAACAGGCTGTGCTGGGGTAAATGCACCTGCAGTTCCGGGAAACGCTTACGGAACAGTTCATCAACGCCTGGCTGCATACAGGAGCCACCCGCCAGCCACAAATCAGCGACACTCTGTCCGGCAATATGGTGCGCCACGATTTCCGCCATCTTTTCGTAGACAGGCTTCACCACCGGCCAGATTTCTTTGCCATTGCTGCGCTTGTACTGCTCGGCTTCCTCCAACTGGATACGACGGTTCCCGGCCAGCGTCAGAGAGATATGGTGCCCGCCGGTCGCTTCATCAGCGGAGTAAGTCACTTTTCCCTGTTTAACAATTGCAATCCCGGTAGTGCCACCACCAATATCCACCACTCCGGCGTTATCAAGCTGCAACAGATCCGCCACCGCGGTTGGTTCGTCGAGGACATGGCTCACTTCAAGCCCGGCAGACTCCAGCACGTTAATAGAGATGCGTGGGTCAGTTCCCGGTGGAAACGAGGTTGCCGCATGGGTAAAACGGCAACCCAGCTGTTGTTCGAGCGTATCGAGATGGCGACGAACGATGGTCACCGCACCAAAGAAATCCCAGACGATGCCATCGCGCACGACATCGGCCCAGTCCAGGCAAACCGCGACCGGTTGTCCGTCACTGTCCACAACCATCGACACCACATCACACGTTCCCAAATCAATGCCCAACCACAGCGGTGAATCGCTCTTTGCGGGCGTCTGGTTACATAGCGTTGCCGCTTTTAGCAGTCTGGGTGTCAACCAACGTTGTTCGTCGTGCGCCATCTCATTTACTCCTTATACAATTCTGAAGGCGTCTACCAACACACAGCGACGCAGACGCACAAACGTACGCGCACTGGTCACCCCTTCCCCGGTTGGTGTGGTAATGGTCATCGTGGTCCAGCCTTCACCGCCCAGTCCAAGACCGGCAATGCACGGTCCGTTCTTAACGAAGATGCTGGTATCAATGGCGTTTGCCATACGGTTCATATTTTCGATATTGCGTGAGTGCATCGCCGCCGTATGGTGGCAGCCGCCTTCCAGCTTGACCGCCAGTTCAATGGCTTCATCGACGTTGGCAACCCGTACGACCGGCAGCACCGGCATCATCAGTTCGGTAACGGCAAACGGATGCGTCGCTGAGGTTTCGACGAATAACAGACGGGTTTGCTCCGGTACATTCAGACCAATCGCCGCAGCGATTTTTCCGGCATCGCGCCCGACCCAGTCACGACTGACTGTGCCTTTACCGCGCTCATCGATATTTTTCAGCAGCACCGGCTGCAGCTGTTCGACCTGAGCCGCGGTCAGTTTCACCGCATGCTGGCTTTCCATCAGACGCATCAGTTCATCAGCGACGCTATCGACCACGATCAGCACTTTTTCGTCGGCGCAGATGATGTTGTTGTCAAACGATGCACCTTTGACTATCGACTGCGCCGCGCGTGCCAGGTCAGCCGTTTCATCAACCACCACTGGCGGATTACCCGCACCAGCGGCAATCAGACGTTTGTTGGTGTGCTTACGCGCAGCGTCCACTACGGCTTCACCGCCGGTCACCACCAGCAGGCCGATACCTGGGTACTTGAACAGACGCTGGGCAGTCTCGATATCCGGGTTGGCAACCGTCACCAACAGGTTTGCCGGACCGCCTGCGGCAACTACCGCCTGGTTAAGCAGAGTGATAGCGCGCTGAGAGACTTTTTTCGCCGCCGGATGCGGTGCGAAGACCACGCTGTTGCCAGCGGCAATCAGGCTGATAGCGTTGTTAATGACGGTCGCGGCCGGGTTGGTGGACGGGGTTACCGAGGCCACCACGCCCCACGGCGCATTTTCAATCAGCGTCAGACCGTTATCGCCGGTCAGAACCTGTGGTGACAGGCATTCCACCCCCGGCGTGCCGCGCGCCTGCGCCACGTTTTTGGCAAATTTATCTTCGACGCGTCCCATGCCGGTTTCAGTGACGGCAAGTTCCGCTAATTCTCTGGCGTGCTTTTCGCCCGCCTCACGTAGGGCCGTGATAGCCAGTTGGCGCATGGCGACGCTTTTCAGCCCCTGCTGGGCCAGTTTTGCTGCCGCCACTGCGTCATCCAGGGAGGCAAAAACGCCCATTTCTTGAACGGCACTGACGGGTTGGCTGCTGTCTTTCATTTTCAGCAGTACCGCTTTCACGACCTGTTCAATATCCTGTTGATTCATGATTTTCTGCCTTATTTATGGAAGATCACCTGACCACCTGCCACCACTTCATCGACAATGCCAATCACGCACAGATCGACAGGCGATGATTCATTCCGGTGCGCCTGACGGGCGGAGCTTCCGCTGACCAGCAGCACCCACTCTCCGGTTCCCGCCCCGATGCTGTCGATAGCAACAGCACATTGCCCATCGGGATTTCCCTGGGCGTCAATCATTTCCACCATCAGCAACTTGTCGTGCGCGAGCCCCTGATGGCGTACGGTACAAACAATTTGTCCTGTAACGATTGCCAGTTTCATACGCGCCTCCGTGGCATATTTCAGGTAAAACCTCCCCCTACCCTCCGCAGAAGGTAATGTGAAAAGGAGAGAGGGTGACGCCAGCAATGAAGTCTGTGGCGTCACATGGACGACTTACATGTCGTTGCTGTCGCCTTTAAAGCTGATCGGGAACACTTCTTCCAGATCGCCGTGCGGACGTGGGATCACGTGTACTGAAACCAGCTCGCCAATACGCTGTGCAGCCGCAGCACCTGCGTCCGTTGCGGCTTTACATGCCGCTACGTCACCACGGACCATGGCAGTAACCAGACCGCCACCGATCTGCTTCACGCCAACCAGTTTCACGCGTGCTGCTTTAACCATTGCGTCAGAAGCCTCAATCAGTGCAACCAGGCCCCGGGTTTCAATCATTCCTAATGCTTCCATTGTGTTTTCCTCTCATTAAGGGGTCCAGAACGGGACCTAAACAACCAGTGTTTGTGAGGCGTTTTCACGACTCACGTCAGTCTGGCGCGGCACTGCTGCCACCAACGCCAGTTCGATAATTTCCTGTACGCTACAGCCACGAGAGAGATCATGAAGCGGTGCGGCAAGCCCCTGAATCAACGGACCTACTGCGCGATACCCTCCCAGACGCTGGGCGATTTTGTAGCCAATGTTGCCTGCCTCCAGCGATGGGAAGACCATCACATTGGCATTGCCCTTTAACGGGCTGGCGGGCGCTTTTTGCGCAGCGACATCCGGAACAAAGGCGGCATCAAATTGTAGTTCTCCGTCCACGGTAAGCTGCGGGGCACGCTCACGAACGATCTCGGTCGCCTGCTGCACGTTAGCGACGTTGGGATGGCGAGCACTGCCATTACTTGAAAACGACAGCATGGCCACGCGCGGCTCTTCACCGGTAATCGCCTGCCATGTCTGCGCGCTGGCAATCGCAATATCCGCCAACTGTGCGGCGGTGGGCTGCGGCACGACGCTGCAATCGGCAAAGCCCAATGACGGCCCAAGGTACTGCGGCAGCATCAGGAAAATTGACGACAGCGTTTTACAGCCAGGCTGTAGCCCGATAATGCGTAATCCGGCACGCAGCACGTTCGCTGTTGATGAAAGATTGCCCGCAATACAGACGTCTGCTTTGCCCGCGCTGACCATTGCGGCGGCAAACATCAGCGGATCGTTGAGTTTTTCCAGCGCATCTGCAGGCGTTTTATCTCCCGCGCGGGCCAGCCAGCGCAGCGCAAATTCTTCGCGCATTGGCAGGTTGCTTTGCGGATCGATAACCTGAATGCCATCCATTGCCACCCGGTGGCTGAGGGCAAACTGGCGCAGCGCAAACGGACTGGCGACGAGAATGGGATGTGCCAGACCGTGCTGATGCAGGTAATTCGCCGCCTTCAGCACCCGGACATCCAGCGCATCCGGGAACACCACCCGTGCCGGTGAGCGTTGGGCGAGTTGACGAGCACGTTCAATGATCATTGCTTCTCCCCCAGTCGCTGTTGAATTTGGTTAACCGTCAGCGGATGCTTCGCAACGCTCAGAATCATCATCACGTAGACCGTACTGGAAAGGCGGTTGAGCGCCTGCATGATGTCCGGCCGCATAACTTCAAAACTGCGAGTGATGAACACCTGGGCCGCCACCGTCTCCGTTTCACGAACTTTGGTACGCAGCAGATTAAGTAGCGCGCAATCGCGTCCGTGGCTGGCTTCAGGCACCAGATGGTCGTGATCCAGATAGCGCAGCGGTTGATGCGAAAGACGGTGTAAATCTTCGTCACTTAACCCCACGACAGCTTGTGCTGCCAGCGGCTCATCCATGGCGTCAGCGCGCATAATATTGCCCAGGCGCGAGCGGATATCCGCCAGCCACGGCTGCCACTGTTCTGCCATCTCAATCTGCAACCACACGGCCAGGGCGATGGTGCTGTCCAGCGCGGCGCGAAATCCCAGCCGAGGGTCACTTTTGGCGACCATCTTGTCCGCCGTCAGATGCGTCAGGGTGTCCGGTTTCTTCGCCACCGGTTGATGGCACAGTTCGCAGCTGGCCTGTGGATGCGTATCACTGCTGGTTAATCCATGCACCGGCTGCGGCTGCTGTTCTTCGTCATCAATAAACAGGCTGCCCTGCTCGTCGATAAACTTAATACGCAGATGTCGGCTTTCCAGTAATTCCCGGGCAGACGGCGTCAGGCGAGCGTCAGCGGGGAGATGAATTTCAGCCCCTTCGCTGAGCGTATGATTCGCTCTGAGCCATGCTTCGGTAATGAAATCCTTCATACATCCGCCTTAGCAGGACTGCCAGTTCGCAGGCCAGGCCACATACAGAAACTTCACCGTCGATGGCGTACCAAATTCGATGCTGGAACCTTTCGGGATAAACATTACGTCCCCGGCTTTTGCAATCATGGTTTCGCCTTCGTGGCGAACGTGCAGCTCGCCTTCCAGAATCATGTCGATTTCGTCGTAGTTCAGCGTCCATGGGAAAAAGGCGTTATCCCACTGCATAAACCCGGCGGCCATACTGCTACCGTCCTGGTCGGTCACCAGATCGGTTAAGCCCACGCAGTGCGGCTGCGCGCCGTCAAAACGACCAAACTTCACGCTGCTGCCGTCGATGACTTTGACGCCGCCTTTGCCGGTTACCGAGCTAAAACTCGGCTGCATTCCGCCCTGCTCCAGCGACTGCTTCTCCTTCATAACTTTGTCCATCAGCTGGGCGACCAGGCTTTCGGTAAACTGCCCTTCCGGTAACTGCGCAATGATGGTTTCGCGAATGCGCTGGCTTTCCGTTTTGCCATCATCAACCGCCGCCGGTACAGCAGCAGTTGGCGCGGATTCATCGCATTCACTGATGGTAACGCCCAGCAGCTCCGCAACTTCGCGCGCCTCCGGGGTGATGATGCTGGCGCGCAGAACAACCGACATTTCCTGTTCGCCGCGTGCGTGGGCCGCACGAATATCGTTAGCTGTGATGAGTTTTTTCACCTGCCCTTTCCTCCTTTTGGCTGAGCTCAGTCAGATAATCCACCAGGTGCTGCACGCTGCGCGGGTCATGGCTATTGAGCTCAAAAATCGGCTCCTGAAACCCCATCCCGCGAAGTAGTTGTCGCGTTGCGGCGACGTCGGCATCCGGCATGTCCGTTTTACTGATAACGGCGATTTGTCGTTTACTGGCGCCGATATCCAACAGCCCGGCAGGTAAGCGACTTTCTTTGTCATTTGCCGCGTGTATATAAATCAACGTATCGACATCCTGCAGCGTGGTAATTAAGGCGTGATACCAGCGCGGATGGCTAAAATATTCCCCTGGCGTGTCGATATCGCCATTTTCATTAAACTCCACGGCCTGAGTTTTTCTGGCGAGGGAATAATTCCCCTGTAGCGCATTAAAGAGCGTTGTTTTCCCCGCCCCCACCGTACCGACAAACGCAATACGTTTCATCGCCGCCTCTGATTAACTTTTTGTCAGGTTACACAAAGTGAAATTTAATAATCGACCCAGACCGCTTACCGTCTGTAATAACGCTTCTTCTACTGCGCCTACCGAGCCGTAGATCACCAGTGCGCCGCTGAATCTATCGAGAAAGCCGATATGTACATCCGCCGCCTTCATGGCTAAGTCACCGGCAATCATCGCGGTTTCGCCTGGCGTCAGCGTCATGATGCCGATAGCGCCCGCTTCGGGAACGCCGATCTTTTTCGCTAATTCCTCGCCGGGGTGCGCAATGAGATGCGCCAGCGTGACCTGTTTCCCCGGCACAAATTCCTGAATAATGCGTTCTTTTTCCATTGCTCACCGCCTCCGCTAAAACTGCCCTCATCGTGGCAATTTTTTGTCAGAGTAAATAACAAAATTCGGCAACCAGGTTTAAAAGGTGAAGTAGATCACTAAGAAAGGGAAAATAAAAAGGCGCGGGAGAAACCCGCGCCGGAAATAAATTAAAGTGAAATTACAGCGGCTGCGTTTGGGCTTCTACAACCGCCAGCGCCACCATATTAACGATACGACGAACAGAGGCGATCGGCGTTAATACGTGAACAGGTTTCGCAACCCCCATCAGCACCGGGCCAACCGTTACGCCTTCAGAACTGGAAACGCGTAGTAAGTTGTAACTAATACGGGCCGCTTCCATATTTGGCATCACCAGAATATTCGCTGAGCCTTTCAATGGACTGTCCGGCATGCGGTCATTACGGATGCTTTCCACCAGCGCGGCATCGCCGTGCATTTCGCCGTCAATCATCAACTCTGGCGCACGCGCCTTAATCAGCTCCAGCGCGTCGCGCATTTTGCTGGCCGACGGGCAGTTAGAGGAACCAAAGTTGGAGTGCGACAACAACGCCACCTTCGGTTCAATACCAAAGCGGCGCACGGTCTCTGCCGCCATCACGGCGATTTCCGCCAGTTGCTCAGGCGTAGGATCGTCGTTGACGTAAGTATCGGCGATAAAGGTGTTACCGCTTGGCAGCAGCAAGGCGTTCATCGCTCCGGCAGTATGCACGCCGTCGCGATGACCAAACACCTCTTTTACCACGCTGAAGTGCTCATGGTAGTCGCCAATCGTACCGCAGATCATCGCATCCGCTTCGCCGCGCTGTACCATGATTGCGCCGATCACCGTGGTGTTGGCAATCACCGCACGCTGCGCCTGCTCCTGGGTAATCCCACGACGCTTCATAATCTGGTAGTACTCGCTCCAGTACTCTTTAAAGCGCGGATCGGACTCATTGTTGACGATTTCAAAATCGACACCCGCTTTGATCTGCAGACCCAGCTTCTGGATACGCATTTCAATAACGCTCGGACGCCCGATCAGGATCGGTTTTGCCAGCCCTAACGTGATCAGCTCCTGGGTAGCGTGCAGTACGCGCGCTTCTTCCCCTTCGGTCAGCACCACGCGCTTCGGCGCTTTGCGTGCCAGGGAGAAAATCGGCTTCATGAACAGGTTGGTTTTGTAGACGAACTCGGTCAGCTTATCGATGTAAGCGTCAAAATCGGCAATCGGACGCGTTGCCACGCCGGAGTCCATCGCCGCTTTCGCTACAGCAGGGGCGATTTTGACGATCAGACGCGGGTCGAACGGTTTCGGAATGATGTATTCCGGGCCGAAGCTCAGGTCCTGATCGCCATAAGCAGAGGCCACCACTTCACTCTGCTCGGCATGCGCCAGCTCAGCAATGGCGTGCACCGCCGCCAGTTTCATCTCTTCGTTGATGGCCGTCGCACCAACGTCCAGCGCACCGCGGAAGATGAACGGGAAGCACAGGACGTTGTTAACCTGGTTCGGGTAGTCTGAACGACCGGTACAGATGATGGCGTCGGAACGCACCTCTTTTGCCAGCGGCGGCAGGATTTCCGGCTCCGGGTTGGCGAGTGCCAGAATCATTGGCGCACGCGCCATCTTCTTAACCATTTCCTGCGTCAGCACTTTCGGGCCCGAGCAGCCGAGGAAAATATCTGCGCCGTCAATAACATCATCCAGCGTGCGCTTACCATCATCCACCACCGCGTAAGCCGCTTTGGTTTCCGCCATGTTCGGTTCGCGGTCTTTGTAAATCACGCCTTTGGAGTCACAGACCACAATATTGTGTTTCTGCATACCCAGCGCTACCAGCAGGTTCATACAGGCAATCGCCGCCGCACCTGCACCAGACACCACCATGCGCACGTCAGAGATATTTTTCTCAACCACCCGCAGACCGTTCAGAATTGCGGCAGTACTGATGATTGCCGTACCGTGCTGGTCATCGTGGAAGACCGGAATATTCATGCGTTCGCGCAGTTTTTGCTCAATGTAGAAGCACTCCGGCGCTTTGATATCTTCGAGGTTGATACCGCCAAACGTGGGTTCCAGGGCCGCAACCACATTGATAAATTTATCCGGATCGAGTTCATCGACTTCAATGTCGAACACGTCGATCCCGGCGAATTTCTTAAACAGAACGCCTTTACCTTCCATCACCGGTTTGCCGGCCAACGCGCCAATGTTGCCGAGACCCAGCACCGCTGTACCGTTGGAAATAACCGCAACCAGGTTGCCGCGCGCGGTGTATTTGTAGGCTGCCAGCGGGTCCTTTTCAATTTCAAGACACGGTGCAGCCACGCCCGGCGAATAGGCCAGCGCCAGGTCGCGCTGCGTTGCCAGAGGCTTGGTTGGAGAAACCTGGATTTTACCGGGTACCGGAAATTCGTGGAAATCGAGGGCGCTTTGTTTTAACTGGTCATCCATCTTGTTGTTCCTTTCACGTATCTATCAAAAAAGTGGCGCGGGTAACCATTCTACTGAGCCGCACATTATCACCTCAGTCAACGGCACAAACTTTGAAGGTCCCCAAACTCTCACCATTCAAAGAAAGAATTTGTTATCAATTTATAACAGCCATGTTACCTGCTTAATCCAGCAATACCATGCTTGTCTGCTATGCTTTTTGCTGACAACGCCCGCAATTTTCCCAAAAGTGTGAATCACAACACGCATCTAACACTTTACTTTTCAAGGAGTATTTCCTATGACCCGTAAAGAGCTTGCCAATGCCATTCGTGCGCTAAGTATGGATGCCGTCCAAAAAGCAAACTCCGGCCACCCTGGAGCACCAATGGGGATGGCCGATATCGCCGAAGTGCTGTGGAACGATTTTCTACGCCATAACCCGGCCGATCCCACCTGGTACGATCGTGACCGGTTTATTCTGTCCAACGGCCACGCCTCAATGCTGCTTTACAGCCTGTTGCATCTTTCCGGTTACGACCTGCCGATCGAAGAATTAAAGAACTTCCGTCAGCTCCATTCGAAAACGCCAGGTCACCCGGAAATTGGCTACACACCGGGCGTGGAAACCACCACCGGACCGCTGGGCCAGGGGTTAGCCAACGCCGTCGGCATGGCCATTGCCGAGCGAACGCTGGCAGCGCAGTTTAACCAGCCAGACCATGAGATTGTTGACCACTTTACCTGGGTCTTTATGGGCGACGGCTGTCTGATGGAGGGTATTTCACACGAGGCTTGTTCGCTGGCGGGCACGTTGGGGCTTGGCAAACTCATCGGCTTCTACGATCACAACGGCATCTCGATTGATGGCGAAACCGACGGCTGGTTTACCGACGATACTGCAAAACGCTTTGAGGCTTATCACTGGCATGTGGTGCACGAGATTGACGGTCATGACCCTGAGGCGGTGAAAAAAGCCATTCAGGAAGCGCAGGCTGTTACCGATAAACCGTCGCTGATTATCTGCCGCACGGTGATTGGTTTTGGCTCACCAAATAAAGCCGGAAAAGAGGAAGCGCACGGAGCTGCGCTGGGCGAAGAAGAGGTGGCGCTGACCCGGCAGAGACTGGGGTGGCATCATCCTGCTTTTGAGATCCCCAAAGAGATTTACCGGGCGTGGGACGCACGCGAGAAAGGCGAAAAAGCGCAACAGGGCTGGAAGGAGAAATTCGCAGCTTACCAACAAGCCTACCCGGAACTGGCGGCAGAGTTTACTCGCCGGATGAGCGGTGGACTGCCGAAGGAGTGGGAGGCAACAACACAGAAATATATTACCGAGCTGCAGGCTAATCCGGCCAAAATCGCCACCCGTAAGGCCTCGCAAAATACCCTTAACGCCTACGGGCCTATACTGCCTGAGCTGCTTGGCGGATCGGCGGATTTGGCCCCCAGCAACCTGACCATCTGGAAAGGCACCTCCTCTCTTAAAGAGGATCATGCAGGAAACTACATTCACTACGGCGTGCGGGAATTTGGCATGACGGCGATTGCCAACGGTATCGCCCATCACGGGGGCTTCGTACCGTACACCGCTACGTTCCTGATGTTTGTCGAATATGCCCGTAATGCCGCGCGTATGGCGGCGCTGATGAAAGCCCGACAAATCATGGTTTATACCCACGACTCGATTGGTCTTGGGGAAGATGGTCCCACGCACCAGGCCGTTGAACAGCTCGCCAGCCTGCGTCTAACGCCTAATTTCAGCACCTGGCGACCATGCGATCAGGTTGAGGCGGCGGTAGGCTGGAAGCTGGCAGTCGAACGTCACGACGGGCCAACCGCGCTGATCCTCTCACGGCAGAATCTGGCGCAAGTTGAGCGCACGCCTGAGCAGGTACAGCAAATTGCCCGCGGCGGCTATGTGCTGAAGGACGGCGGCGGTAAGCCGGATATTATTTTGATTGCTACCGGTTCAGAAATGGAAATCACGCTGCTGGCGGCGGAAAAACTGACCGGCGAAGGTCGTAACGTGCGGGTAGTTTCTCTGCCCTCAACCGATATCTTCGACGCCCAGGATGAGGCGTACCGGGAATCGGTCCTGCCGGCAAACGTCAGCGCGCGCGTGGCGGTAGAAGCAGGGATTGCTGACTACTGGTACAAATATGTCGGGCTGAAAGGGGCAATTGTTGGGATGACGGGTTATGGAGAGTCGGCTCCGGCGGACAAGCTGTTCCCGTTCTTTGGCTTTACGGTGGATAACATCGTCGACAAAGCGCACAAGGTGCTTAACGCGTGATCCACAGCGTGGGCCAGGCATCTGGCCCATGCCAGTTATCACAACTTGGCTCCTGGGCATAGCGCACCAGGCGAAAACGTTGCCCGTCGTAGCGCCAGCGGGTCTGGATACCGCAATCTGCCAACCCTCGTCCTTTAGCGAGGGTAACCAGCTCCCGCGACTTCTCGTCAAACGTCGCGTTGGTCAGCTCCATATCGCGACTTTCCGCCTCCGTTTTAAAAGGCAGGCTTAAACGTACCGCGCGTGAAGTCAACGGAGTAGTACGTGAAACCACCCACGCCAGATCGATAGTGTTATACGCCCCGGCCTCACAACTAATCATAAGCAGCGCTTTATCATCCGTTAGGGCCGTGACGCGCATCTCGCGACGCAGCGGATCGATAGAGCAGCGAATACCGTTGATTCGCCAGTTACCATAGTCCAGCAGTTCACTGCGCTCCTGCTGTGTGAGAGGCGTTGGCGTTGGATTAATGACCGCTACACCTTTCAGCGCGGGGGCCGGAGGTACGCTGAGCGGAGGCTCGTCACCTTTTTCAATCCATGCGGTTTCGCTCCCCACCCGTTTTTGCTGGGCGTCGATAAACAACAACGCGGCTTTTAGCCCGACCAGCGAAAGGTTTTGCGCACCTTTTTGCAGGGTAATCGCCTTCGCGTCCTGTACGGTTTGTAAAAATGCGCTGATGGTGGTGGGATCATCGGTCGTCAGCTGCCAGGGAGTTATGCGCCAGTGCTCGCCGCTCAGCGAGAGTGGCGCACCATCCAACAGCAGACGCGGCGCAATATCGCTCTCTTTGACGCTGGACGATTCCAGCCCGCCCAGCTCAATACGCAACACGGCATCGGTATGTGCCCCGGCGCTGCGGCTCAAGGTCATGACCAGGCCGTGGTGCTCTCCGGTATTACGCGCCACGCAAAAATTTTGGTTATTACACGTTACCTGCCAGTCAGAAAACGCCTGTTGCGCGGGCGCAGCCCACAGCAATCGGGCGGGTAGCAACCCGAGCAGGAAAAGGAGAATAACGCGATAGCGCATGGACGGTACAACCCCGAAGTCAAAACACACAGCCTAAGCGGTATCTTCCTTGCGCGACTGATGTGGCTCAATAAGAATCGTCGGATTGGCCGTAAATTTGTAAAGAAATATAAATCCCGCGCATCAGTCCATGAGATGCGATGACTGCAAATAGTTCAGTAATAGCACCGTTTTACCGTCACGGATCTCACCTGTTTTGATCATTTCCAGCGCCTGTGTGAACGGCAGTTCCAGAACTTCAATATCTTCATCTTCCACGCCGCCACCCGCGTTTGCACGCTGGCTGTCACTGTATTGTGCGATGAAGAAGTGGATTATTTCCGTCACACCGCCCGGCGACATGTATAGCTCAAACAGTTTACGTACTTCACCCACTTCAAAGCCGGTCTCTTCAATCGCCTCTTTTCGAATACATGCTTCCGGTTCGTCGTTATCCAGCAGCCCGGCGCAGGTTTCAATCAGTTGACCGTCTTCGTTACCGTTGACCCATGTCGCAACGCGAAACTGGCGGATGAGCACCACCGTTTTCTTCTCCGGGTTATACAGCAGGATTGTGGCGCCGTTGCCACGATCGTAAACCTCACGTTTGTGACGGATCACCTCTCCATTCTTACGGGTCAGGTCATAAGTGATATTGCGCAGGACGAAGTAGTTATCGGAAAGGACTTTATCTTTGATGAGGGTAATTTTTTGCGACATACCGGCTCCACAGCAAGAAGTGAGAAATAATACTACGCTGTGAAACCGGGTTTGTCTTGGAACAATGTAGGCCTGATAAGCAAAGCGCCATCAGGCATTCATGCGGCACATTGCCGGATGGCAACGCTAACGCATTTTATCCGGCCTGCTCGCCGATTAATGAGATTTGACTGATTTTACGCCCAGCCAGTCGACGATCCCCTGGGCGGCGTGCCGCCCTTCCGCCATAGCCGTCACCACCAGGTCTGCACCGCGTACCGCGTCACCACCGGCAAAGATTTTCGGGTTACTGGTTTGATAACGGTATACGCTTTCAACATCGGCGGCAATGCGCCCCCAGTTATCGACCTTAACGCCATGCGACTCCAGCCACGGCATGCCGTGTGGGTGAAATCCAAACGCCATGATCACCGCATCTGCGGGCATAACAAACTCACTCCCGGCGATGGGAACCGGGCGACGACGGCCCTGCGCATCAGGTTCGCCAAGTTGGGTTCGTAAGAAACGCACGCCGCTGACTCGCCCATCGGCATGCAGCACCAGCTCAACCGGCTGGACGTTAAACTCGAAGCTTGCCCCCTCTTCCCGGGCGTTCTTCACCTCTTTTTTTGAGCCGGGCATGTTGGCTTCATCACGACGATAGGCGCAGGTCACCTGGCTTGCGCCATGACGCAGGGCGGTTCGCACACAGTCCATTGCCGTATCGCCTCCGCCCAGCACAACCACGTTTAGTCCGGCGGTATCGATAAACGGTTCTTCAGGCAGTTCCTCCAGCCCCATCACCTGCTTGGTGTTGGCAATCAGGAACGGCAGCGCATCATACACGCCAGGCGCATCTTCATTTGGCAGGTCCGCCTTCATGGAACGATAGGTTCCTACGCCCACGAACACGGCATCGTAATCCTCCAGCAGCTTTTCAAGCGCGACATCCTTACCCACTTCACAGTTAAGTTCAAAATGAATACCCATGGCGCTGAAGATTTCACGGCGACGCGCCAGCAGCGATTTGTCCAGCTTGAAGGCCGGAATACCGAACGTCAGCAAACCGCCAATTTCAGGATGGCGATCGTAAACGGTGGTGCTGACGCCGCTGCGCGCCAGCACATCCGCACAGGCCAGACCCGCCGGACCCGCACCGATGATGGCAACACGCTTGTCCACTTTCTGCACATGGCTTAAGTCCGGTCGCCATCCTTTACTCAGCGCCCGATCGGAGATGTAACGCTCAATATTACCGATGGTGACTGCGCCATGCTCGCTACGCACCGTGCATGCCCCTTCGCAGAGTCGATCCTGCGGGCAAACGCGTCCGGTCACCTCCGGCAGGCAGTTGGTCTGGTGAGAAAGCTCAACCGCCGCGTCGATATTCCCGGCTTTGACCAGTTCAATCCACTGCGGAATGTGGTTATGCAGTGGACAGGTCCATTCGCAGATACTGTGGTCGCCGCATTTCAGGCAGCGAGAGGCTTCGCGCTCCGCCTGTGCCGTACGAAACGGCAGATAGATCTCTTCAAAGCTGGTTTTCCGGGCTTCAATCGCCAGTTTATCCGGCTCCCCACGCGCAGGCGTCGCCTGCATTTGCTCACGTTTAGTGATGACATGTGGAACAAAATCGGTAGTGCTGGCATGCCATGGCTGGCTTTCCAGACTTGCGGCACGTAGCCTGCGCGCTTTTGACAGACCGGTAAGCGAATTTTCCGTCACCAGCTGTAACGCCTGCGCCGGACAGTTCTCTACGCAGGCGGGTCCCTGTTCACGCCCCTGGCACAGATCGCATTTGTGCGCGGTAGCTTTCACCTTCCCTTTGGCGACGGGAGTGAGTACGATCTGCATCGTGCCGAAAGGACAGGCAACGACGCACGATTTACAGCCAATGCACTTTTGCGGGTTCACCTGAATGCTGTCGTTATCATGGCTAATTGCCCCGTTTGGGCAACTTCTGGCGCAGGGTGCATCTTCGCAGTGGTGACAGGTCACCGCGCTGCGCTGCTGCTGATGCTTAATGACGGTAATTCGGGGCTGAAAATGCCGTTGGTCCAGGACATGCTGTTCGCCATTGTGAGCCATGACGCAGGCGACCTCACAGGCATGGCATCCCAGGCACTGCTGGCTATTGACCATAATAAAACGATTCATGGCTTCCTTCTTTTTTGGTTGCAAAAACCTTATTCTTTATAAGAGTGTTATTAACCGACACGGAAGGAAGCGGCAATGTTCATTTGCCCAGGAAGCACAACTATTTATCCAGAACCTGTGGCAGATCAATTTATTTCATCGCATATGAAATTGTGTTTCAGTTACCATCCAGTTTCATGGCGTTTTATTAACATTTATCAAATACACCGCATCGTTCACGCTGTTTTCAGGCGCGACGTGTATTGTGTGAGGATGCACAAGTGACGGTAAAGCGTCCGGTCTCGGCCAGTCTGGCTAAAGCTTTTTTCTACATAGTGCTGCTGTCAATTCTCTCAACGGGTATTGCGCTGCTCACGCTGACCAGCAGCTTGCGAGATGCCGAAGCCATCAACGTTGCTGGCTCGTTGCGCATGCAAAGCTACCGTCTGGGTTACGATCTACAAAGCCAGAGCCCGCAGCTTAACGCCCACCGCCAGCTTTTCCAGCAGGCGCTAAACTCGCCAGCACTACAGAATCTGAACGCGTGGTATGTGCCACAAGCGGTAAAAAGCCGCTATGGACGACTGCATGCTAACTGGCTGGAAATGAACGCCCGCCTGATCGACGGCGATTTGAAATGGTACCAGGCCAACATCAACAACTACGTCGATCAAATCGATCTCTTCGTGCTGGCGTTGCAGCATTATGCCGAACGCAAAGTGATGCTGGTATTTGGCATCTCGCTGGCGGGCGGGATAGGCATATTCACCCTCGTCTTCTTTACCCTGCGGCGCATTCGCCAGCAGGTGGTGCGTCCGCTGAATAAACTGGTGATGGCCAGTCAGCAAATTGAACACGGTCAGTTTGATATCCCACCGCTGGATACCGGTTTGCCCAATGAACTGGGATTGCTGGGCAAAACGTTTAGCCAGATGTCGAGTGAATTACACAAGCTGTATCGTTCGCTGGAAGCGTCTGTGGCCGAGAAAACTCACGATCTCCACGAAGCCAATCGCCGTCTGGAGGTGTTGTATCAGTGCTCCCAGGCGTTAAATACCAGCCAGATTGACGTGCACTGCTTCCGCCATATTTTACAGATCGTCCGCGAACATGACGCCGCGTATTTCCTTGAACTCACCGTCGGTGATAACTGGCGGATTAGCGAAGGGACTAAAAGCCCCGAGCTGCCGATGCAGATCCTGCCTGTCACCATGCAGGAAACCGTCTACGGCGAACTGCACTGGCAAAGTCCAAACGTCAGTGCTTCTACTCCGCTGCTCAACAGCGTCTCCTCGATGCTGGGACGTGGGTTGTACTTCAACCAGGCACAAAAACATTTTCAGCAGCTGTTGTTAATGGAGGAGCGAGCGACGATTGCACGCGAACTGCACGACTCACTGGCGCAGGTGCTCTCTTATTTACGTATTCAGCTCACGCTGCTTAAGCGTTCAATTCCGAAAGATAACGCCCCGGCCCAAAGCATTATGGCGGATTTCTCCCAGGCGCTGAACGATGCCTACCGTCAGCTACGAGAACTGCTCACCACCTTCCGTCTGACCTTACAGCAGGCAGACTTACCCTCCGCCCTGCATGAAATGTTGGAAACGCTGCAAAATCAAACCTCAGCTAAACTCACACTCGACTGTCGGTTACCCACGCTAGCGTTGGATGCTCAAATGCAGGTGCATCTGTTGCAGATCATTCGTGAAGCGGTGCTGAACGCCATTAAACATGCGAGTGCGAGCGAAATTGCCGTCAGCTGCGTAACGGCTCCGGACGGCAACCACACGGTTTATATCCGCGATAACGGCATCGGCATTGGCGAGCCGCATGAGCCTACAGGGCACTATGGACTAAATATTATGCGTGAACGGGCGGAAAGACTGAGCGGCACGTTGACCTTCTCTCAACCTTCCGGAGGGGGAACGTTGGTGAGCATCAGTTTCCGTTCGGCTGAATCAGACAGTGAGCTAACGTAAAGAACCGCAAAGCGCCGTCGAGTCTGGATCCAGGCCTGACGGCGTTGGCACGAAAGGTATGCTGTAAACGGGCATGATAATTTACATTATCTTCTTTTTTTCTCCACGTTTGACCCGTACCTTGCCGCTAAAGTGAAGCAAGCCATACCCATAACGATACGCAGAAACACGAGGTCCTCTTTTAATGGCGAATTTTTTCATCGATCGCCCCATTTTTGCCTGGGTGTTAGCTATCCTGTTGTGCCTGACAGGAGCCCTGGCTATTTTTTCACTGCCCGTTGAGCAATATCCCGATCTGGCACCGCCAAACGTGCGGGTCACCGCCAACTATCCCGGCGCTTCGGCTCAGACTCTGGAAAACACCGTCACCCAGGTTATCGAGCAGAACATGACCGGTCTCGATAACCTGATGTACATGTCATCGCAGAGCAGCGGGACAGGTCAGGCGACGGTTACGTTGAGCTTCGTTGCCGGAACCGATCCTGACGAGGCCGTCCAGCAGGTGCAAAACCAGCTGCAATCGGCAATGCGTAAACTGCCGCAGGCGGTACAGGATCAGGGGGTCACGGTGCGTAAGACCGGGGACACCAATATTCTGACTATCGCCTTTGTCTCCACCGATGGCTCAATGGATAAGCAGGACATCGCCGACTATGTCGCCAGTAACATTCAGGATCCGCTTAGCCGTATTAACGGCGTGGGAGATATTGACGCTTACGGCTCACAGTACTCCATGCGGATCTGGCTTGACCCGGCCAAACTGAACAGTTTCCAGATGACTGCTAAAGATGTGACCGACGCTATCGAGTCACAGAATGCGCAGATTGCCGTCGGACAACTCGGCGGCACGCCTTCGGTGGACAAGCAGGCGCTGAACGCGACGATCAACGCCCAGTCGCTGCTGCAGACTCCGGATGAATTCCGCGCCATTACGCTACGCGTCAACCAGGATGGCTCAGAAGTTAAACTGGGCGATGTGGCGACGGTCGAAATGGGCGCAGAGAAATATGACTATCTCAGCCGCTTTAACGGCAATCCCGCCTCTGGTCTGGGGGTGAAGCTGGCTTCAGGTGCCAATGAAATGGCGACGGCGGAGCTGGTTATCAACCGTCTGAACGAGCTGTCGCAATATTTTCCACACGGGCTGGAATATAAGGTGGCATATGAAACCACCTCCTTTGTCAAAGCCTCAATCATCGACGTGGTAAAAACCCTGCTGGAAGCGATCGCGCTGGTATTCCTCGTGATGTACCTGTTCCTGCAAAACTTCCGCGCCACGCTGATTCCCACCATCGCCGTTCCCGTCGTCCTGATGGGTACCTTCTCCGTGCTTTACGCCTTTGGCTATAGCGTTAATACCTTGACGATGTTTGCGATGGTGCTGGCGATCGGCCTGCTGGTCGATGACGCCATTGTGGTAGTGGAAAACGTCGAGCGTATTATGAGTGAGGAAGGACTCTCTCCGCGGGAAGCGACACGGAAATCGATGGGGCAAATCCAGGGTGCGCTGGTCGGTATCGCCATGGTGCTGTCAGCGGTGTTTATCCCGATGGCCTTCTTCGGCGGCACTACCGGGGCTATTTACCGTCAGTTCTCGATTACTATCGTCTCCGCTATGGTGCTGTCTGTTCTGGTGGCGATGATCCTGACCCCCGCTCTGTGCGCCACCCTGCTCAAACCGCTGCATAAGGGCGAGCATCACGGACAAACCGGTTTCTTCGGCTGGTTTAACCGGATGTTTAATCGCAACGCCGAGCGCTACGAAAAAGGCGTTGCCAGAATTCTGCACCGCAGTCTGCGCTGGATACTGATCTACGGCCTGCTGCTCGGCGGGATGGTTTTCCTGTTCCTGCGCCTGCCAACCTCCTTCCTGCCGCTGGAAGACCGCGGCATGTTTACCACCTCGGTACAGTTGCCCAGCGGCTCCACGCAGCAGCAAACATTGAAAGTGGTTGAGGAAGTGGAGAAGTATTACTTCACCCATGAGAAAGACAACATTATGTCAGTCTTTTCCACGGTCGGTTCTGGCCCTGGCGGGAACGGTCAAAACGTGGCGCGTATGTTTGTCCGCTTAAAAGACTGGGGTGAGCGCGACACCACTACCGGAACCTCTTTCGCCATCATCGAACGTGCGACCAAAGCCTTTAATAAGATTAAAGAAGCCCGCGTCTTCGCCAGCAGCCCTCCGGCTATCAGCGGCCTCGGAAGCTCTGCCGGTTTCGATATGGAGCTGCAGGATCACGCCGGTGCGGGCCATGATGCGTTAATGGCCGCGCGCGACAAACTCATTGAGCTGGCCGGGAAAGACACCTCCCTGACCCGCGTTCGTCATAACGGTCTGGACGACAGCCCGCAGTTGCAAATTGATATCGATCAGCGCAAAGCCCAGGCGCTGGGCGTTTCCATCGACGACATCAACGACACATTGCAAACGGCCTGGGGTTCCAGCTACGTCAATGACTTTATGGACCGGGGCCGTGTGAAGAAGGTTTACGTGCAGGCGGCAGCAAAATATCGCATGCTCCCGGACGACATCAACCTGTGGTACGTACGCAATAACAACGGTGGCATGGTGCCTTTCTCGGCCTTTGCGACTTCACGCTGGGAAACCGGTTCACCACGTCTGGAGCGCTATAACGGCTACTCCGCGGTCGAGATTGTCGGCGAAGCCGCGCCGGGCGTCAGTACCGGTACGGCAATGGACATAATGGAATCGTTGGTGCGCCAGTTGCCGACCGGGTTCGGCCTCGAATGGACGGCGATGTCCTATCAGGAACGGCTGTCGGGTTCTCAGGCCCCCGCCCTGTACGCCATTTCTCTGCTGGTGGTATTCCTGTGTCTGGCGGCCCTGTATGAAAGCTGGTCGGTACCCTTCTCCGTCATGCTGGTCGTGCCGTTGGGGGTTATTGGCGCGCTACTGGCGACCTGGATGCGCGGCCTGGAAAACGATGTTTATTTCCAGGTCGGGTTACTTACCGTTATCGGGCTATCGGCGAAGAACGCAATATTGATTGTTGAATTCGCCAATGAGATGAACGAGAAAGGACACGATCTGCTCGACGCCACGCTCCATGCTTGTCGCCAACGTTTACGCCCAATCCTGATGACCTCACTGGCGTTTATCTTCGGGGTGCTGCCGATGACCATCAGCAGTGGCGCTGGTTCTGGCGGTCAACATGCGGTGGGGACGGGCGTAATGGGTGGGATGATTTCAGCCACAATCCTGGCGATTTACTTCGTTCCCCTGTTCTTTGTGCTGGTGCGCAGACGCTTCCCATTGAAGCCACGCCCAGAATAATCGGACACAAAAAAGGCGACTTACGTTGAGTCGCCTTTTTTTATCCTTTACAGGATATGAATTTCTTCCAGAAAATTATTTACGAAGCATCACTTCGATAAAGTCTTTCCAGTTCCCCAGTTCACGTTCAATCATAACAACCTCTCTTATTATTATGGGCATTCTACGAAATCATCATCATTAAAAGAAGGCAATTTAACCGATGGTTGCGATTGATTCCTCCAGTGTTTGGGGTTTATGTGATCACTATGCGCTATACCCATAAATTTTATGTGACTTACTGCATTATTTTGAAATATTCATACATCATCTACTACTTTTGCAATTCTGATGGAAAAACAGGCTGATGCAAACAGGCAGATTCTGATTTTTAGTTATACGGTATTTTTTGGAGCTTTCAGGAATCATTATTCACTGTTGTTCAACAATGTTATATTTTTCTATAACGATTGAATGACAATATGTATTATTCATTGCCACAGAATAAAAGAATAAATATTCAAATTACGTCAATAAGGATTCAAATGTTCACCCTCTACGGCATTAAGAATTGCGACACGATTAAAAAAGCCAGACGCTGGTTGGAGGCTCAAGGTATTGACTACCGATTTCATGATTATCGCGTCGACGGTCTGGACAACACGCTATTACAGTCCTTTATCAGCGAATTAGGTTGGGAGGCGCTGCTCAATACGCGTGGAACCACCTGGCGTAAACTCGATGAATCCACGCGCAGTCAAATCACCGATGCTGCTTCCGCCGCCGCGTTGATGATTGAAATGCCAGCAATTATCAAACGCCCATTGCTCTGCGCGCCGGGTAAGCCTATGCTGCTTGGTTTCAGTGAATCCAGTTATACTCTGTTTTTTAATGAGGTGTAGTCTATGTCGTGCCCGGTCATTGAGCTGACACAGCAGCTTATTCGCCGTCCTTCCCTGAGCCCGGATGATGCCGGGTGCCAGGCGTTAATGATTGAACGCCTGCGCGCGGTAGGTTTTACCGTTGAGCGAATGGACTTTGGTGACACACAGAATTTTTGGGCATGGCGCGGTAAAGGTGAGACCCTGGCATTTGCCGGTCACACTGACGTAGTGCCTGTCGGCGATGTCGATCGTTGGATTAACCCGCCGTTCGAGCCGACCATTCGCGATGGCATGTTGTTCGGGCGTGGCGCTGCCGATATGAAGGGTTCACTGGCGGCGATGGTCGTGGCCGCAGAACGTTTTGTCGCCCAGCATCCAAACCATCAGGGTCGTCTGGCGTTTTTGATAACGTCTGACGAAGAAGCCAGCGCTAAAAACGGCACCGTGAAGGTGGTTGAAGCGCTGATGGCGCGTAATGAACGACTGGATTATTGTCTGGTGGGTGAGCCGTCCAGCACGGAGATCGTTGGCGACGTGGTGAAAAATGGACGTCGTGGTTCACTGACCTGCAACCTGACCATTCACGGCGTGCAGGGCCACGTGGCCTATCCGCATCTGGCCGATAACCCGGTACACCGCGCGGCCCCCATGCTCAATGAACTGGTGGGGATTGAGTGGGATCAAGGTAACGAATTCTTCCCGGCAACCAGCATGCAGATTGCCAATATCCAGGCCGGAACCGGCAGCAACAACGTTATCCCTGGAGAACTGTTTATCCAGTTCAACTTCCGTTTCAGCACTGAGCTGACCGATGAGATGATTAAAGCACGGGTTCACGCGCTGCTGGAAAAACATCAGCTGCGTTATACCGTCGACTGGTGGCTTTCCGGTCAGCCGTTCCTGACCGAACGCGGTAAACTGGTGGATGCAGTGGTGAACGCCATTGAGCACTATAATGAGATTAAACCGCAGTTACTGACTACAGGCGGGACGTCCGACGGGCGTTTTATTGCCCGCATGGGGGCGCAGGTAGTAGAACTTGGGCCGGTCAACGCCACTATTCATAAAATTAATGAATGTGTTAATGCCGCCGACCTGCAGCTGCTTGCCCGTATGTATCAACGTATCATGGAGCAACTCGTCGCCTGATGAGTGTTCCTGTAAGAGGAAATGAGCATGGACTGGCTGGCAAAATATTGGTGGATTCTGGTGTTGGTGTTTCTGGTAGGCGTGCTGCTGAACGTGATTAAAGATCTCAAGCGCGTCGATCACAAGAAATTTCTTGCCAACAAGCCGGAGCTTCCCCCGCATCGTGACTTTAACGATAAATGGGATGACGACGACGATTGGCCGAATAAGGACCAACCGAAGAAATAATTAATAGGCAGATAAGTCCCGTAGGCCCGGTAAGCGTTAGCGCCACCGGGCGTTACGTGCCGGATGGCAACGCTTCGCGTTTTATCCGGCCTACGGTGATCAATCAGATCATGGCAATCACATCATCATCGTGAGGCTTACCGCCGCTCAGCGCTTCATCAAAGTAGTGCTTCGGTACGGTAAAACGCAGATGATCGAGCGCAAACTGCATGCTGCGTTCATCAATGGCGTGCCCCAGATTTTCGACGATATCCAGCGTCACGTCTCCACCAGCGCGCATTAACGCTTCCTGCGCGGCAACGGCATGAGATAACTCAATTACCCGGTCTTCACCACCGTGAATCAAATGCACCGTCGTCGCGGTGGTTGCAGCCTCTGGCAAGGTGGCATAGCGGCCATTGAAGGCGATGACCCGCGATGCCAGCCCCGGCTCAGCTTTGATGCTCTCAAGTGACATAATCGCCCCCTGAGAAAAGCCAATCAGCGCGGTTGCCTGCGGCGAAACGCCGCTGTGCTTCTGCCAGTAGCGCACGGTTTCGATAAATACCGGCATAATGGCGTCAACACGTTCCTGACGATTCTCTTCAGTTACGCCCTGCACCGAAAACCACTGACGTCCGGACGTCGTACCGTAAGGCTCTGCCCCGCCAATGCTAACGATTAGCGCATCCGGAAACAGCGGCGCAAACCAGGAGCCAATTTCACCCATGGCAACCGGGTTATCGCCGACGCCATGAAACAGCAGCAGTAGCTGTTGAGCGGGTTTATCGGGACTTTGAACAACAAAATGGTCATGTTTCATGGCGATCTCCTTAACTGATGAGATTCATTCTACGCCGCTTAACCGCAATGACCATGCCAGGAAATTGAAGAAGTTAGTGAAAAAATTGCCATTGCATAATGCGATTATGTAGCCGCTGTTCACGCTCTGCATCCAGCTGATTTAATGCCTGCGCCGCTTCGGCGCGCTGAATGACCAGCAACGCTTTACGACCAGAAATCTTGAGCTGTTGGCACAATTCGGCGTCGCTACGTTTAGCCTGTATGCGTCCGCGTAATGCCGGAAGAGGTAACTCACTGTGCTCAAGCAGACGACTCAGACAGCCTAGCGACGTCAATAATGGCCGATGCGCGAAGGCAAACCCAGCCAGCTCAGCCCAGTCATCCTCATTAAGCGTAGCTTCTTTCAGAGGGACCAGCGGAATGTTCTCACCGTTCCATCGCGCAAGGATTTCCGCATCACGACGCAAATGCTGGTGCTCCCGCTCGGCAAGGCGTTTCCCCGCTTCGCTAATGGGAAGTAACGCCATGGCGGTATAACAGCCGCTGCTGGCTTCCCGATGATTTCCCATTCGCACCAGCACAAAACCGCAGCGCTGCCAGAAACGCCATAGTTCAGCCGTATACCCAAAACTGACCGACAGATAGTCACACGATGTGGAATAGCGGTGGGCCAGCATAATCAGCTGTTGCCCAATACCTTCTCTTTGGCGCGCAGGATGAACCGCAATTCGACTGACCCGTCTCCCGACGAGCGTCGCCGCCAACGGGTCACCACCGTGCGCCGCCAGCGACTGCGCAACCAGATTCCCTCTCGGTCGACGATATCCGGCCCAGACGGCCTGGCTTAATTCCGCGGATAGTCCCCCTTCATCGACCAACCAGACAGCCCCCGCCACTGAGTCAGCGGTTGATGCCTGAAGAAAATGCTGACCAGGCGCGTCCATCATCCGCCGCAGGTCCAATGGCGAGGTGCGATAATGCGCTCCAGAAAGCAGCAGGTATACCGCTAACGGCAGCGCCGGATTAGCATGCCAGCACTGTTGCTCAAATGCCGAGAAGTGAAGCTCTCCCAATGGGGCATGCGTGAACGTTTCATCATCAAACACCAGCGCATCGCTGACGATTTGCTCCAGCGGACATCCCTGCGCCCAGCGTACCGGTTGCTGCAACTCATAGCGTTGAAGATTGGGGAAGCGGGCACAGAATTTCAGCAAGAAGCCTCTCCCCGTTCCCTCGTAGCCTTGTACTGTAGTGGTTAACAGCGTACGAGGAAAACGCGCCACCAGTTGGTGCAGCAGCGGCGCGGGGATCGCGGCGGCTTCATCCACAATCAGCCAGTCTGCGATTGCAGAACTGCTTAACAGCGCATCCGGGGCCATAAAACGGTAACGCTCTCCGGCAAATTGCGCCAGCACATCGGTTGCCGCTTTGGCAGGCGCTGTCACAATCGCAGTGCCGTTAATCCGCGCTATGAGTTGCCCTGCCAGAGCGGACTTGCCCCGACCCCGTGCGGCCGTCACCGCAACCACACCGGGAGGCATAGCCAGCAAATGATTTAATATCATCGCCTGTTCTGGCTGGGGTTCGCCGGTTGCCGCGTGCCAGGCTGCGCGAGCAGGAAAATGCGGACAGGCAACCGGCTGATGCTGATGCTGTTGCCAGTGCAGAGCCTGTCTATCGCGGGAAATCACCCGTTTGACGTGTTCAATAAAGTGCGGTGTAGGGATAGGTTCAGCACAATCGCTCCAGCGTAGTGAATCCGCGTCCGGATGCGTGTGCCAGGAATGCCAGGGTGGGGTCAGCAATACCAGCCAACTGCCAGCAAGCAGTGTGCCGCTTAAGGCGGCAAACGCCGCAGCGTCAAAACCTTGCCTGGCGTCAAAAACCGCATGACGAAACTCGCGCCCTAATAATGTTTTTAGCGCCTGCGGCGTACAGCACGGCTCGGTAGGGGCTTGCTCCCCTACCCACAGCCAGTCGCCGGGTAACGTGCTGCGTAGCGCTAATGCCTGTTCCTGACACCAGTTATCCTCGCCGCTGATAATCAGCAGACGACGGATCCCATCGTGGGTCATTTGTTCGGTTAACGCGCTCAGCGCCGTGTTATCGGACATCCCTGCCTCAGTATCTTAAATACCTTTACCAAAAGTATTACATTGCCCCGGATCGCCGCTGTCAAAACCGCGTTTGAACCAGGTAAAACGCTGTTCAGAGGTTCCGTGAGTAAAGCTGTCCGGCACGACGCGTCCTTGTCCCTGCTGTTGCAGACGATCGTCACCAATGGCCTGTGCGGCGTTCAGTGCCTCTTCCAGGTCACCAGACTCCAGTACGCCCTGCTGCTGCATGCTGTGGCCCCAGACACCGGCAAAGCAGTCTGCCTGCAGTTCCATTCGAACGGAAAGACGGTTCACTTCTGCCTGTGAGGCATTCTGCTGCATCTGACGAACTTTAGGTTCAATACCCAGCAGTTTCTGCACGTGGTGACCCACTTCATGGGCGATAACATAGCCCTGAGCAAAATCACCATCAGCGCCCAGCTTGTTTTTCATGTCGTCATAGAATGAAAGGTCGATGTAAACCGTACCATCTGCCGGGCAATAAAATGGCCCCATCACGGACTGACCCGCGCCGCAGCCGGTACGCGTCGCGCCCCGGTACATCACCAGCTTCGGCTGTTGGTAGGTGCGACCCATTTTTTCAAACTGCTGTCCCCAGGTATCTTCTGTTGTAGCCAGAATCACCGAGGTAAATTTTGCCGCTTCATCATCGTTTGGGCTGATGGAGCGTGATGATTGCTGTTGGGAGACCGGCTGGCCAGTCATTAGCCCGGTGAGATCCACGCCATAGTAACCCGCCACCAGCACCACAATCAGCAGGATGATGCCTCCTTTACCACTGGGCAGACGAAAACCAGGCCCACCCATAGAGGGGCCGCCAGAGCTGTTTCGTCTGTCTTCCACGTTGTCACTTTCACGACGCCCTTGCCAGCGCATAATCACCTCAACTTTTTATTCATTATGATGATGATCGTAGGCGGTTCGGAACAGGATTACCATAAGAAATAGTAATCAAATCAGGTGGGGTTAATGAGCCGGAGAGCGATCGCCGGCTCAGGGGAAGATTAGTCTAACTTCACACCCAGGCGATGCGCGACGGCTTCATAGGCTTCGATCAGGCCGCCCAGACTCTGGCGGAAGCGATCTTTGTCCATTTTATCCAGCGTTTCTTTGTCCCACAGGCGGCTACCGTCCGGTGAGAATTCATCACCCAGGACCACTTCACCTTTATACAAACCAAACTCAAGTTTGAAGTCGACCAGAATCAGACCAGCATCATCAAACATCTTTTTCAGCACGTCGTTAGCTTTGTAGGTCAGCTCTTTCATACGTGCCAGATTCTCTTTGCTCACCCAACCAAAAGTTTCGCAATAGGAATCGTTAATCATTGGATCGTGCATAGCATCGTTTTTCAGGAACAGATCAAACAGCGGCGGATTCAGTTCAATACCTTCCTCAACGCCTAAACGCTTAACCAGAGAGCCTGCCGCGCGGTTACGTACCACACATTCAACCGGTACCATCTCCAGTTTTTTCACCAGACATTCGGTATCAGAAAGCAGTCGCTCCATCTGGGTAGGAATACCCGCTTCTTGCAGTTTAGTCATAATGAAATGGTTGAATTTGTTGTTCACCATGCCTTTACGGTCAAACTGTTCAATGCGCGCGCCATCCCCTGCTGACGTATCATTGCGGAATTCGAGCACCAACAGGTCCGGGTTTTCCGTGCTGTATACGGTCTTCGCTTTACCACGATACAACTCAGCTTGCTTTTGCATCTTTATTACTCCTGGGTGTGAATTAACGATAAATATTGCGTTTTTCTGCCGACGCACACGTTTGCGTATCATATCAGAAAAAAAGGGCTGGAGTTATCCAGCCCTTTATTTTTACTTACTGAACGCTGCCTGGAAGACGGCGACCAGCGCGTCGTTCTGGCTTTGCGTCAGGGTATGCCCCTTCGGATCGATAAACTGCAAGCTACTGCGGTTGTCTAAATCACCGACCTGCAGTTTATAGTCGCCGGATACCAGACCCGGGTCGCTTGCACCCAACTCCTGCCAGTTGCTATCGGACAGTGGTTTGTAGGTCACCGCGATGCTGCCCTGAGAACGGGTGCTGTCGGTTACCTTCATCCCCACTTTCTCAAGCGCTGCCGGCAGACGCTGCCACACCACGTTGAACGGCCCGCGTACCACCAGCATTGGTAAACCGGTGTCATCGGCGGCGCTCTGAACATCCATGGTGGCTGCAGAGCGGTTCTGCGCGGCATTCGCGGCGTCGGTGGCGTTCTTATCCAGACCAGCAGAGATAACGTTCATCATCTCAGCGCTGTAGCGCTGCATTGATGCCGCATCGGCTACGGGTTTACCCGCCTGCTCGAGGTTAACCAGTTTCACCGTTACCGCTTGCTGATAGCCCTGCGGTTTAACCGAGATTTGATAACGTCCACGGTACTGCTCGTCTTCATCCAGACGGTTCCAGTCAACCCAGTCGGTGGTCAACGTCTGGCTGGCATCATCACGTTTGGTGATCGTGTAGTTTTTAGACTGAATGACGCTAACGACCTGCGGCCACAGTGTGTTGCCACGACCGTTTTCCACCAGTAATGTCGACGTATCACCCGCGATCTGTGTGCGAGCACCGGTGACTAATGCTAACGGCTGAGCCGGTGGACGAATATCCAGCGCTTTACCCACGGCACCACTGCCGTTGGTTACCGGGATATTATAGTCGCCCGACATAACCGGCAAAATCATCCCAGCTGGAGCATGAAGCTCAGCAAGCGGTGCGGCCTCCAGATAGGATTCATCACCGCTCACCTGGCGCTTATAGCGCGAGTCAGAGCTACAGGCCGCGAGCAACATAACAAGCGAAACACCCGCAACCTTGGCCAGGCGCGACTTTTGTACTGAGTAAGCCATCAAATCTCCCTAAACTTTACAGCAAACCGGCATGCTTAAGCGCCGCTTTGACGATTTCACGAGCATTGTCCGTGATTGGCGTCATCGGCAGACGTAGCGTATCGGTCGCCACAAGTCCCAACTCCTTACACGCCCATTTCACGGGAATAGGATTGGGTTCGACAAATAGTTTGTTGTGTAACGGCATCAGACGCTGGTTAATCACCCGCGCCTCGGCAAATTGCCCGGCTGCCGCCAGTTTGCACATTTCAGCCATATCACGTGCCGCAACGTTAGACGTTACGGAAATCACGCCATGACCACCGAGCTGCATAAAATCCAGTCCGGTCGCGTCATCACCGCTGAGCAGAATAAAGTCGTCCGAAACCAGCTCTTTGATCTGGTGAACGCGACTTAAGTTCCCCGTGGCCTCTTTAATAGCGATAATATTTTTAACTTTCGCCAGACGACCAACGGTTTCCGGCAGCATATCGCAGCCAGTACGGGACGGCACATTATACAGAATTTGCGGCAGGTCAGTATGCTCAGCGATGGCTTTGAAATGCTGGAACAAACCTTCCTGGGTTGGGCGGTTGTAGTAAGGCGTCACCGTCAGGCAGCCGACAACACCGCTGTCGTTGAAACGCTGCGTCAGACTAATGGCTTCCGCGGTCGCATTGGCGCCGGTTCCGGCAATCACCGGAATACGCCCGTCAGCCAGTTCCAGCGTCATCATCACCACATCGCCATGTTCATCATGACTCAGGGTGGCGGACTCACCGGTGGTGCCAACAGAAACGATCGCCGAGGTGCCGCTGGCGACATGATAATCAATCAGTTTTTTCAGGCTCGACCGGCAGACTTTACCTTTCTCATCCATCGGCGTAACAAGCGCGACAATACTTCCCGTGAACATGGGCCATCCTCTGTGCAAACAAGTGTCTCAATGGTACGTTTGGTACGACAATAAAAGCAAGCGACCAGAGCCGTTCTGATTGTTGTATGCATGTTTTTTTTATGCTTTCCTTATGATTACCTCACCGCTCAAAGGAAGAACAGGTTTGACATCGTCATCGCAACACTATCTGGTCATTACTGCGCTGGGTGCCGATCGCCCAGGAATTGTGAACACCATCACGCGTCATGTCAGCAGTTGCGGCTGTAATATCGAAGACAGCCGACTGGCCATGCTGGGTGATGAGTTCACGTTTATCATGTTGCTGTCGGGAACCTGGAATGCCATCACCCTGATTGAATCAACCCTGCCATTAAAAGGCGCAGAGCTGGATTTACTCATTGTGATGAAGCGCACGACCGCGCGCCCCCGTCCGGCAATGCCTGCTACGGTATGGGTGCAGGTCGATGTCCCTGATTCTCCCCATTTGATTGAACGCTTCACCGCTCTGTTTGACAGCCACCAAATGAATATTGCGGAACTGGTTTCACGCACGCAACCGGCTGAGAATGGAAAGGCGGCGCAGTTGTTTATTCAAATTACCGCACATAGTCCTGCGTCACATGATTCGGCAAATATTGAAGATGCGTTTAAAGCACTCTGTACAGAACTCAATGCGCAAGGCAGTATTAACGTCGTCAATTACTCACAGCATGATGAACAGGATGGAGTTAAGTAATGAACCCACTGAAAGCCGGTGATATCGCACCGAAATTTAGCTTGCCGGATCAAGACGGAGAACAAGTAAATTTAACCGACTTCCAGGGACAGCGTGTTCTGGTTTATTTTTACCCGAAAGCCATGACACCCGGCTGTACCGTACAGGCCTGCGGCCTGCGCGATAACATGGATGAGTTAAAAAAAGCGGGTGTTGAAGTGCTGGGGATCAGCACTGACAAACCAGAGAAGCTTTCCCGATTCGCGGAGAAAGAAGTCCTGAATTTCACGCTCCTGTCCGATGAAGATCATCAGGTTTGCGAGCAGTTCGGCGTCTGGGGTGAGAAGTCATTTATGGGCAAAACCTACGATGGCATCCACCGCATCAGCTTCCTGATTGATGCCGAAGGGAAAATTGAGCATGTGTTTGATGACTTCAAAACCAGCAACCACCACGACGTGGTAATGAACTGGCTGAAAGAGAACGCCTGACCGTGAAATGCCGGATGGCGGTGTGAACGCCTTATCCGGCCTACAAATGCACGCACGTATGCCGGATAAGACGTTAGCGTCGCCATCCGGCAGATGACCGCCCGGTTACTCAAACGTCCCTTTCACGCACGCTTTCTGCTCTTTCACCACGGCTTTTCCCTTCGCCCACAGGTGATGAACTTCCAGCGCGTCGTTGAGCACCAGAATGTCCGCATCGCATCCCACCGCCAGACGCCCTTTATGCTCCAGTGCCAAAAATTCTGCGACCGTACGCGTCAGCGGACACAGCGCCTGTTCCAGCGGTATGGCATGAACCGTCACCAACTGGCGCACCGTCTCAGCCAGTGATTCAAACCCCGCGACACCGATGCCGGTGAGATTGCCAAGCTCATCAAATTCCGGCTGGCTGCCGTTGCCATCCGAGCTAAGGGTAATGCGCGACAGCGGCACGTTCTGGCGCAGCGCCGTGGCGATAGCCGTGGCCGGGTCGACGGGCTCATCAATGCTGCTGGTAATGTCGATATAACCGCCTTTACGGGCATACTCCAGCGCCGCCTGGAACAACGGTTCCGCACGGTTAACGTGTGTCGGCAACAGTTTAGTAATCGGCACATCGCAGCAGTCGAGGATCTGGTACAACGGTTCCAGCATGCGCGGGCTGTCGCCCATATGGAAAACGCTGATCCCCGGTTTGCGCCCTAACAATCCGCCGACACGCGACTGCGCCGCCATATTTGCCAGCGCCGAGGTATCCGGGGCTGAGGAACGATGGTCCGAAACCGCACATTTCACACCAATAACTTTATCAATCAGCGCCACATCGCGATCGATACTGCCGGTGATCGTCGGGGAAGGCAGAGAATACGCCCCGGTCAGCATCCATGCGCTGATGCCTTCAAACTCCAGCGCGCGGGTTTTTGCCAGCAGCGATTCCGGGTGACGGGTAATGCCATCGGTACCCAGCAAACCCACCACCGACGTGACGCCAGCTTCAACCAGCCGTGACAAGCGCACTTCCGGGGTGCGGGTATGCGGCCCCGCCTCCCCACCGCCGCCAATAAGATGGACGTGTTGATCGATAAATCCTGGGCATACAATCGCGCCGTCAAGATTGATACACTCGCAACCGGGAAAGTCTTCAGGAGAAATTGACGGGGCGATGGCAACAATTTTGCTGCCGGAGACCAGTATATCCTGTCGCTCTAAATCTTCCGGCGCATACACGTGTCCCTGCTGGAACAACGTCAAATCAAGAATTGAACAGTTCATAACCTTCCTTGTCAGGCAATAACCTGCATAACCCAAATAGAGAGCAGCGCATTAATGACGCATACCGCAATAATTAGCGGGTAATAACGAGGATGAACCCCCGCGGTCCCCAGACAACGGCCCACATTTTGCACCGGATTTCCCATCAGGTAGATAGCCGGTAACAACACCGTGGCATCATGTCCCGAAAGCGTACCGGCGACAACCAGGCTGGCGCACACGCCGACGCCGCCTCCCATACTCATCACCGCTGCCAGCAGCACAGTGGCAGATTCCCCCGGCAGCCCCCACAGCGCCATTACCGGCTCGCATACCCGCCCGACAACCTCGAGCAGCCCTGTCACCTTCAGCGCCTGAATAATCACAAACGCCATCACCACGTTAGGCAACAGACTGGTTGTTGCAATGGTAAACCCGCGCCGTGCGCCATCAATAAACATATCCATGACGTTTTTACGTACCTGTGTTGTCATCTCACGCCTCCTGCTGCATACGGCGATTTTCCAGCTGCGCGATCCATACACGCAACAGGTTCGCGCCCACAAATTTGAAGACAAGGATCACCGCCAGCGGCGTAATCACCGGAACGGTCACCATCGTAAACAGCGCTGCGCCAGAAGAAAAATAGTTGGTAATGCACGCGCTGCCGCTGGTTTGCCAGCAGGCAAAAATAGCGCGTTCCTGCTCTGTGATAATGCCCTCTTCCGCCATTTCTTTGGTCATCCCGGCCGCGGCATCGGTATTTTGCAAATTCGCAATCAACGCCAGCGAACAAATACCCGGAATGCCCAGTAACGGACGCAGGGCCGGCGTCATCAGCTGTTGTGCCGCGCGCAACCCACCCAACCCTTCGGTGACAGAAATAATCCCAAGCGAAAGAATGACGGAAGGTGCCAGCTCAAGCGCGAATAAGAAACCGTCTTTGGCCCCCATCCCTCCAGAGCCACGAAAAGAGACCGCCGTGCCGCCCGCAGCATTAATCTGCCCAAACGCACCGTTGAGGACGGTGAAGTCAAAGACCCGCCACCATTCGGTACTTTTCGCAAACATGCCGGAAAAAAGAATAATCGTAATAAAAAAAGCGAGATAACCGCCCCATCCCACCTTTTGCTGCGTGTGTGTGCTGTGACCCATTTTGTTCTCCTGTTGGCCTTAATCCTTGTGTGACTAAAAGACATCACGATGGTCAAGTTAAAGACAAACGCGGAGAAAAACGACACCAGAGGAGATTATTCAGAAAGAGTGGATAGAGGTCAGACAAGTTCAGATCCGGCGACATGATATCGCCGGATCTTGCAGATTAGGGTTCGTCAACGACCTGACCATCCGGCCAGGCATGCATTACCGCTTTGATTAACGTCGCCAGAGGAATCGCAAAGAATACGCCCCAGAATCCCCACAAACCGCCGAAAATCACCACGGAGAGAATAATGACCAGTGGATGCAGATTGACCGCCTCGGAGAACAGCACGGGAACCAGCAAATTGCCGTCCAGCGCCTGGATTATCAGGTACACGGCAAAACAGCTCCAGAACTCAGTGCCAAGGCCAAACTGGAACAGCGCCACGCCAACCACCGGAATCGTCACCACAAAAGCGCCGATATACGGGATCAGCACAGAGAACCCGACCAGCACCGCCAGCAGCAGCGAATAGTTGAGACCAAACAGCAGGAAGCCGAGCCAGGTCGCTACGCCGACCACCACCATTTCCAGCACCTTTCCGCGGATATAGTTGGTGATTTGCTGATTCATCTCTTTCCATACCTGCCCAGCCAGCCCGCGGTTACGCGGCAGCACCCGGCGCACGGCGTTCAGCATCTGTCCTTTATCTTTGATCAGGAAGAACACCATCAATGGGACAAGAACAAGATAGACCGCCAGGGTCAGCAATCCAACCAGTGAGGCTAACGAATATTTCACCACCGAATCGCCCATGGTGAGCATTCGCGAGCGCATATTTTCCGCCATCGCATCAATGATGCCTGCATCCATCAGCGCCGGGTAACGTCGTGGCAAGGTGGCGGCAAAATCAGACAATTTATTGAGCATGCCGGGCATGTCGCGGATCAGGTAAATTCCCTGCTGCCACGCAACGGGCATCACCACAAAGGCCATCAGCAGTAAAATACCGACAAACACCACCAGCACAATCGATGTCGCCCAACGCCGGGAACAACCAATATGTTCCAGCCGCACTGTCGGCCATTCAAGCAGGTACGCCAGCACAATGGCGACCAGCAGCGGCGCCAAAAGGCCGCTAAAGAAAAACAGGATGCCAAAACCGGCAACAAGAATAATCAGCAGGGCGATGGCTTCGGGGTCGCTAAAGCGGCGACGATACCATTGCATCAACATTTCGAGCATAAAACCCTTCCATGAACCCAATAGCGGGATTGCGATCCCGAATTGTATCGAAATGTCACAAAAAAGACTTCGCTTTTTATGGCTGATTACGCAAAGTGAAAAGACATTTTTCCTGGGTGTTCATCGTCAGGTTTCGCAGTTACACTCCGTAAGCTTGCGGAGTGTGAACGATACTTCACAGCATCGGTCAAATGGCTATCTCAAAAAAGAATACAGGACAGAGGTTATGTTCAGGCAGTTGAAAAAAAACCTGGTTGCTACCCTCATTGCCGCACTGACTATCGGTCAGGTTGCGCCCGCATTTGCTGATACTGCGGACACCCTGCCTGATATGGGAACGTCGGCAGGCAGTACGCTTTCCATAGGACAGGAAATGCAGATGGGCGATTATTACGTACGCCAACTGCGCGGCAGTGCGCCATTAATTAACGATCCATTGCTCACCCAATACATTAATGCGCTGGGGATGCGTCTGGTCTCGCACGCCGACTCGGTAAAAACGCCCTTCACCTTCTTTTTGATTAACAACGATGAAATCAACGCCTTTGCTTTCTTTGGCGGCAACGTTGTCCTGCACTCTGCACTATTTCGCTATTCCGACAACGAAAGCCAGCTGGCATCGGTTATGGCGCACGAAATTTCCCACGTTACGCAGCGTCACCTGGCGCGTGCCATGGAAGATCAGAAACGCAGCGCGCCACTAACGTGGGTTGGTGCGTTAGGTTCAATTTTATTAGCAATGGCCAGCCCGCAGGCGGGTATGGCGGCGCTGACCGGTACGCTGGCGGGTACACGTCAGGGAATGATCAGCTTTACGCAGCAAAACGAACAGGAAGCAGACCGCATCGGTATTCAGGTACTGCAACGCTCGGGATTCGATCCCCAGGCCATGCCAACGTTCCTGGAAAAACTACTCGACCAGGCTCGTTACTCTTCGCGTCCGCCGGAAATTTTGCTGACTCACCCCCTGCCGGAAAGCCGTCTGTCTGATGCCCGTAACCGCGCCAACCAGATGCGCCCGGTGGTCGTCCAGTCGTCAGAAGATTTTTATCTGGCTAAGGCACGAACCTTGGGCATGTACAACTCTGGTCGTAACCAGTTAACCGATGACCTGCTGAGTAACTGGTCGAAAGGCAACGTACGTGAGCAACGTGCGGCGCAGTATGGCCGGGCATTGCAGGCGATGGAAGCCAGTAAATATGACGAGGCGCGTAAAGCGCTGCAACCGCTGCTGGCGGCAGATCCTAACAATGCCTGGTATCTCGACCTGGCAACGGATATCGATCTCGGCCAGAAGAAAACCAGTGATGCCATTAACCGCCTGAAAAACGCCCGCGACCTGCGCACTAACCCGGTTCTGCAGCTCAACCTGGCGAATGCCTATTTACAGGGTGGACAAGCCAAAGAGGCGGCGACCATCCTGAATCGCTATACGTTTAACCATAAAGATGACCCTAACGGCTGGGATCTGTTAGCGCAAACGGAAGCCAACCTGAGCAACCGCGATCAGGAGCTGGCGGCGCGCGCGGAGGGGTATGCCCTCGCGGGACGTCTGGATCAGGCTATTTCGATGCTCAGCAGCGCAAGTTCTCAGGTGAAACTGGGTAGCCAGCAGCAGGCCAGATACGATGCCCGTATTGACCAGCTACGCCAGCTGCAAGAACGCTTTAAACCGTACACGAAGATGTAATTATCGAACCTTTGCCGGATGGCGACGCTGTAGCGTCTTATCCGGCCTACGTCAGACGCAATATGTAGGCCGGATAAGGTCTTTTGGCCGCCATCCGGCAGTATTGTTATGCAAGGAGAAGTCATGTCAGACGCGATTAAAATCTACCATAACCCACGCTGCTCCAAGAGCCGTGAAACGCTGGAATTACTGAAGTCCAACGGCGTGGACCCGGAAGTGGTGTTGTATCTGGAAACGCCGGCTGATGCAGCAACCCTGCGTGAACTGCTGCAAATGCTCGGTATGTCCAGCGCGCGTGAACTGATGCGCCAGAAAGAGGATCTTTATAAGTCGCTTAACCTGGCGGACAAAAATCTGAGTGAAGATGCGCTGATTCAGGCAATGGTGGAAAACCCGAAACTGATGGAGCGCCCGATCGTGGTTGCCAAAGGTCAGGCTCGAATTGGACGCCCGCCGGAGCAGGTACTGGAAATCGTCGGTTAACTTGCAACCTGCCGCAGTCTTCCCGGCTGCGGCGCTTACAGCTTCAGAATTTCTTTTACGAAAGGAATAGTCAGCTTACGCTGGGCGGTGATTGAAGCATGATCAAGCTGATCCAGCGTCATAAACAGCGTACGCATTTCTCGATCCAGACGCTTTAGCAGAAAACGTCCCACATCTTCCGGCAGTTCAAATCCACGAAGTCTGGCGCGTAATTGCAACGCCTGCAGCTTATCTTCATCAGAAAGTGGTTGCAGCTTGTAGATTTGTCCCCAGTCCAGGCGCGAGGCGAGATCCGGCAACCCCAGATTCAGCTGTCTTGGTGGACGATCGCCGGTGATCAGCAGGCGCGTTTTCCCCGACTCCAGAATGCGGTTGTAAAGATCAAAAATCGCCATTTCCCACAGCGAATCACCAGCCACACATTCGATGTTATCGATGCATACCAGCGATAAATGCTCCATCCCGTCGAGCACCTCGGGGACGAACCAGGTGCGTTTGTCGAGCGGCACGTAGCCTACCGCATCGCCGCGCGCGGAGAGTTCCGCACAGGCTGCATGCAGCAAATGACTACGGCCAGCGCCTTCACGCGACCAGAGATAAATATACCCGCTATGTTCCTGACGCAGCACGTTTTGCAGTGCAGCCAGTAAAGAGGAGTTATCCCCCGGCCAGAAACTTGCGAAAGTTTCGTCGTCAGGAAGATAAAGTGGCAAAGAGAGCTGTGCCGGTGTGTTCAGAGATACCTCAACCCAGGATTTCATAAAATCGCGTTGAGTTTAACACAGAAATACGTCGCGATAGAACCGGGCAGCGTTGCCGCCCGGTCAGAGATTTACTGTTGCGGACTGTCTGCATCTTTCGCGTCAAGCACGACTTCTTCCGGACGCAGCAGGCTGATAACTTTGAAAATCAGGCTCAGACAGACACCAACGATGGTCGCCAGCGCCATGCCTTTCAGCTCTGCGGCACCGATGTGAACTTTCGCGCCACTTACGCCGATGATCAAAATAACCGAAGTCAGGATCAGGTTCTGCGCCTTGTTATAGTCAACCTTCGACTCGATCAGTACGCGAATACCAGAAGCGCCAATTACACCGTACAGCAGCAGTGATACGCCGCCCATAACCGGCAGTGGAATGATTTGGATCGCTGCAGCCAGTTTACCCACGCAGGAGAGCAGAATGGCGAAAATTGCCGCACCGCCGATAACCCAGGTACTGTAAACGCGGGTGATCGCCATTACGCCGATGTTTTCGCCGTACGTGGTGTTCGGCGTAGAGCCGAAGAAACCAGAGATTACCGTAGACAGACCGTTAGCAAACATAGAACGATGCAGGCCAGGATCGCGAATCAAATCTTTTTTCACGATATTCGCCGTTACCACCAGGTGCCCGACGTGTTCAGCGATGACCACCAGCGCTGCTGGCAGGATGGTCAGAATGGCAACCCATTCAAAACGCGGCGTGTAAAACGTCGGCAGCGCGAACCAGTGGGCCTGCGCAATCGGCGTAGTGTCCACAACGCCCATCACGAAGGAGAGCGCATAACCGGCCAGCACCCCGATCAGAATCGGGATAATCGCCATAAAACCGCGGAACAATACGGAACCAAAGACCGTTACCGCCAGCGTTACCATAGAAATGATGATGGTTTTTGAATCCGGTAATTGCCCCTCAGCAGGCAGTAACCCCGCCATACCCGCAGCAACGCCAGCCAGCTCCAGACCGATGACGGCAACGATTGCGCCCATCGCCGCAGGCGGGAACATGACATCCAGCCAGCCGGTTCCTGCCTTCTTAACAATGAAAGAAACCAGGCAGAACAGGACGCCACACATAATGAAACCGCCCAGCGCCACTTCATACCCTAACGGCAGCAGCAGCAGTACCGGGGAAATAAAGGCAAAGCTGGAACCCAGATATGCGGGAATTTTACCCTTACAAATAAAGAGATACAGCAACGTACCAATGCCGTTAAACAGCAGAACGGTAGCTGGGTTGATGTGGAACAGGACTGGCACCAGCACCGTTGCGCCAAACATGGCGAACAGGTGCTGCAAACTAAGCGGGATTGTCTGTAAAAGCGGCGGTCTTTCACTCACCCCGATAGCACGGCGCGTCATAGTGTTTTCCTCTGAGTGTTGTTTGTTATTAGCCATTGGGTTGTTTTATTCAAAAAAAAGCCGACTCTTAAAGTCGGCTTCTTTTCACTTATTCGTTTACTTAGTACCAAAAATCTTATCGCCGGCATCGCCGAGCCCCGGAATAATGTATCCGTGCTCATTCAGTCCCTGATCGATGGAGGCGGTGTACAACTCCACATCCGGGTGCGCTTTTTCCAGTGCCGCGATACCTTCCGGTGCAGCAACCAGGACCAGCACTTTAATGCTGGTGCAGCCTGCATTTTTCAGCAGGTCGATGGTGGCGATAACAGAGCCGCCGGTTGCCAGCATTGGGTCAACGATCAGCGCCATACGCTCATCGATGTTAGAAACCAGCTTCTGGAAGTACGGAACCGGCTCCAGCGTCTCTTCGTTACGGTACATACCGACCACGCTGATACGCGCGCTCGGAACGTTTTCCAGAACGCCTTCCATCATGCCCAGGCCCGCACGCAGGATTGGCACAACGGTGATTTTTTTTCCTTTGATTTGGTCAACTTCAACTGGACCGTTCCAGCCTTCAATGGTCACCTTTTCGGTTTCCAGACCAGCGGTTGCTTCATAAGTCAGCAGACTGCCAACTTCCGAGGCGAGTTCACGAAAGCGTTTAGTGCTGATGTCGTTTTCACGCATCAATCCCAGCTTGTGTTTGACGAGTGGGTGTTTGACTTCCACGATCTTCATACTCTTCTCCTTTCCTCAGACGAGTGGCAACCACAAAAAAAATCGCCGGATTATACCGCTTTTCGTCTCTGGCGCAACACTGCATACGCTTGATATGGATCAACCAAAGTCATTTACGTCTGGATAATGAGTATAAAACAAGCCCCGCACCGATGGCGGGGCTAGCTGTCAACACTCTGAATTTTAAAGGTATTCAGCATTGGTCTGGATGACATTTTGATACCATGAAAAAGATTTTTTAGGTGAGCGAGTTAATGTCCCGCTACCGTCATTATTTTTATCGACATAGATAAACCCATAGCGTTTTTTCATCTCTCCCGTCCCGGCCGAGACTAAATCAATGCAGCCCCACGGGGTATATCCCATCAGATCCACACCATCCTCCACCACCGCTTTTTTCATCTCACGTATGTGGGCGGCAAGGTAGTCGATACGGTACTGGTCGTTAACTGTACCATCGTCCTCGCGCACATCAATGGCGCCAAATCCATTCTCCACAATAAATAGTGGCAGCTGATAATGATCCCAGAACCAGTTCAGTGAATAACGCAGGCCAACCGGATCAATCTGCCAGCCCCAGTCTGATTTCTGCACGTACGGGTTGGAAACCAGGCTTTTCGACTCGTCGTAATCCAGCTGTGGGTTGTCCGCCGTTGCCTGGGTCGCGAAAGACATATAATAGCTAAAGCCGATGTAATCAACGCAGCCCTCGGTCAGCGCCTGACGGTCTTCCTCGGTGATATCCAGTTCAAAGCCACGACGGGCAAAGTAGTTGAGAAGATGCTGCGGGTATTTGCCGCGCACATGGACGTCAGTAAACCAGTAACGCCGGTGCATGGCATTCATCGCCATCATCATATCGTCTGGCGCGCAGGTCAGCGGATAGATTGGACACATGGCAATCATGCACCCTATCTGTAATTCCGGGTTAATCTCACGCGCGACCTTTACCGCCAGCGCGCTTGCCACCAGCTCATAGTGCGCCGCCTGGTACATGACCGGCTCGCGGTCTTCGCCGGGCTGGTATTTCAGACCTGAGTTAGTAAAGGGCGCGAAATCTTCGTGATAATTTGCCTGGTTGTTAATCTCATTAAACGTCATCCAGTACTTCACTTTGTGCTGGTAACGAGTGAATACCACCCTGGCAAAACGGACAAAGAAATCGATAAGCTTGCGGTTGCGCCAGCCGCCGTACTCCATCACCAGATGGTAAGGCATCTCAAAATGCGACAGCGTAATCACCGGCTCAATGCCATATTTCAGGCATTCGTCAAACAGGTCATCATAGAACTGTAGGCCAGCCTCATTGGGTTGTTCTTCATCGCCTAAGGGGAAAATACGTGTCCAGGCAATAGAGGTGCGAAAACATTTAAACCCCATTTCGGCAAACAGCTTTATGTCGTCTTTATAGCGATGATAAAAATCGATGGCCTCGTGGTTAGGGTAATTTTTACCGGCAATCACACCGTCGGTAATTTCACGCGTCACACCATGCGCTCCCGCGGTCATGACATCGGCAACGCTAATGCCTTTTCCGCCCTCCTGCCAGCCACCTTCCAGTTGATGAGCCGCGACAGCACCACCCCACATGAATTCTGCTTTAAATCCTGACATACCCTTCCCCTATCGTGATGACTCTGCGCAAAACGCTGTTGATGAGGTCCGCAACAGAAAACAGAAACCGGTTTCAGTAAGATACTGTGCATTCGGCTAACAGGATTCAAGCACAAGACTGTACCCGGTTTCATTTTCGTGGCGCAGCTCAAACAAATAGATAAATGATTGTAAAATGCTGAAAAAACCAGCAGATAAAACTTGATGCAGAGCAGGCTCGCAAACGTTTGCTTTCCCTGTTAGAATTGCGCCGAATTTAACTTTTACTGCAAGTAAACATGTGGGGAAGCAGGCAGTGACCGATAAAACCTCTCTTAGCTACAAAGATGCCGGTGTTGATATTGATGCAGGTAATGCTCTGGTTGATCGAATCAAAGGCGTAGTAAAGAAAACGCGTCGTCCGGAAGTTATGGGTGGTCTGGGTGGCTTCGGTGCGCTGTGCGCATTGCCGCAAAAATATCGTGAACCAGTACTGGTTTCCGGCACTGATGGCGTTGGTACAAAACTGCGTCTGGCGATGGATCTGAAACGCCACGACACTATCGGCATTGACCTCGTCGCAATGTGCGTCAACGACCTCGTGGTTCAGGGCGCTGAGCCGTTGTTCTTCCTCGACTACTATGCAACCGGCAAACTGGATGTGGACACCGCAGCCAGCGTCATTAACGGGATTGCCGAAGGCTGCCTGCAGTCTGGCTGCGCGCTGGTCGGTGGGGAAACAGCTGAAATGCCGGGGATGTACCACGGCGAAGATTACGACGTGGCAGGTTTCTGCGTTGGCGTCGTCGAAAAATCAGAGATTATCGACGGTTCAAAAGTAGCTGACGGTGACGTACTGATTGCGCTCGGCTCCAGCGGCCCGCACTCCAACGGTTACTCTCTGGTGCGTAAAATTGTAGAAGTCAGCGGTTGTGACCCAGAAACCACCGAGCTTGAAGGCAAGCCGCTGGCCGATCACTTACTGGCCCCTACCCGCATTTACGTGAAATCCATTCTGGAACTGATCGAGAAGGTTGATGTGCACGCCATTGCCCACCTGACCGGCGGCGGCTTCTGGGAAAATATTCCGCGCGTTCTGCCGGACAACACGCAGGCAGTGATCGACGAATCTTCATGGCAGTGGCCAGCCGTCTTCAACTGGCTGCAAACGGCGGGTAACGTCAGCCAGCATGAGATGTATCGCACCTTTAACTGCGGTGTAGGTATGGTTATCGCCCTGCCAGCTCCGGAAGTGGACAAAGCCCTTGCTTTGCTCAATGAGAAAGGTGAAAACGCATGGAAAATCGGTATCATCAAAGCTTCTGATTCCGAACAGCGTGTGGTCATTGAATGAAAAACATTGTGGTGCTCATTTCCGGCAACGGAAGCAATTTGCAGGCGATAATAGACGCCTGCGAACAGAAAAAAATCAATGGCACCATACGTGCAGTATTCAGTAACAAGGCCGATGCGTTCGGCCTTGAGCGCGCACGCGAAGCGAATATTCCGGCACACTCGCTGGAAGCTGCCCAGTTTGCCAGTCGCGAAGCATTCGACCGCCAACTGATTCAAGAGATTGACGCCTATGCGCCCGATGTCGTCGTGCTGGCCGGTTATATGCGTATCCTCAGTCCGGCATTTGTCGCTCACTATGCTGAGCGATTGCTGAATATCCACCCGTCTTTATTGCCGAAGTATCCCGGCCTGCATACGCACCGTCAGGTTCTGGAAAACGGCGATGAAGAGCATGGTACCTCCGTCCACTTCGTCACTGATGAACTGGACGGCGGACCGGTTATTCTTCAGGCCAAGGTTCCGGTATTTGAAGGTGACAGCGAAGATGATGTCACGGCACGAGTCCAGGCTCAGGAGCATACCATTTACCCACTGGTGGTAAGCTGGTTTACCGATGGTCGCCTGAAGATGCGTGATAACGCTGCATGGCTGGACGGCGTTCGTCTGCCGCCACAAGGCTACGCCGCCGACGAATAATAAAATTCAACCTGTAAGCCGGATCTCATCATCCGGTCTACAGGCATAACTACCTTTTCCGGTTAATACTACCGGTATTCATCTACGCTCCCCCTTTCTCTTTGCTATCAGACGGTTTATTGTCATATTTTTCTGGCACAGTTGGACATCTGAGAGCAATGCTCGCCATAATAAATCGGTAGTGTCCCGTGAATGAAACGGAGTAAAAGTGGTAATGGGTCAGGAAAAGCTATACATCGAGAAAGAACTCAGCTGGTTAGCGTTCAACGAACGTGTACTCCAGGAAGCTGCTGATAAGTCAAACCCGTTGATCGAACGGATGCGTTTCTTAGGCATCTATTCCAATAATCTCGACGAGTTTTATAAGGTTCGTTTTGCAGAACTGAAGCGCCGAATCATTATTAGCGAAGAACAGGGTTCAAACTCTCACTCCCGCCATTTGTTAGGCAAAATCCAGGCCCGCGTATTAAAAGCCGATCAGGAATTTGACGGCCTGTACAACGAGTTGCTGTTGGAAATGGCGCGCAATCAGATTTTCTTAATCAACGAACGCCAGTTGTCGGTCAATCAGCAAAGCTGGTTGCGTCATTACTTCAAGCAATATCTTCGCCAGCACATCACGCCGATCCTGATTAACCGCGAGACGGATTTAGTCCAGTTTTTAAAAGATGACTACACCTATCTGGCGGTAGAAATTATCCGTGGTGATACGATACGCTACGCGCTGCTGGAAATCCCTTCCGACAAGGTTCCCCGTTTTGTGAATCTGCCGCCGGAAACCCCGCGCCGTCGCAAACCGATGATCCTGCTGGACAACATCTTACGTTACTGCCTTGACGACATTTTCAAAGGGTTCTTTGACTACGACGCACTGAACGCCTATTCGATGAAAATGACCCGTGACGCCGAATACGATTTGGTGCATGAGATGGAATCGAGCCTGATGGAGCTGATGTCATCCAGCCTGAAACAGCGTCTGACCGCAGAACCTGTACGTTTTGTCTATCAGCGAGACATGCCCAATGCGCTGGTCGAAGTACTGCGTGAAAAACTGACAATTTCTCGCTATGACTCGATTGTTCCCGGCGGGCGTTATCATAACTTCAAAGACTTTATTAACTTCCCTAACGTTGGCAAAGCTAACCTGGTGAACAAACCGCTGCCGCGTCTGCGCCATATCTGGTTCGACAACGAGAAGTTTCGTAACGGCTTTGACGCCGTTCGTGAACGCGACGTGCTGCTGTATTACCCCTATCACACCTTTGAGCACGTTCTTGAACTGCTGCGCCAGGCCTCTTTCGACCCGAGCGTGCTGGCTATAAAGATCAACATCTACCGTGTGGCAAAAGATTCACGCATTATTGATTCAATGATCCATGCCGCGCACAACGGTAAGAAAGTTACCGTGGTGGTGGAATTGCAGGCCCGCTTCGATGAAGAAGCCAACATCCATTGGGCCAAGCGTCTAACCGAAGCAGGCGTTCACGTCATCTTCTCCGCGCCAGGCCTGAAAATTCACGCCAAACTGTTCCTTATCTCGCGTAAAGAAGGTGATGAAGTCGTGCGCTATGCGCATATCGGGACGGGGAACTTCAACGAAAAAACGGCACGCCTGTATACCGACTACTCATTGCTGACCGCAGATTCGCGCATTACCAACGAAGTGCGTCGGGTGTTTAACTTCATCGAGAATCCGTATCGCCCGGTGACGTTCGATTATCTGCTGGTTTCCCCGCAGAACTCACGCCGTCTGCTGTACGCAATGATCGACAAAGAAATCGCCAACGCGCAGCAAGGACTGCCTTCCGGCATTACGCTAAAACTGAATAACCTGGTCGATAAAGGTCTGGTTGACCGCCTCTATGCGGCCTCAAGTTCAGGCGTGCCGGTCAATTTGTTGATTCGCGGAATGTGCTCGCTCATCCCGAATCTGGAAGGTATCAGCGACAATATTCGCGTTATCAGCATCGTTGATCGCTATCTTGAACATGACCGGGTCTATATCTTCGAGAACGGGGGTGACAAGCAGGTGTATCTCTCCTCCGCTGACTGGATGACAAGAAACATCGACTATCGTATCGAAGTTGCCACACCGCTTCTTGACCCGCGCCTTAAGCAACGCGTGCTGGATATTATCGATATCCTGTTCAGCGACACGGTGAAAGCCCGCTTTATTGATAAAGAACTGAGTAATCGCTACGTACCGCGCGGAAACCGCCGTAAGGTTCAGTCACAATTGGCGATTTACGATTACATCAAATCACTCGAGCAACCTGACTAAAGATATGCCAATACACGACAAGACTCCACGACCGCAGGAATTTGCTGCGGTCGACCTTGGTTCAAACAGTTTCCATATGGTCATTGCCCGTGTGGTCGATGGCGCAATGCAAATTATTGGGCGACTGAAACAACGCGTACATCTGGCGGATGGCCTCGGCGAAGATAACAAGCTGAGCGAAGAGGCCATGGAGCGCGGGCTAAGCTGTTTATCACTGTTCGCCGAACGTTTGCAGGGGTTTCCTCCATCAAGCGTATGTATCGTGGGAACCCATACTTTGCGTCAGGCACTGAATGCGACTGATTTTCTCAAGCGAGCGGAAAAAGTCATCCCCTACCCAATTGAGATTATTTCCGGCAACGAAGAAGCCCGATTGATCTTTATGGGCGTTGAACATACGCAGCCGGAAAAAGGTCGCAAGCTGGTTATCGATATCGGCGGCGGCTCAACCGAATTAGTGATCGGCGAGGATTTCGAGCCTAAACTGGTCGAAAGCCGCCGCATGGGCTGCGTCAGTTTTGCTCAGATGTATTTCCCAGGCGGTGTAATTAACCGTGAAAATTTCCAGCGTGCCCGCATGGCGGCTGCGCAAAAGCTCGAAACCTTAACCTGGCAGTTTCGCATTCAGGGCTGGAACGTTGCGCTGGGCGCATCGGGCACCATTAAAGCAGCCCATGAAGTGCTGCTGGAGATGGGTGAAAAAGACGGTTTTATCACCCCCGAACGTCTGGACAAGCTGACATCTGAAGTGCTGAAGCACGCGTCATTTGATGCGCTCAGCTTGCCGGGGTTGTCAGAAGAAAGAAAAGCAGTGTTTGTACCCGGACTCGCGATTCTGTGCGGCGTTTTTGACGCGTTAGCTATTCGCGAACTTCGCCTTTCTGATGGTGCGTTACGTGAAGGCGTGCTGTACGAGATGGAAGGCCGTTTTCGCCACCAGGACGTTCGTAGCCGTACCGCCAGCAGCCTGGCAAACCAGTACAACATTGACAGCGAACAGGCCCGGCGCGTACTGGAAACGACGATGCAAATGTACGACCAGTGGCATACGCAGCAGCCAAAGCTGGCCAATCCCCAACTGGAAGCGTTACTGCGTTGGGCAGCAATGCTGCATGAGGTTGGGCTGAACATCAACCACAGCGGTCTGCATCGCCACTCTGCGTATATCTTACAAAACAGCGATCTACCTGGTTTCAATCAGGAACAACAGCTGATGATGGCAACATTAGTTCGTTATCATCGCAAAGCGATTAAGCTCGACGACTTGCCCCGCTTTACGCTGTTTAAGAAGAAACAGTTTCTGCCGTTAATTCAGCTGCTGCGCCTGGGCGTGCTATTGAATAATCAGCGTCAGGCGACCACCACGCCGCCGACTTTGACCCTGATAACCGACGACAGCCACTGGACCTTACGCTTCCCGCATGACTGGTTTAGCCAAAATGCGCTGGTGCTGCTCGATCTGGAGAAAGAGCAGCAATACTGGGAAGCCGTAACAGGCTGGCGACTCAAAATTGAAGAAGAGAGCTCACCCGATATCGCCGCATAAGATCTCAGCAGGTGTCAGTTCATCTGGCACCTGTTTTTCCAAGGTTTCGTTCAACGGCAGTGGCTCACCAATCAGATACCCCTGCATGTAATCAATCCCCAGCGAAATCACCGCACTGCGTATTTCCTCGCTTTCGACGTACTCCGCAACCACCAGCATTCTTTTCATCCGCGCCAGATGGCAAATAGAGGCCACGATTTGGTAGTCGAGGCTGTTCGAAACAATATTGCGAATAAAGCTACCGTCAATTTTCAGGATATCGGCATTCACATTTTTCAGCCGCGCATAGCTGGCATATCCAGTACCAAAATCATCAATCGCAATCTGACAGCCCAGTGATTGCAGTTGCAGCAACGTTGCCTGTGCCTGTTCCGCATTGGTCAAGGCATTGCTTTCCGTCACTTCAAAGATAAGTTGCCATGCTTCAACCTTGTACTTATTCAGTAACTGATTGATGTCATTAGGAAGTCGCGCGCGACATACTGAGGTGGGTGATAAGTTGATAGCAAACCGGTGGGCGGGCATTTTTTCCCGATTCTGCGCCATAAATTTCAGCGTATTTTCAATCACCCACAGATCGATACGGGAGGACAAACCAAACTCATGGGCTACCGGCAAGAAGCTATCAGGGGCGATAGTTTCACCGTCATCCCCCTCAAGCCGCAGCAGGATTTCGTGATAAACGTCGCCACGTACGCCAAAAATCGGCTGCGCCTTCAGGAAAAAGCGATTGTTCTCCAGCGCCTGCTGAATACGGTTCATCATCGCAACTTTATCTTTCAGGTCACGTTGCAGGTGCATCACACCACGCCGCTGCAAATTCTCTGGTGAATTGGTTGCCAGCGATAATTCGGCAATGGTACTTAACTCTCCCAGCAACAAATAGATATGGTTAACAGGAGAACGGACATAGCAAAAGCTGATCCCAACCTGCGGTTGCAAAGGCATACCGTCCCAGACAAAACGAAACTGCTTGATATGCCTGTCCAGTGCTTCAATGCGTTCCTGGTGTTGCTCAGTGTTAAAACGCAGGATTAAATCATTACCCGATAATTGATAGACATGCTCATCCTGTTCAAGCAGCGGCGTTATCCACTGAGCCAGTTTTTGCTTGTACTGGATACGCAGCATAATGCCGTAATTTTTTACCAGCAGTTCCATGCCCGGGACACCCAAAAAGCAAAGCACTGACCATGGCGAGTTTTTCAAATCCCGGTTCAAAGCGCGCAAATTCGGAATATGCACCATAGGGTCAAAGAAGGCCAGGCGATGGTTGCGCCGGGTAACAAACCGTTGACGTGTTGCCAGTACGGCAATGAAATTCACAATGAAAGAAAAAACCAGATAACTTGATGAGGTAATGGCAAGCTGCGTATCGTAACCCGAATACCATGGCATATAGCGCTGATAATAATGAATTGCGGTAATAAGTACGACCGCCCATATCAACGAAATAAATTTATACCCGTAACGCATTGCCCCCCACAGCATGACAGGCAGTAACAGTGACAATGTATAATTCGTGCTGAATATTGAGCTTTGTTCATTGAGCGGCATACACAACATTGCCATTAGCACAGTCAATATAATCAACCAGACCGCAAACTCTGTTTTAGTCACTTTGGTATCAAACTGCTGCTTTAACTGAGAAAAATAGCCTCTCAGATGCAAGGGGTTGCGAATTGTTCGAATGATGAAATAACACAGCGGCACACCTACAAGATTCCCTGCGAGTATGGACTGATAGTTGATCAATGTGCCTGTATTGAAGGGCATAACGCCCACCATGCCAGATTTGCTTTCATAAACACCCACAAATGCGGCAAACTGAAAGAGTATCAGAAACAGCGTAGCCGGGCAGAAGACCTGCCAGAACATACGCTGAAACAGCAGGTGAGAGTCGCCGTGGGAAACATTGTTTCGTCGGGGAGCAAATACTTTATATCCTCCCCAGCTAAGCACGATCGTAACTATAAAGTGCGAAATTATTGAAAGTGTTTCAAATAACCCGACCTGCGGATATTTGTACCAGATAATGGAAATGATAATTCCTGGCAATGCCGCCCAGCCAAAAAAAAGCATCAGGCTAATCATCAGCGCTAAAGGCAGATAGAAAAGAATTACGGTCCCCGTACTAATATGGGCGTAGGTAGTAGCAGTGCTCAATACAGGCAACAACAAAGAAGGTAAGATGAGAGGTAATGCCCACCATCTGTCTCTAATACCAATATAATTTTTATTGAGTTTCATAGATGCTCAGTAGAATCCCGCACATCCTGTAGTGGGTATTCAGACAGGCATCCCACCTGACCTTAAAACGATAGAATAAAATACATCACAATGATTCATCGATTTTAGTTGTCAACAAAGTGTGATGTTTGATACATATCAAAAAAAATAGCCCTCATTCATCAATTATTACTCTTTTCATTATTTTTTATCGTTAATACATTATTCATGCAAATAATAATATTAATTTCCATAACATAAGAAGATAAAACAACTGAAGCAATTTTACATAAGGAAGAATTGACCATTCCCTCCCAATGTGCCTTAATGTGAGTATCGCCCTCAGTTGGGTACACTACAAGGAACCTTTTGTGAGCCAGGTTACCAGCCTACGCAAACGACACCGATTTAACAGTCGCATGATCCGGATCGTACTGCTTATCAGCTTTCTCTTCTTCTTCGGACGCTTCGTCTACTCCGCCATTGGTGCGTGGCATCACCACCAGGACAAAAAAGAATCTCAGCAGACTACTCAGCCGCAACAGACATCTCCTGCACAAACCGACGTACATTGATCGCTCGCGCCTGTGATATCCCCAGCATTAAGATTCCTTACCGGATGGCTAATCGCCTGGCATTTAACCATCCGGTAAGGGATTTGAGTGATGAAACTTAACACACGTCCCCTACCACTCTCGCTGAATTATCGGATAATCGGCCGTATTTTTCGCACAAATACACAATCTTTTCATCCCACTTCACCGCACCATTCGCGCTGATTTTTTTACGTTCCGGTTTAACGAACATAAAAAAGACAAACAGTGCTCAAATAAATGCTAATTAATATCATCAGCAAATATCACTGACGAAAATATTTATATTTCGCATGAAATTAAATAGTTATTTGAATTGTTATCATTTTAAATGAAATAGGGTAATACCATGAGTGGTTTTTTATTATTCCCGAAAATAAGAAGCGGTCTTGAGTGGATCTCCGGGCACAGCGATGCAGTCATTCAATTCGGCTGGAATATCGTTGCCGCCGTGATCTTATTGTTTGTCGGTAAATTTATCGCTCGCCTGCTCTCTCGTGGGCTGGAAAAGTTACTGCTTAAACGTAAAGTCGACAGAACCATCATTCAGTTCTTCACCGCGCTGGTACGTTACATCACCCTCGCTTTTTTCGTCGTCGCTGCGTTGGGCCGCATCGGTATTGAAACATCCTCCATTATTGCCGTCATCGGTGCCGCCGGACTCGCTATTGGCCTCGCGCTACAAGGCTCGCTTTCCAACTTTGCCGCTGGTGTATTACTGGTTTCTCTGCGGCCCTTTCGCGCCGGGGAAGTGGTACAGATTGGTGCAGTCACCGGAACAGTGGAAAAGGTGCACATTTTCTCCACTACCCTGCTCACCGCCGACAGCAAAGAAGTTGTGATTCCAAATGGTAAGATCATCGCTGACAACATCATTAACTATTCCCGTCACCCTTTTCGCCGTATCGATCTGGTAATTGGTGTAGGCTACCAGAGCCGAATAGCAGACGTTAAGCGCGTGATTAACCATATCATCGAGCAGGACAGTCGCATCGATAAGCAACGTGGAGTAACCGTTCGTCTGGGCGAACTGGGCGCTTCAGCGTTGAATTTTTACGTGCGCGTATGGGTGCCCAACATCGAGTACTGGAACACCTATTACGATCTGCTGGAAAACATTAAAGAGGCGCTGGACGCCAACCATATTGACCTGCCCTATCCACAGATGGATGTGCGTATTCAGAATGTCGCACCTCAGCATCAGCCTCAACTGCAACTGGTCGATTAGCGTACTATCCGACAGAACATACGCCAGAAGTATTTACTGAAGTATTTGCTGAAATGCGTGCAATAAAAAAACCCTCTGTAAACAGAGGGTTTTTTACATATTACCGGTTCAAAAACCGCTAACGGAAAGGGATATTATTCCCACTCAATGGTAGCCGGCGGCTTACCGCTGATGTCATATACGACACGGGAAATACCGTTCACTTCGTTGATAATGCGGTTGGATACGCGGCCTAAGAAGTCATACGGCAGGTGTGCCCAGTGCGCGGTCATAAAGTCGATGGTTTCAACCGCACGCAGGGAAACAACCCAGTCGTACTTGCGGCCATCGCCCATCACGCCAACGGAACGTACCGGCAGGAACACGGTAAATGCCTGGCTTACCTTGTTGTACAGGTCAGCTTTGTGCAGTTCTTCAATGAAGATAGCATCCGCACGACGCAGCAGGTCGCAGTACTCTTTCTTCACCTCGCCAAGCACACGTACGCCCAGACCCGGTCCCGGGAACGGGTGACGGTACAGCATATCGTACGGCAGACCCAGCTCCAGACCAATCTTACGCACTTCGTCTTTGAACAGCTCACGCAGCGGCTCAACCAGACCCATCTTCATCTCTTTCGGCAAACCGCCCACGTTGTGGTGAGATTTGATAACGTGCGCTTTACCGGTGGCAGATGCCGCGGATTCGATCACGTCCGGGTAGATGGTGCCCTGCGCCAGCCACTTAACGTCTTCCAGCTTCAGCGCTTCTTCATCGAATACTTCCACGAATACGCGGCCGATGATTTTACGTTTAGCTTCTGGGTCGTTCTCGCCTTTCAGCGCGTCCAGGAAACGCTGCTCGCCTTCCACGTGAATGATGTTCAGGCCAAAGTGGTCGCCGAACATATCCATCACCTGCTGAGCTTCGTTGAGACGCAACAGACCGTTGTCAACGAACACGCAGGTCAGGTTTTTGCCGATAGCACGGTGCAGCAGCATCGCGGTGACGGAGGAGTCAACGCCGCCGGACAGGCCGAGGATAACTTTATCATTGCCAACCTGCTCACGAATGCGGGCAACGGCGTCATCGATAATTTTTGCCGGCGTCCACAGCGCTTCACACTGGCAGATGTCGCGCACAAAACGCTCCAGCATGCGCATACCCTGACGGGTGTGGGTAACTTCCGGGTGGAACTGCACGCCGTAGAAGCGTTTTTCTTCGTGCGCCATGATAGCGAACGGGCAGCTGTCGGTGCTGGCAACGGTCACGAAACCTTCCGGAATGGCGGTCACTTTGTCGCCGTGGCTCATCCACACGTCCAGCAACGGTTTGCCGTCTGCGGTCAGGGAGTCTTCAATACCGCGGACAAGCGCGCTGTCGGTCTGAACTTCAACCTGCGCATAGCCGAATTCACGTTCGTTAGAACCTTCAACATGACCACCGAGCTGCATTGCCATGGTCTGCATGCCGTAGCACACGCCGAACACCGGCACGCCCGCATTGAAAACGTATTCCGGCGCACGCGGGCTGTTTTCTTCGGTGGTACTTTCCGGACCACCAGAAAGAATGATACCGCTTGGGTTGAATTCGCGAATTTGTGCTTCCGTAACATCCCATGCCCACAGTTCACAGTAGACGCCCAGTTCACGTACGCGACGTGCAACCAGTTGAGTGTACTGCGAGCCGAAATCGAGGATGAGAATGCGATGTTTATGAATATTGTCTGTCATTGACGCTAATTCCGAGGCAAGTGAAACAAATTCGCCCGGCATATAGCCGGGCGCGGAAACTTATCAGGAGCCCATGCGGTAGTTAGGGGACTCTTTGGTGATGGTCACATCGTGAACGTGACTTTCCTGAATACCCGCACCGCTGATGCGTACAAACTCTGCTTTCGTTCGCAGCGCGTCGATAGTACCACAGCCGGTCAGACCCATACAGGAGCGCAGGCCGCCCATCTGCTGGTGAATGATCTCTTTCAGGCGACCTTTATAGGCAACGCGACCTTCGATACCTTCCGGGACCAGTTTGTCAGCGGCGTTATCGCTCTGGAAGTAACGGTCAGAAGATCCTTTGGACATCGCGCCCAGAGAACCCATACCGCGGTAAGATTTGTAAGAACGGCCCTGGTACAGTTCGATTTCGCCCGGGGATTCTTCAGTACCCGCCAGCATGGAGCCAACCATCACTGCGGCAGCACCAGCAGCAATCGCTTTAGCGATGTCGCCGGAGAAACGAATACCGCCGTCGGCGATAACCGGAATACCGGTGCCTTCCAGTGCTTCAACGGCATCAGAAACGGCAGTGATCTGCGGAACACCGACGCCGGTCACGATACGGGTGGTACAGATGGAGCCAGGGCCGATACCCACTTTAACAGCGCTGCAGCCGGCTTCAGCCAGTGCGCGAGCACCTGCGCCCGTAGCAACGTTACCGCCAATGATCTGCAGGTCAGGATATTTAGCGCGAGTTTCACGGATACGCTGCAGAACGCCTTCAGAGTGGCCGTGAGAGGAGTCAATCAGCAGAACGTCTACGCCAGCGGCAACCAGCGCGTCTACACGCTCTTCGTTACCTGCGCCAGCACCTACCGCTGCACCAACGCGCAGACGACCATGCTCGTCTTTACAGGCGTTAGGTTTACGTTCTGCTTTCTGGAAATCTTTTACGGTGATCATGCCGAGCAGGTGGAAGCTGTCATCAACAACCAGCGCTTTCTCAACGCGTTTTTCGTGCATTTTGGCAAAAACGACATCGCGCGCTTCGCCTTCACGAACGGTCACCAGACGCTCTTTTGGCGTCATATATACGCTAACCGGCTGGTTCAGGTCAGTCACAAAACGCACGTCACGGCCGGTGATGATGCCGACCAGTTCGTTATCTTCAGTCACCACCGGGTAGCCTGCAAAGCCGTTACGCTCGGTCAGTTCTTTCACTTCGCGCAGAGTAGTGGTTGGCAGTACGGTCTGAGGGTCAGTTACCACGCCAGATTCGTGTTTCTTCACGCGGCGAACTTCTTCAGCCTGGCGCTCGATGGACATGTTTTTGTGGATAAAACCGATGCCGCCTTCCTGGGCCAGGGCAATTGCCAGGCGCGCTTCCGTCACGGTGTCCATTGCTGCGGAGAGCATAGGAATGTTCAGGCGAATGGTTTTCGTCAACTGGGTGCTGAGGTCAGCAGTATTCGGCAGAACGGTAGAATGAGCGGGAACGAGGAGGACGTCGTCAAACGTCAGGGCTTCTTTTGCGATACGTAGCATGGGCAATATCTCACCTGGGAGGTTATTAAATATTGCCGCGGCATTATACAGAGCGTAACCGATTGCATCCACACTTTTTTGCAAAAAAACCTTGCGCTCCTCTGTGAGCATGTTACTTTCGACTGAATAACTTGCTGATTTAGAATTTGATCCCGCTCACATGTTATCCTCTCAGACCACCTCAATTTTTACCGTAAGCCGCCTAAATCAGACGGTTCGTTTGCTGCTTGAGCAGGAAATGGGACAAGTTTGGATCAGCGGTGAAATCTCGAATTTCACTCAGCCGTCCTCCGGTCACTGGTATTTCACGCTCAAAGATGACACCGCCCAGGTACGCTGCGCGATGTTTCGCAACAGCAATCGACGGGTAACGTTCCGCCCACAGCACGGTCAGCAGGTCCTGGTACGCGCCAACATTACGTTGTACGAACCGCGTGGCGACTACCAGATAATTGTTGAGAGCATGCAGCCAGCTGGTGAAGGCTTGTTGCAGCAAAAATATGAGCAACTCAAAGCCAAACTGCAGGCTGAGGGGCTATTCGATCAGCAGTTCAAAAAATCACTACCCTCTCCGGCTCACTGCGTTGGGGTCATTACCTCGAAAACCGGGGCTGCGCTGCACGACATTCTCCACGTGCTGAAGCGTCGTGACCCATCCCTGCCCGTTATTATCTACCCGACCGCTGTCCAGGGCGACGATGCGCCAGGACAGATCGTTCGCGCCATTGAGCTGGCGAACGCGCGGAGCGAGTGCGATGTGCTTATCGTTGGGCGCGGCGGCGGTTCTCTGGAAGATTTGTGGAGTTTTAACGACGAACGCGTAGCGCGGGCAATCTTTGCCAGCTGCATTCCGGTAGTAAGCGCCGTCGGCCACGAAACAGATGTCACGATTGCCGATTTTATTGCAGATTTACGGGCGCCTACGCCATCAGCTGCGGCGGAAATTGTCAGCCGCAATCAACTGGAACTGCTGCGTCAAATTCAGCATGGCCAGCAGCGTCTGGAGATGGCGATGGACTACTACATCGCCAACCGTACTCGTCGCTTTACCCAGCTTCATCACCGTTTGCAACAGCAACATCCGCAACTGCGTCTGGCCCGTCAGCAGACCGTGCTGGAGCGGCTACGTCAGCGGATGAATTTCGCTCTTGAGAATAAAATTAAGCAGGCCAATCAGCGCCAACAGCGCGTAAATCAACGCCTGAGCCAGCAAAACCCACAGTCGCGCATTTATCGGGCGCAAACCCGTATTCAGCAACTGGAGTACCGTCTGGCAGAGAATATCCGCGCGCGTTTAAGCGCACAGCGAGAACGCTTCGGTAATGTGGTGACGCATCTTGAAGCGGTGAGTCCTCTCTCGACGCTCGCTCGTGGTTATAGCGTCACTACCGCGACGGACGGCAAAGTGCTGAAGCAGACCAAACAGGTAAAAACCGGTGATGTGCTCACTACCCGCCTGTCAGACGGTTGGGTAGAGAGCGAAGTGAAAGGCGTAACGGCGGCAAAGAAAACGCGGAAGAAAAAGTCAGATTAAACCGGCACAAATTCCACACGTTTCTTCGAAATCAGACCATGGCCATTCTGACAGAAGTAATCCACCGCTCCGCAGGCTTTTAACACCTGGAGCGACTGATGGCACTCCGGACAGCGCGCTTCTAACGGAATATCTTTTTTACAGTTTTCACAGTGTGCCACACCGTTTTGTGGTTCCAGTTCTGCGTGACAATCCGGGCAGGTCATCGACATGGTGACTCCTTTAAATGGCGTTCAATTCTGCGCTAATTTTACCATGATACGCTTAGTGTGAACCACGCAACTGTTGCTGTAGGATCAGTAATCGTTCGACCTCCTCCAGCCTGCGCTGCGTCGTGCGACTCACCTCCTGCGGGCTGCGCTCAAACAGACTTTGCGCCCCCAGAATATGTTCCGCCAGACAATGGGCATAAATCGTACCTGGCAGACACCAGCGTTGCACAACATCACCGTCAATCAATTCGAGCACATCGTCGGCACCCCGTCGGTCGTAGCTGATGATACGCCCATCACGCAGATAAAGGCGCAGACCTTTTTGTCCGCCAGCGGGCCCCGCGTATTTATTCAGCCAGATATCCAGCGGTACACCGCTAATCAGCCCTTGCAGATGCGCCTCTCCTTCAGGCGTGGTCAGGTCACCCTGGATGATGTTATGTCCAAGACGGTCTTTAGCGCTCTTCACCTGCAGGGTCATGCTGTCATTACCACCCAGGTAACGCACCGTTTCACGCAGCATGGCCAGTACGTGTGCGCCAATGTCCAGAATCACACCGTCCGGGTGGCGAAGCTCACGCGTATCTGGCTCACCAGTGGCAAAGTTGAGCGCGATCGGCTCTCCTGTAGCGTTAAATCCGCTCGGCTCCTGCAAAAAACCGTCGATTTTAACAACGTCTGAAAAGTGAGAGACAAGTGCCTGTTGTGGGTTATCGCCCTGCCACTGCGTACCGAGTTTTCCCAATGCCAGCTCCATTGCGCCATTGCGCGCCATCCAGTGGTCGAGCGCCAGCACACGGTCGGCAGCGTCGGGTTGCTCCAGCAGCGTTTTCAGTTTTTCAATTTGGGAAAGCGTGGCAACAATCGGTTTTTCAACCACGATTCGTGCGATGGGAGCGGCCAGCGCCTGTTCAAGCACATCGAGATGATGCAGGGATGCGGTGGTGATAAACAGGGTATCAAGTGGTGTTGCAAGAAGTTCAGCGAGCGATGCACAGCGTGTCACACCAGCGGGCTGTTTTGCGGGTTGCACGTCAAATCCCACACAGCACAGGGAATCACCGTAAAGTTTACGCAATGCGGGCAAGTATGCCGTTTCAACGACTGCGCCAAGCCCAACAAACCCTAACAGCATGTTCTCACCTCGTAAATGAATTGGCCGGGACATCACGTCTGCCCCGGCACAATCGAGGTGTTATCAGGCGCTAGTAGCCGGTTTAGTTTGCGTATTCTCCAGCATGCGACGGATCGGCACAATGAGGACGATCAGTACCGCGGCGCAGATAAGCAATGCAATCGAGCAGCGAGCGAAGAGATCCGGCAGCATATCCAGTTGGTCGGCCTTCACATGACCACCAATCAGACCTGCGGCCAGGTTACCCAGCGCGCTGGCGCAGAACCACAGGCCCATCATCTGCCCGCGCATTCTTTCCGGGGCCAGCAGCGTCATGGTCGCCAGACCGATCGGGCTCAGGCACAGCTCACCAAGTGTCAGCATCAGGATACTACCCACCAGCCAGAATGGGGAAACACCTGCACCACCGTTACTGAGAACGTTTTGCGCTGCCAGCATCATCAGACCAAAGCCTGCAGCGGCACAGAGAATACCGATAACGAACTTGGTGATGCTGCTCGGACGAATGTTCATGCTCGCCAGTTTCGGCCACGCCCAGCTGAATACTGGTGCCAGCAGAATGATAAACAGCGCGTTTATCGACTGGAACCAGACCGCCGGGATTTCAAAATCGCCGATCATACGGTTAGTGTAGTCGTTAGCGAACAGGTTGAACGAGGTTGGCTTCTGCTCAAACGCAGACCAGAAGAACGCGGCGGAAACCAGCAGGATAAAGCAGACCAGCAGTCTGGCGCGCTCTTTGCGATTCAGACCAGCAAAGACAAACAGGTAGATAAAATAGAGCGCGACAGAGGCGGCAATCACATACACCAGCATACTGGCAACCGCGACCGGATTTATCACAATCACGCCCTGCGCAATCAGCGTAACGATAACGGCTACGCCGACGGCCAGCGCCAGCAGCCACGCGCCCACACCGTTACGTTTCACTACCGGGCTGTTCCAGGTTGAGTCCAGCCCCACTTCGCTGTCATAACGTTTCATCGATGGAACGGCAAACACGCGGAAGATGATCAACGCCACCAGCATCCCGATACCACCGATGCCAAAGCCCCAGTGCCAACCGTGGGATTTAATCAGCCAGCCGGAGATCAGCGGCGCGATAAACGACCCCATATTGATGCCCATATAGAACAGCGAGAAACCGCCGTCGCGACGCGCATCGCCTTTTTTATACAGCGTGCCAACCATCACTGAGATACAGGTCTTAAACAGACCGGAACCGAGCACGATAAACATCAGGCCGATAAAGAACAGGTTGTTCCCCATAATGGCCGAGAGCGCGATCGACAAGTGACCGAGCGCAATCAAAATGGAACCGTACCACACCGCTTTCTGTTGGCCGAGCCAGTTATCCGCCAGCCAGCCACCAGGCAGCGCGGCGAGATACATCGTACCGGCAAAGATACCCACAATCGCCGAGGCATTTTCACGCGCCAGCCCCATGCCGCCGTCATAAACGGTAGCAGCCATAAACAGGATCAGTAACGGGCGAATGCCGTAAAACGAAAAACGCTCCCACATCTCTGTGAAGAATAGCGAGCCGAGCGGATAAGGATGACCGAAGAAAGTTCGGCTTTCTTTTTGATTAACAGAGGATTGCATAATTCTCCCGAAAGTTATGTCGTCGTGCGTGTAAACACCGAGATGTACGCCAGCCAGTTACGTATCTGACCGATTTTTTACATGCGGCGAAAAGTTATTTAACCATTTGATAACCTAAGGCTAGTTTTGTCTAGTACCAGCCCCCGGACTTTAAGATGAAAACTCGACAAATGTCTACTTTCTTAGATTTAAACTTGGCAAAAAACGAATAGTGATTGACATCGCACGGGCTGAGGTTGGCGTTGGAATAACGAAAAAAAACCCGCGACAAGCGCGGGTTTTCATCTGCATCAGCAACGATTACTTGCTTTTTTTGATGTGCTTAATCAAGCGCTTACGCTTACGCATCTGAGTCGGAGTCAGCGTATTGCGTTTGTTTGCAAACGGGTTTTCCCCTTCTTTGAACTGAATACGGATCGGCGTCCCCATTACGTCCAGAGATTTGCGGAAATAGTTCATCAGATAGCGCTTGTAAGAATCCGGCAGGTCTTTGACCTGGTTGCCGTGAATCACCACGATTGGCGGGTTATAACCACCAGCATGGGCATATTTCAGCTTCACGCGACGACCACGCACCAGCGGCGGCTGATGATCTTCTACTGCCATGGTCATGATGCGCGTCAGCATCGCGGTGCTCACGCGACGGGTGGAGCTGTCATACGCTTCGCGAACCGATTCAAACAGATTACCCACACCGCTGCCGTGCAGCGCAGAGATAAAGTGTACGCGCGCAAAATCAATAAAGCCCAGACGGAAGTCCAGCGTCTCTTTGACCTGCTCTTTTACTTCCTGCGTCAGGCCATCCCACTTGTTCACAACGATAACAAGTGAGCGCCCACTATTGAGGATAAAGCCCAGCAGCGACAGGTCCTGATCGGAAATCCCTTCGCGCGCGTCAATCACCAGCATCACCACGTTGGCATCTTCAATCGCCTGCAACGTTTTGATCACTGAGAATTTTTCTACCGCTTCGGTAATTTTGCCGCGCTTACGCACGCCCGCGGTATCGATGAGCACATATTCGCGCTCATCGCGCTGCATCGGAATATAAATACTGTCACGCGTGGTTCCCGGCATGTCGTAAACCACTACGCGGTCTTCGCCGAGAATACGGTTAGTAAGTGTGGACTTACCTACGTTAGGACGGCCGACAATTGCCAGTTTAATCGGCAAATCCTGCGGGTTGAAATCGTCTTCTGGCTCTTCTTCACCGTTTTCTTTGGCTTCCAGCTGCGCCCAGTATTCTGCGTCTTCATCCACTTCTTCCTGAGGAGCGACGTCATCCATCCACGGCAGCAGAACATGCTCCAGCAGGCTGAGAACGCCACGACCATGGGATGCCGCGATCGGATAAATTTCACCCAGACCCAGAGAGTAGAAATCAACAACCGCCTGGTCAGGATCGAGTCCGTCAGTTTTGTTGGCGACCAGGAACGTCGGTTTCTGGCGCGAACGCAGATGTTTAGCAATAGCTTCATCCGCAGGCATCAGGCCAGCACGCGCATCCACCATGAACAGCACAACGTCTGCTTCTTCGATAGCCAACAGCGACTGTTCCGCCATACGGGTTTCAACACCGTCTTCGGTGCCATCAATACCGCCGGTATCAATACAGATAAACTCACGGCCTTCAATTTCCGCACGACCGTACTTACGGTCACGAGTCAGACCCGGGAAATCCGCAACCAGCGCATCTCGGGTGCGAGTTAGACGGTTAAATAACGTGGATTTGCCAACGTTAGGGCGCCCGACAAGCGCGACCACAGGTACCATGTTTAAAGCCTCATTTAAAAAATCATCAGACAACGGGCACATTTTTGCGCCGTTGTTAAAAACAGTAAAACGGCCCCTGCACCAGGAGCCGTTTTTCAAAGCGAGCGGCCGGGACGATTAACGCGTAATGGAGTACAGCGTACCGTCTTTCGCCTGGATCAGCAGTTTACCATCAGCAGAGACCGGCTCGGTCAGGAAACCTGAGCTGTCGACTTTCTGCTGGGCAACAAAACGACCATCGTCAACGTTAATCCAGTGCAGGTAGCCTTCGCTATCACCGACGACCAGATTGCCATTATACAATACCGGGGACGTCAGCAGACGGTGCAGCAGATCGCTTTGCGTCCACAGCGTCACGCCGCCATCGGTGGTCAGCGCCAGTACGCGGTCATTCTGGTCAACCAAGTAGATACGGTTACCGTCGACGATGAAATCATTCACCGAGCCTAGTTCGCGTTTCCACATAATTTGACCGCTGCGCAGATCCAGCGCCGTCAGGTTACCATTATAAGCCAGCGCGTAAACAACGCCATTGACGATAACCGGCGTGGTATCAACGTCGCTCAGACGATCGATTTCCGTTGGGCCTGTCGCCTGAGAGATACGCTGCTGCCAAATCATCTGGCCTTGCTGCATCAGCACGGCGCTCACGCGACCGTTATCACCGCCGACAATAGCTGCGCCAAAGGCAGTTGCCGGAGCGGATTCACCACGCAGAGACAGGGAAGGCATGTCGAGGTTAACGGTCCATTTGATGGCGCCATCAGCTTCGTTTAATGCCTGCAACTGGCCGTTGCTGGTGTGGATCAGTACTACGCCATCGCTCACAACAGGACGAGACAGCGCTTCACCGGCGACTTTCGTCTGCCATGCGGTGGTACCGTCGCTGGTATTCAACGCATAAACCTGTGCTTTTTCGCTGCCAATGTAAACATGTCCGCCAGACACGGTTACACCGCCAGAAAGCTGTGCAGATGCACGGGAGAACCAGCCGTCTTTCTCACCCAGATTCACAGACCAGACTTCTTTACCGTCGCCTGCGTTCAATGCTTTCACTACACCAGCGCGATCGGCTGCATAGACAACGTTATCCGCCAGCGCAGGGTGAAGATTGGAATAGAAATCACCAATACCGTTACCTACGGAGGTGCTCCATTCCGTAGACGGAGTAAACTGGTTTTCAACCACCGGTAATGGGGACATCTTAACGACATCTTCTTCGCCACTAAACAGTGAACAGCCGCTCAATAGGGTAACGGAAAGCAGCCCTGGCAGAAGTAATTTACGCAATTGCATCGGGTCCCTCTCAGATGGACAAATTATTGATTTTCATCTGCATCATTTCGCTCAGAGCAGGAGAGGCATCGCTTTTCACACCCGCTTCCCATGCGCTACGCGCACCTTGTTTGTCGCCTTTACTCAGCAACGCTTCACCGCGCAGATCGGCAACAATAGCCGTCCACCCTTCACCTTTAATGGTGTCGAGCGTTTTCAGCGCGGTATCAGCCTGTTTAAGCTGAACCTGAACACGAGCCAGACGCAGGTTAATCACCGCTTTGAGATTCTCATCGCTGGTTGCAGCTAAGCCCTGTTGCAGCTGACTTGCGGCTTTCTCAAGTTCATTTTGGTCAACAAACTGCTGCGCCAGTTCCAGTGAAGCCAGCGCGCCGTAGGTATTTTTATTCTCTGCAGCAAATTTCTCAGCGGCAGGAATGCTGTCCGGTTTACCCGCGCTAACCGCAGTCACCGTATTTTGATACGCCAGAGAAGCAGAGCGTGCGGACTCCGTCTGATGGCTGGTCCAGTAACGCCAACCAACCAGCGCGCCAACCCCTAAAATGATCCCAACAGCCAGCGCCTTGCCGTTTTCAGCAAAGAAGCGTTTTACCGCATCAACCTGGTCGTGTTCGTTCTCGTAAATTTCCACGCTGTCCTTCTCCTTAGCCCAGTAAAGTGCGCAAATGCGCGGCAACGCTATCCTGCGCTACTGCCGTTTGCTCACCAGAGCGCAAATCCTTCACTACAACAGTACCGTCAGCCACTTCGGACTCGCCCAGTACCAGTGCAACGCGGGCGCCCCACTTATCGGCACGGGCAAACTGTTTCTTAAAGTTGCCGCCACCGTGGTTTGTCATCAGTTTCACACCAGGAACTTCATCGCGCAGACGTTCTGCAAGCGTCATTGCCGCCGACTGCGTGTCCGCCCCTGAAGCAACCAGGTATATATCGACAACAGGATCTGCGTTAAATTCCGGATTAACTGCCTGAACTAACAAAACAAGTCGTTCCAGACCCATAGCAAAGCCCACGGCAGGCGTTGCACGACCGCCAAGTTGCTCTACCAGACCGTCGTAACGACCACCGGCACACACGGTGCCCTGAGAGCCCAGGCTGCTGGTGACCCACTCAAATACGGTGCGGTTGTAGTAATCAAGACCACGAACCAGACGCTGATTGACGGTGTAGGCAATGCCTGCGGATTCCAGCAGTTTGCACAAGCCCGCGAAGTGCTCGCGAGAGTCGTCATCAAGATAGTCGCCCAGTGCAGGCGCGTCGTTGAGCAGCGCCTGTACTTCCGGGTTTTTGGAGTCGAGAACGCGCAGCGGATTGGTGTACATACGACGCTTGCAGTCTTCGTCCAGTTTCTCTTTGTGTAATTCCAGGTAGGCGACCAGCGCATCACGGTAGTTAGCGCGGGCTTCAAGCGAACCGATTGAGTTCAGCTCAAGGCTAACATGCTGAGAAATACCCAGCGCGCGCCACCAGCGAGCGGTCAGCATAATCAGCTCCGCATCGATGTCCGGGCCTTGCAGGCCAAATACTTCGACACCCAGCTGATGGAATTGACGATAGCGTCCTTTCTGCGGACGTTCGTGGCGGAACATCGGCCCGATATACCACAGACGCTGTTCCTGATTGTACAGGAGACCATGTTCGATGCCGGCGCGTACGCAGCCCGCAGTCCCTTCAGGACGCAACGTCAGGCTGTCGCCATTACGGTCCTCAAAGGTATACATCTCTTTTTCAACCACGTCGGTAACTTCACCGATCGCGCGTTTGAATAACGGGGTCTGCTCTACAATCGGCAAGCGGATTTCACTGTAACCGTAGCTACCGAGCACGTTTTTGAGAGTGCCTTCAATGCGCTGCCAGATGGCGGTTTCGCCAGGCAGATAATCGTTCATGCCGCGAATGGCTTGAATGTTTTTTGCCACGTTTATTCTCTTTATGAATATAAAAATGAACCCTCAGCGCTAACCCGAACAATGCGGGCGCCATGCGGGTTCAATCATACACGGGAAGCACGCCGCTTCCCATCACGTTGTTATTTTTCAAGCTGCTGCACGTCGATACGACGCGCTTCGTCCAGAATACTCGCTTTAGCGCGGATGCGGGCTTCAAGCTGCGTAATCATGTCGTCGTTATCGAGTCTGTCCTTACGCACGCCGTCTTCATACAGGCCGCTTTTCTTGTTACCGCCCGTCACGCCCAGCGTAGAAACCAGCGCTTCACCAGGACCGTTTACCACGCAGCCGATGATCGAAACGTCCATTGGCGTAATGATATCTTCCAGGCGTTGCTCCAGCGCGTTAACCGTACCAATAACGTCAAACTCCTGACGCGAACAGGTTGGGCAAGCGATGAAGTTGATCCCGCGCGCGCGAATGCGCAGCGATTTCAGGATATCGAAACCCACTTTGATCTCTTCCACCGGATCGGCTGCCAGAGAAACACGCAGCGTATCGCCGATCCCTTCAGATAACAGCAGGCCAAGGCCGATCGCGGACTTCACCGAACCACTACGCAGGCCACCGGCTTCGGTGATCCCCAGATGCAGCGGTTGATCGATCTGTTTCGCCAGCAGGCGATAGGATTCTACGGCGAGGAAAACGTCAGACGCTTTAACACTGACTTTGAATTGATCGAAGTTCAGACGATCGAGGTGATCCACGTGGCGCATAGCGGATTCCAGCAGCGCCTGCGGCGTCGGTTCACCGTATTTTTCCTGCAGATCTTTTTCCAGCGATCCGGCGTTGACGCCGATACGGATAGGAATATTTTTATCACGAGCGCAATCCACCACCATGCGAATACGCTCTTCACTGCCGATATTACCTGGGTTAATACGCAAGCAATCAACACCGTATTCCGCTACCTTCAGCGCGATACGATAGTCGAAGTGAATATCGGCAACCAGCGGGACGTTAACCTGCTGTTTGATAAGCTTGAACGCTTCTGCGGCATCCATTGTCGGTACAGAGACACGAACAATGTCTGCGCCTACGCGTTCCAGCGCTTTAATCTGATTAACCGTCGCTTCCACATCCGTGGTACGCGTATTAGTCATAGACTGTACGGCGATGGGCGCACCATCGCCGATCGGCACGTTCCCAACGTAAATGCGTGTCGATTTTCTACGTTGAATTGGAGCCTGGTTATGCATTAAAAAATCTCCCGCATTGCCGTCTGTTACTGAGCCGGTGATTGTTCGGCATTAACGGTCAGACGCGCAACCTGGTTAGTTCTGATAAAACGACTCAGATCGACAGGTTTACCCTGGAACTGAATCTGCACTGCCGCCGGGGCGCCAATTTTCAGTTTGTACGGCGCTTGACCGGTCAGGTTTAGATTGCCGTCTTTACGCTGCATCCCGCTGAACAGTTTTTTACCGGTCGCATCGGTTACTTCCAGCCAGCAATCGGCGGTAAAGTTCATCACCAGCGCGTTAGGATCGGCTGCAGGTGTAGTCACACCTGCCTGATCGGTCGGCAGAGGAGCCGCTGTAGCTGGCGCTGTTGGCGCTGCGGTTGCGGTATCGACGTTAGCCTGAGATGGGGCAACAACGGCGTTCTGTTGCGCATCAGCGGCGGGTGCCGGGGTCGCAGCAACGTCTGGCGTTGGCGCTGCGTCCGCCACCGCACCATCGTCAGGAGCCGGAGGGGTATCCTGCCCTGCTGCTGCGCTGGTATCTAACGGTACGTTCTGCGCACCCTCTTTACCGGCATTCAGCTCAGCAGAGGATTGATCGGCCATGGTGGTGATCTCTTCCTGCTGCGCTTTATGGTTCTGCCACCACCAGGCGCCTGTCAGTCCGACAACGACAAACAGCACCAGCCAGGTAAAGGTCATTAACCAGCCGTCACGTTTCTTACGACGCTTACCGAGCGAAAAGCTCTGCATCGGTGCGACCTTAGCTGGTCGAATCGGAGCCTGTTTTTCCAGCCCTGGCAACAGTTCTTCTTCAGGAATATGCACCAGACGCGCATAAGAACGGATATACCCGCGCAGGAATGTTGAAGCAAGATCGGCTGGCGCCTTATCTTCTTCAATATCGCGTACCGTGGAGACCTTCAGGCAAAGTCGCTCCGCGACTGCCTGCTGGCTGAATCCGAGTTGTTCACGGGCATTGCGCAGACGAACGCCGGTGGATAGTGTTTCATTTTTGTCGTGCGTGGCTTCAGTATTCATTCGCTACAGCTGCGTAAATTTGGGTTCTGATGCCGGCGAGCCACAATGCTCACCCACACCGCGAAACATCTGGTCAGTTAACCTTCGTCAGACAGTATAAAACGGTCAGACTATCAATGACAAAACGGCGTAAACCTGAGGGCTAAACACTTGTTACGCCGTTACATACTGCCTTAAAGTCGACAAAAACGCACCGTTATTATTGACCTGACGACGACAACAAAAAACCTCATATGGCTTACGTTGCACTACGGTACAGGAATTATACCGTAGTGCGCCAACATCAAACGGTCTTAATGTCGATAGCGTCGCCCTGCATACGCTTACGCAGAGTACGCTTGGTACGGTCGATAACGTCGCCCGCCAGCTGACCGCAGGCTGCATCGATGTCATCACCACGTGTTTTACGCACGATGGTAGTGAAACCATAGCTCATCAACACTTTGGAGAAACGATCGATACGGCTGTTAGAACTACGGCCATACGGCGCGCCCGGGAACGGGTTCCACGGGATCAGGTTGATCTTACACGGCGTATCTTTCAGCAGTTCTGCCAGCTGATGCGCGTGTTCAGTGCCATCATTGATGTGATCTAACATCACATACTCAATGGTTACACGACCCTGGTTAGCGTTGGACTTCTCCAGATAACGACGAACCGCACCAAGGAATGTTTCGATATTGTACTTTTTGTTGATAGGTACAATTTCGTCACGAATTTCATCGTTCGGCGCATGCAGAGAAATCGCCAGCGCGACGTCAATCATATCACCCAGCTTATCCAGCGCAGGGACAACGCCTGAGGTGGAGAGCGTGACGCGACGCTTGGACAGCCCAAAACCGAAGTCATCGAGCATGATTTCCATCGCCGGAACCACGTTGGTCAGGTTGAGCAACGGCTCGCCCATCCCCATCATCACCACGTTGGTAATAGGACGCACGCCCGTAGCCTTCACCGCACCAACGATCTTCGCCGCGCGCCAGACCTGACCAATGATCTCCGATACCCGTAGGTTACGGTTAAAGCCCTGTTGCGCCGTAGAGCAGAATTTACACTCTAATGCGCACCCGACCTGTGAAGAAACACACAGGGTCGCACGATCGTCTTCCGGGATATACACCGTTTCAACGCGCTGATCGCCAACCGCGATAGCCCATTTGATCGTACCGTCAGAAGAACGCTGCTCTTCCACCACTTCCGGGGCGCGAATTTCAGCCACTTCTTTCAGCTTGTTACGCAGCACCTTGTTGATGTCAGTCATGTCATCAAAGTTGTCGCTGCAATAGTGGTACATCCACTTCATGACCTGATCGGCACGAAACGGTTTTTCGCCCATCTCTTTGAAGAATTCGCGCATTTGCTGACGGTTCAGATCCAGCAGGTTAATTTTTCCATTTTTATTTGGAACCGCAGGAATGACGACTTCAGAGGTGTTAACTAATTCAGACATAATTTTTTCCGGCCTCGTTGTTACACGTTGTGGCCCGTGGAGGGTTAAAAAGAAACGCCCCGGCAAGCGATCTGCTCTTCCGGGGCGTTGCATTGTACAAAGTCTGGCGCAGGGATGCCACGTTTGCACGAAGCATTAGCGAAAATAATATGTAAAGGAAGATCGTAGGCCTGATAAGACGCATCAGCGTCGCCACCAGGCAAAGCAGAGCCGGATGCGCAAACGCTTATCCGGCCTACAGGACGAGCTTATTAGCGCGTACGCGGGCAAACCTCGCCTTCACCAAAGAAATAGGCGATTTCGCGCGCCGCTGACTCAACGGAGTCGGAACCGTGAGTACCGTTCTCGGTGAAGCTGTCAGCATAGTCTGCACGCAGAGTACCAGCCAGCGCATTCGCCGGGTTGGTTGCGCCCAGCAGATCGCGATGACGCTGTACGGCATTTTCGCTTTCCAGAACAGAAACAACGATCGGACCGGAGGTCATAAATTCAACCAGACCGTCAAAGAACGGTTTGCCATCGTGCTCAGCATAGAAGCCACGTGCCTGCTCAACGGTCAGGTGCAGCATTTTAGTGCCGACAATTTTGAACCCTGCTGCTTCAAAGCGCGCAAAGATGCTCCCAATAACGTTTTTTGCCACCGCGTTTGGTTTGATGATGGAAAAAGTACGTTCAATAGCCATGATAACCTCTGTAATGTGTTCTGTTGTTGTCTATATAGATGTACGACCTGGCGCGGATTATAAAGAGCATCCCGGCAATTGACTATTGATGAAGGTAACATTTCTTTAAAATAAGATGAATTTTAGCAACAAACAGTCACCAACTGATCTACTGCATCGAAAATCTCACCGTCGCTACCTGACCAGCGTCATCCATCACCAGCAGTTGATAATCCCCTTTAGTCGCCAGCCGTAGCGTAAGACGACGTCCACGTTCTTCCAGCCTTTCACCGTTAAGAAACCACCAGCGTTCACCACTCCCACCACTGGTTTGCACCGGCAATGAGGCTTGAGCAGAACCGGGTAAACGCTTCACAATCGCGCCATCACGAATACCTGTCAACTGCAACGGCTGTGAAGCGTCTTGTCCCAGCGGCGGACACGTGGCAGAAACTGGCGGTAATCTCGCCCCACGGCGTTCTGATTCCGGTAGCCATGGCTCCAGCGGCAACGGCCAGACGATTAACGTTTGCTCGTGCGCCTGCGGGCAATCCGCCGCCACACGTTTGCCTTCATCATCCAGCCAGACAGGAAAACGAATGCCATTAACGCCTTCCTGCACGGGCAATAATAACGTTGGCGGCTGACTGCCATCCAGTAACCAGGTTGCCAGACGGCGACGGCAGTTGCTGTCTCCGGGGGCAAGGGATTGCCCGCCCGGCCAGCACACCACGCCGCGACTCACGGATTCAGGACGAGGATCTTCCGGCTGATTTGTCCCGCGAGAGAGCAAAAGATTGTTGACCTGATTGAGCAGCGGCACGGCGCTGGCAAATCCAAACTGGCCCACCACCGGCGTTCCGTCTGGTCTGCCAGTCCAGATACCGATCACATAACGAGCGTTAACGCCAATCGCCCACGCATCGCGATAGCCATAGCTGGTGCCCGTTTTCCACGCCAGCGGAACCACTCTGCTCAGCGCGTTATCGGGCAATGGTTGCGCTTCGTCAGCCATAATGCGGCGAATAATCCACGCCGCACCCGCCGACATCAATGGACGTTCAAGCAGTGGGTCGCCCGGCTGCAGACGCAGTTTTCCCGCTTTTCCCTGACGGGCAAAGGCGCTGTACGCTGCAGCCATATCTTCCAGCCTTGCCCCCGCGCCACCTAAAATCAGCGACAGATTCGGCGCGGCCCCTGCGGGCAGATACAGCGGTAAGCCGACGTTACGTAACGATGCGGCAAAACGCTTCGGACCATAAGCTTCGAGTACCTGCACGGCGGGTAAATTCAACGACCTTACCAGCGCTTCGCTCATGCTCACCGGGCCATGAAAACCGCTGTCAAAATTCCCCGGCCGATAGTCCCCGGTACGCCGCGGCACATCCTGCAACAACGAAGCGGGATGAATGAGTCCGTCATCCAGCGCCAGACCGTAAACAAACGGCTTCAGCACCGAGCCTGGCGAACGGATCGCATTCACCATATCCACATGACCAAAGCGGGAGTCGTCATTCATATCTACCGACCCCACCCAACCACGCACGCTCATATCGGTGTGATCGACCACAATCATTGCCAGCGAACTGCGTGCAGGTAAGCGCCCCTTCCAGTTCTGCGCCAGCTCTTCCAGTTGACGCTGCAATCCGGCATCAAGGGTAGTCACGATTTTATCGCTCCGGCTTTTTCCCAGCATCATGCGCGAGAATAACGGCGCTAACTGCGGCATTTGCCGGGGCGCCAGCCAGACTGGCTCTTCACGCGACTCCTGTACCTGTCTGGCAGGCCAAATGCCCTGGGTCGCCATACGTTCGAGCACTTTATTACGCGCCGCTTCAGCACGGTCCGGCCAACGGTCCGGGCGCAGGCGACTCGGTGCCTGTGGCAAAACAGCCAGCAGCGCGGCATCGGAGTAACTCAATTGCGCGGGTGATTTACCAAGATAGGCCCAGCTTGCCGCCCCCACACCCTGCAGCGTACCGCCAAACGGCGCACGGTTGAGATACAGTGTCAGGATGTCGCGTTTGGAGAGATGCCATTCCAGCTGCAATGCGCGCCAGAGCTGGCGAAACTTGCCGCCAAAGGTTCGCGGATGAGGATCGAGTAATCGTGCGACCTGCATGGTGAGCGTACTGCCGCCCGAAACCACGCGCCCAGAGGAGAGGTCCTGCCATGCTGCGCGCAGTACTGAAAACGGATTGACGCCGGGATGCTTCCAGAACCAGCGGTCTTCGTAGTTAATTAGCGCCTCAAGGTAGCGGGGCGACACCTCATCAATCGTTACCGGATACCGCCAGATACCTTCGGCATCGGCAAAGCGCCAGAGTGGCGTACCATCATGTGCCACCACGACCCGTGCCGGATCGACTTCGTGCAAGGGCAGCGGCCAGATTTTATCTGCCGCCCAAACTGCCGCCACAATCAATAGCGCAACGGCTGCCAGCCAGAGCCAGCAGCCGCGTTTACCCAACCCGCGCATCATTTACGGTCTGACAATCAAAAGTCCCTCTGTCGCACCGGTCGCGCGCCACTGCGGAACATACATTGATTCCACCTGTGGGACGGGAACCTGGTAGGTCCCCGGCGTCACCGCTCGCGCCAGATACACCAGCGTAACCGGTTGTCCTTCATTGACCGCCACCGCAGCGACAAAGCGATCGTCACGGAACTCAACGTGCTGGATATCTGCCTGCTGCATCTGATTAAGCAGATTCGCCACTTCGCTGCCGCTATCCTGCAGGCTGGCGCTGCCGTTGGCCAGATTCTGGTTTTCCAGTTCCAGTCCTGCTGGCAGTAAGTCAACCACCAGTGCATCCGGCACATTCTGGCTGGCTTTCACCTCCAGCCAGACCAGCACCAGCTCGCCGCTACGCAGAGAATCCAGCGATTTGCTGTTTCCGTCGAGCCCCAGAATTTGACGCTCAATATGCAGAACGTTGCTGGCAGGCGTCGGTGAGGTTTGCGGATAACCGCTCACATCCAGACGCAGCCACAGCGGTTGATTACCGGTATTGGTGACGCTCAGCGTAGACAGCGCATCGGCATCCAGATTACGCGTCTGTGATTTCTCCCCGGCTAACGGTTGCTCCGAGAATGACGTTTGCGCCTGCCATGTGCCTGGCAAGTCCTGTAACGTACGCGCGGCAAGGAACAACGCATTATTTTCCTGAGTCGAGAGCCAGCGCTGCCCAAAGGCCTGTTCTGACAACGTGTTCAGCAGCGTATTCTGCACGTCAGGTTTGAGCTTGTTCTCTTCGAGCAAGGCCAGCATCAACGCGTTATCCCGCAACGCACTGCCGTAATCCGCCATCCACTGTTGCGTATCGCGGCGCGGCGTATTCAGCGCTACCGTCAACGCCTGTTCACTGCGGTTAGCATCGCCCATATTTTTCAGCGCGATTCCCAGTTGTAACAGCGGTAAACCAGAGGCCGCTTGCGCACGACGCTCCCAGATCTCACGCAATGCGCCGAGCGGGGCTTTTTGCTGACGCGCCAGAACCAACGCGGCGTAGGCTTGTACGGCAAACCGGCTTGCTGAAGAGTCGTCGGTATAGCGAATCGACAACATTCCTGGATCCTGCAAATAGCGCAGCAGCCGCTCGTTGCCACGGTTAATGACCTCTACCGGGACGCTGTAGCCCTGTTCATTTGCCCGAACGAGGAAATCCATGACATACGCGGTCAGCCAGTACTCTTCCGACCCGTTTTTATCCCACAACGCGAAACCGCCGTTATCACGCTGCATCTGCACTAAACGAGAAATCCCAATATCGACTGCAGCACGGCGTTTTTCATCGCTATCACCCACAATACCTAACGCCTTCAATTGCGCAGCGTTGGTGTATAAGGATGGGAACAACCCGCTCGCCGTTTGCTCCAGGCAGCCGTAAGGGTAAGCCTTCAGTTCGCGGATATAACGCGCCAGATTTAGCGGCGGCTTACCGCTGAACAGCAGTTGTCCCTGCATCGTTGCAGGGGAGAAATTGGTCAGTTCTTCGCCCGGAAGCTGCCAGGTTGCGCCCGGCTGAAGTGCGACACCGTTATTAACGGTTTGCGCCGGGAACGCCGGACGCACGCCAATCTTCCACTGTTTATGCTGAACTGGCAGCGTTTCACCCGGTAAAGTCAGACCGCTAATTTCTGCCTGAATTTCGCCATCGCCAAACCCCTCCCGCGCACGCACCGGAATAAACAACGTAGTCCGTACGCCTGGTGCCAGATTTACCGGAGCAGGATCTTGCCCCATCAGCTCCAGTAAGCCATTGGACGCGAGCTTAATATTCAGCGTTTGCGGTTTGTCAGTCAGGTTAGTCACGTCCAGCGTCAGGCGCGAGGTATCGCCTCCCGCCAGAAAACGCGGCATATTCAGTTCAGCAATTACCGGCGCGGCAACAATCACCTTGCTTTCACTACTGCCAAAGTCATCCGCCGTCCAGGCCTGTGCCATTACCCGTAGCTCGCCGTTGAAATCACCAATCGGTAGCGTCACCGTACCTTCGCCCTGCTCGTTGAGCGTGACCGGCAGCGCCTGTTGCGCCACGATATTGACGTGATTAACCGGTGGCTTACCGCCGCGTTTTAATTCATCGCCATCTCCACCAAAGCGCAGCGCCGCCAGCCGCCCTTGCCCTTCGATCACCTGGCCGTAAATATCATAAATATCCGCGCCATAGCGTTTTTGCCCGAAAAACGCCTGCCACGGATCTGGCGTGGCGTAATCGGTAATGTTCAACACCCCGCTATCAACGGCAGAGACCAGCACGTTAACCTGTTTTGGTACGTCGCCATTTTTGACGCTGGCTTTAATCTTGACGGTCAACGGCTGGTTTGGCCGTATTTTCGCCGGGTTTTCCAGCGCCAGCGTCAGACGACGGTTTTCATCACCTAACGGCAAATGCAGTAAACCGACCGCCCGTTTTGGCGTGGCCGAACGGGACTTGTCGCCAGGACGAACCACCAGCGCACTGAGATACAAATCGTGGCGATTCCAGGTTTTATCGATTGGGATGGAGATATCGAGACCATCCGCCGGTACGTCTATTTCTTGCCACCACAGCGGGCCTTCGCTGGATTCCACCATCGCATAACCTTTGCCAGCAGCGGGAGCGGCAACGTGCAGCTTCATGGTATCGCCAGGACGATAGCTGGGTTTGTCCAGTTTCAGAGTCACGCGATCGGGACGCACAGCCCCACTGCCATCGCTGTTATCCTGCCAGCTATAACCTGCCCAGAAGCGTACGCTGCTCACCGCATCATTCGGGGCTTTCACTTCCAGACGATAGGCACCCCACTCAACCGGGAAGCTGACTTTACCGGTTTCATCGGCCTTAAGATCCAGAGTCTGCTCACCTTCAACCAGATCCTTTTGATCGAACTGTGATTGCCAGCCCTCGCCTTCAGACCAGTTCCAGTAGTAATCCCGGCGCTCGCGGATCAAACGCACCTGCAAACCGGACACCGCTTTTTTCTCGCCCTGCGCATCGGCATAAACAATGTCGAAAGCGGCGTTGCTGTTTTCATCAACGATAGGCTGATTCACAGTGGTATCAGTGCGGTAGTCATAGACGGCTTTTGCCGCAAACTGCGGACGAATACCCGGCAGCGTGTCCGCAGGCCAGATGGCTTGTTCAGCCCGACGCGTCACCGGGCGGCCACCAGATTCCAGCAGGCTGGCTTGCAGGATCACCTGTAACGGAGAATGCGTCTCCTGCCATTGGCTGTTGGTGGTCACTTCGCCGCGACCGTGTTCATCCAGCGTAAGCTGAACTTCATCGAGGCTGCGGGACAGGTTTTCTTCGGCAATATTACCAAATTGGAACCCCGGCAATGCCTGCACCGCTTCGCGCAGCGGGCGCAGGAAAAGCTGTCCTTGCAGAGCATTGCCGTTAGCGGGCGCGCCGTACAGGTAGTAGCCCACTACCGAGAACTTCACTTCATCAGCCGGAGCTACCGGAATCTTATTGGCGGAGAGATTGAGCGCCATCCGCTCAGGCATAAAATCTTCGACGTGGAAATCCCACATCCGTGACTGGTTGTCGCCCGTATTAGCACGAATATGCCACATACCGGTTGGCGCGTTAGTGTCCAGCGGCCAGCTAAAGCGGTACAGACCGTTCTCCGGCTGGCTAACCACCGAACGTAACACTTGCCCGTCGGGCTTTACGACCTCCAGCTTCACCGGCTGGTCGGGCAACGTTTTGCCGTCGCTGTCACGCAGTAATCCGTTGAGGATCACCGTTTCGCCAGGACGATAGAGGTCACGGGGACCAAACATAAAGAACTGTTTGCTGTATCCCGGTGCACCGGCAATATCAAATTCAGCCAGATCCAACGCCGGGAGTTTCAAATCCAGCAGCGTGGTTTGCCCGTCTTTGCGGGCCAGCAATAAAGCCGCGTCTTTATCAGTCTCCAGTTTGACATGACCCTGCGCGTCGCTGGTAGCCTGCGCCAGCGTCTGTCCTTTTTCGTTGAGTAACGTGACCTCAATACCCTGCTGCGCAGCGCCATTTTCCAGACTCTGTGTAAAGACATCCAGTTGATTATGGTAACGGTGCGCAGACACACCAATATCGCTGAGCGTGAACAGCGTAGCGGCATTACTGTAGTTGTATTGTCCAGCCTGATTCATCACCGCGATGTAAACACCTGCTTGCTGCAACGGCTTGATATCGCTCAACGGCAGCAGCAGCTTCTCACGGGTGTTACGCGCAGGATTGAGATCAAAGCGTCCGGTATACACCAGTTCCGCCATTTTCAGCAGATTGTCAGATTCCCAGTTCGTCAACGAATTGCGGTATTCCCACTGGCTGACAAATGCGCCGAGCGATTCAGGCTTCACGCGAAAGAAGTTCACATCCACGCTGTTAACGTTGAGGGCCATTACCGGCAGGCCTTCAATTACTTTTCCCGGCAGCAGCGAGCCGCGACTGGCAAACCCTACGCTTGGCTGTACATCGCGGGTGGTAATGTTTTTTTCATAATCAATAGCGAACGTCGCTTTATTCAGCGCCAGCAAATCACGCTCAATGGTCACCACCAGTTCCCGGTTAGGTTCCAGATGGCGTAAGCGCAGCTCTTTCAGATTTGGCGCCAGCTCCCAGGCACCATCCACTTTGCCGCTTTTTTTATCAACAACGTGCACGACGCGGGAAAAATCTTGTTCTGGATCGAGGGGAATGGAGAAGGTCAAAACGAGCGTTGCCGCACCGTCGAGCTGGACCTCTGAGGCATCCAGCAGCGTCAGCGACTTGCCCTGGCTTTGCTGCACCAGCTTTTGTAATTGAGCTTTATCTTTTGCTGGCGCAGTCTGTGGCGCAGGTGCATCAGGTTTCGCAGCCGTCGGTGATTTTTCGTTATTATTATCGCACCCGACCAGTGCCAGCATCAGCATGCAGGCCGCTACGCGTAAATGTTTCATTTTTCATCCCTGGCCGTAGTGGCCCGTTAGCTACGTAGAACAACTATTATGCGTCAGATTTCCGGCTGTGGAAGTCAGTAACTGAACAACGTTGTCTTAATTTAAGTGATTAATGTGGATTCACCTGACAAATCAGCCTGTTTTACTTGTCGCTTTACGGTAAACATCCGACAATTTGCCAAAACCTGGTAAAAATGGAGATGCCTATGACCACCGCCTTCTTTGTCGCTGCCGACTGGCTTGCCGAACACATTGACGACCCGGAAATACAAATTCTTGATGCCCGGATGGCACCTCCAGGACAGGAAGATCGCGATGTTGGCGAGGAGTATCGTGAGGGCCATATTCCTGGCGCAGTATTTTTTGATATTGAAGCGCTTTCCGATCATACCTCACCGCTACCGCATATGATGCCACGCCCCGAAGCCTTTGCCGTTGCGATGCGCGAGCTGGGCGTTGATCAGGATAAGCATCTGGTTATCTACGATGACGGTAATCTGTTTTCCGCGCCACGCGCATGGTGGATGCTGCGGACATTTGGCGTCGAAAATGTCTCCATTCTGGCAGGAGGTCTGGCAGGCTGGAAGCGCGATGAGCTAATGCTCAAGGAAGGCGATGAGGATGTACCTGAAGGTGAATTTAACGTGGCCTTTACGCCTGACGCAGTTGTGCGCGTTACCGATGTACTGCTGGCCAGTCATGAAAAAACGGCGCAGATCGTCGATGCACGTCCGGCTGCGCGTTTTAATGGCGAAGTTGACGAGCCGCGTCCTGGTCTGAAACGTGGTCATGTGCCGGGTGCGCTTAACGTACCGTGGACAGAACTGGTTCGTGACGGCGAACTGAAAACCACCGATGAGCTGGATGCTATTTTCTTCAGCCACGGCGTGAGCTTTGACCGCCCTATTATCGCCAGCTGCGGCTCCGGCGTAACGGCTGCCGTCGTCGTGCTGGCACTTGCCACGCTGGGCGTTTCTGACGTCGCATTGTATGACGGCGCATGGAGCGAATGGGGAGCACGCAACGATTTACCGGTAGAACCGCAATTATAAAGCTGGAAAAGCCGGATAGCGCTTCGCTTATCCGGCCTACAATTTAGATAATCCGGTTCTGTTTAAAGTCGCGCAGGAAACCGCCCCAGCGGCGTTCGTAGAACGGTGCGATATGCTCAGTGATAAAGTGGCTCACGCCCTTCTCACCCTTCTTCACCTGGCAGATATCAATAGGTTCATCGCCCGGCAGCGTATCGGTCGCGACGCTGCCAGCAGCGTGGATGATCTCTTCAATATCCCCTTCTGCTTCAATACCAATCAGCAGATTCGGCTGGGCTTCCGCGCTTTCTTTGATTGAGCAGAGAAACGCGCGTTTTACCGGCTTAATGGTTTTAAACAGCGTAGTCAGCGAGTCAATCATTTGCGCCGGAGGTTCAGCGACTTCAGAGAGGATCAGCGATTCACCACCTTCCAGTACTTCCTGGGTGCTGAGCGGATTCCCCTCTTCCCCCATCAGCAGGCTGATTTCACGCGGCATAAACTCTTTACCGGTCGGCAGTTTCGCGTTGAGAAACAGCGTTTCGCCGAGCGTCATTTCAAACAACGTACGCACCGGCATAACGACAAATGCTTGCTCATCTTCCACCGCCTGCTGCAGGGCTTCCAGAGAGGTGAAGAACGGGATCACGGTCGTGCCGTCTTCTTTTTCCCAGTGCTGCAGGTCGAGAGCGCTGTCTTCAACCACCGCCTCGCCTTCTGCGGCAGTACCCGGAACCCAGACGGTGGATTCCAGTAAAGTACGGAAAAATGCCGGACGATGCGCAGGCTCTGTTGCCGCTTGCTCCAGCAACGTTTCTAATTCGTTTTTTGTTTCGGACATAAGTATCACAAATTGGATGAATACATGTAGGCCGGATAAGCGTAGCGCCATCCGGCAATACAGTAATAAATTATGCGGTCAGCAGATTCGCAATCGTGCGCACACCCAGACCGGTTGCGCCCGCAGACCACTGTTCAACCGGCGCTTTGCGATAGGTTGCGGAGCAGTCGATGTGCAGCCAGCCCTGCTGGTAGTTTTCCACGAAATGGGACAGGAAGCCCGCCGCGGTGCTTGCACCAGCCGGGTAAGCCGCGCTGCCGGTGTTATTCAGTTCGGCAAAGTTAGACGGCAACTGACTACGATGGAACTCTGCCAGCGGCAGACGCCAGAACGGTTCGTTTTCTTGCGCCGCACTTGCCAGCAGGCGAGCAGCCAGCTGATCATCAAAGCTAAACAGCGCGTGGTAATCATTGCCCAGCGCGGTTTTCGCCGCGCCGGTCAGCGTGGCAGCATCAATAATCAGCTCCGGTTTCTGCGCGCTGGCATCGATCAGGCCATCGGCCAGCACCAGACGTCCTTCGGCATCGGTATTCATCACTTCAACTTTTTTACCGTTGCGATAGTGAATGATATCGCCGAGCTTAAAGGCGTTGCCGCTAATCAGGTTATCCGCGCAACACAGATACAGCTTCACGCGCTTGTTCAGACCACGGGTGATGGCAAATGCCAACGCGCCGGTGACCGTTGCCGCACCGCCCATGTCGGACTTCATTGAGTCCATAAATGCGCTTTGCTTGATGCTGTAACCACCGGAATCAAAAGTAATTCCCTTACCAACCAGGCAGGCATAAACCGGGGCTTCTTTGTCGCCTGTTGGGTTGTAGTCCAGCGCCAGCAGCACCGGCGGACGTTCAGAGCCGCGACCCACGGTATGCAGACCCATGTAGTTCTGCTCGCGCAGATCTTCACCTTTGGTGATGCGGTAAGAGACGTTATCGCACGCGACGGAGCACAGCAGATCAACAGCGCGCTGCGCCAGCTGTTCAGGGCCCAGCTCTTCTGCCGGGGCGTTAATGGTATCGCGCACCCAGTCAATAATCTTCAGACGGCTATCCAGCTCTTTGCGCTGCGCTTCGTCCAGAGCGGCCCACTCAACTTTGCGGGTGCCTTTTGGTCCCTTGTAGCCCTGCCAGAACGCCCAGCTACGTTCGGTATCCCAGCCTTCACCATCCAGTTGAACGTGTTTAATACCCAGGCCGTCGATTTTACGCGCGGCACGCTGGATAAGGCCGAGGTCATCTTTTCCGTTCAGGTGCAGGGTAATGCCGTCATTATTAATGCTGTATGTCGCCTTTTCACCCCAGCGGGCATCGGCGGGTTGCGTGGAAAGCGTAATTTTCATGGCTTCTGTCATTTTATTTATCCTTATTTTCGCGCATACAGGAAAACGGGCCACCCGTGGGCAGCCCGTTGACTTATTCGGCTTCGTCCAGCCAGACCAGCAAAATGGCCTCAAGGATTTTTTCGTTCGATGCCTGAGGATCATCATCGAACTCTTCCAGGTCACAGATCCACTGGTGCAGATCGGTGAAACGAACGGTCTTGGGATCGAGATCGGGGAAAGCGTCATACAGCGCCTCGCCGATTTCGCGGCTATCGGTCCACTTCAGTCCCATACTACCCTCTGTTAATGCTCACGCGCATGATTGATTGTGTAACGTGGGATTTCGACCACTAAATCGTCCTCGGTTACCCGCGCCTGACAGCTTAAACGGCTCTCCGGCTCCAGTCCCCAGGCTTTATCCAGCATGTCGTCTTCTTCTTCTGTGCTTTCCGGCAAAGAATCAAAACCTTCACGCACGATGCAGTGGCAGGTAGTACAGGCACAGGATTTTTCACAGGCGTGTTCAATCTCGATCCCGTTACGCAGGGCAACGTCGAGAATGGTTTCGCCGGTCTCAGCTTCCAGAACTGCGCCATCGGGACAGAGATCCTGATGAGGCAAAATAACAATCTTTGGCATATTAAACCTCGTCCACGGAATGGCCTTTCAGCGCGCTACGGACGGATTTGTCCATGCGGCGAGCGGCGAATTCCTGGGTTTGTTTGTCTACGTTTTTAATGGCTTGTTCTATCGCGTCAACATCGTCACCCTGTGCAACCTCGCTCAAGTGCGCGGCGGCGGTGTCGATAGCCTGACGTTCTGCGGCGCTTAACAGCGCGGCATCAGCGTTCAGCGCACCGGATAAACTTTCCAGTACGCGTGCCGCTTCGACTTTCTGTTCTGCCAGCATACGGGCTTTTACGTCCTGCTCGGCAAAACTCATCGAATCCTGAATCATGGAGGCGATTTCACTGTCGGTCAGACCGTAGGACGGTTTAACCTGGATTGAGGACTCAACGCCTGTGGATTTCTCCATGGCGGTGACGCTCAGCAGCCCATCAGCATCTACCTGGAAGGTCACGCGAATATGCGCGCCGCCTGCTGGCAATGCCGGGATGCCGCGCAGCGCAAAACGCGCCAGGGAACGGCAGTCCTGCACCAGTTCACGCTCGCCTTGCATCACGTGAATGGACATCGCGGTCTGGCCATCTTTAAAGGTGGTAAAGTCCTGCGCGCGCGCCACTGGGATAGTGGTGTTACGCGGGATCACTTTCTCCACCAGACCGCCCATGGTTTCCAGTCCCAGAGACAGCGGGATAACGTCCAGCAGCAGCATTTCGCTGTCCGGCTTATTCCCGACCAGAATATCCGCCTGAATTGCCGCACCGATAGCGACCACTTTGTCCGGGTCAATAGAGGTCAGCGGCGTGCGGCCAAAAAATTCACCGACGCGTTCACGTACCAGAGGCACGCGCGTTGAACCGCCAACCATCACAACTTCCAGCACATCTTGCGGCTCCACGCCCGCATCTTTCAGCGCGCGACGGCAGGCCAGCAGCGTACGCTTGACCAGTGCGGAAATGAGTTCATTAAAGGTTTCACGAGTGATTTCACCCTGCCATCCAGCCACGTTAACCGTTACAGAATCAGCGTCGCTAAGTGCGATTTTCGCTGCAATCGCGGCATCCAGCAGTTCACGCTGAACGCGGTTATCGCTGCGATCGGCCACGCCCGCCTGCTCGCGAATGTAATCGGCCAGCAGATGGTCAAAATCATCGCCGCCGAGCGCGGAATCACCGCCGGTCGCCAGCACTTCAAACACGCCACGGCTCAGGCGCAGAATAGAAATATCAAACGTACCGCCGCCAAGATCGTAGACTGCGATCACGCCTTCCTGACCGGAGTCCAGACCATACGCGATCGCCGCTGCGGTCGGTTCGTTCAGCAGACGCAATACGTGCAGGCCCGCCAGACGCGCGGCGTCTTTGGTCCCCTGACGCTGTGCATCGTCAAAGTAAGCCGGAACGGTGATTACCACGCCGTCCAGTTCGCCGGACAGCGATTCGGTAGCCCGCGCGGCCAGCGCTTTCAGAATATCAGCGGAGACACGCACCGGGTTAAGCAAACCGGCTGCGGTTTCAATCATCGGCAAAGCGTTTTCGCTCGCGTGGAACGTATAAGGCAGATGCGGGTAACGCGCCTGAATATCCGCCAGAGAGCGGCCCATCATGCGTTTTACCGAGCTGACGGTGTTGGCCGTATCCAGCGCGGCATTGGCGCGGGCATCATAACCGACAGAGTAGCCCTGCTGCTGATAGTGAACCACTGACGGCAACAGGTGGCGACCTTCATGGTCTGCCAGCGTTTCGGCCTGGCCGCTGCGTACGGTCGCAACCAGGGAGTTGGTAGTGCCTAAATCGATACCTACCGCCAGACGACGCTGGTGCGGCGCGGCGCTCAGACCAGGCTCACTAATTTGTAATAAGGCCATTTTCGCTTCCGGAAATTAAAAATCGAGCAGTTTTTCTTCGAGTTGTTCTGCACTGCTTCGCAGTTTATCGAGAAAACGCAGCTTACGCACGGTATCTGCCGCTGCGTCCCACGTCTCGCTATCCAGCTGTTCCACCATCAGTTGATGGCGAACGTTATACATTTCGCTGACGCGTTTCATAAACGCATCTAAACGTTGACTGTCTTTTGCCTGTTCAATCTCGTCCAGCTCTTCACGCAGCTCAAGTTGCTCCATCAGGAACGCGGTATCGCGCACCGTGTGCTGCTCGCTGCGGATATCAAAACCGTGTAAAGACAATAAGTATTCTGCGCGCATCAAAGGATGACGCAGCGTTTGCCAGGCCTGGTTGATAGTGGCGGACTGCGAAACCGCAGCAAGTTGTTCCGCCTGGGAACCGCTGGCGAATTTATCAGGATGATACTGACGTTGTAGATCCTGAAAACGTAGGCTCAGCGCCTGAGTATCGAGCTGATAACGGGCCGGTAAGCCAAAGAGGGTGAAGTAGTCCATAACATTCTCAGGGCATCGATTCTCTGTTGTTCGATGAGGCAAAACCAGAGAGTCAGGTAAAACAAACCCCACGCGCAGGCGACCACGGTGGGGTTATCAGTAAGCGCGTTACACGTGGAAGCTTTCGCCGCATCCACATTCGTCTTTCACGTTCGGGTTAGTGAACTTAAACCCTTCGTTCAGACCTTCTTTGACGAAGTCTAACTGCGTACCGTCGAGGAATTGCAGGCTCTTACCGTCGATCACGACTTTTACGCCTTTGTCTTCAAACACGGTATCTTCAGCCGCCGGCTCGTCAACAAATTCCAGTACATAGGCCATACCTGAGCAGCCGGAGGTTCTCACGCCCAGACGCAGACCAAACCCTTTACCGCGGTTTGCCAGGAAGGTATTTACACGCGCTGCTGCACTGTCGCTTAAGGTAATCGACATAATAAAACCTCAACTCTTAATTATTTTGCTTCACGTTTGCTTTTGTAATCCGCAATCGCGGCTTTAATCGCGTCTTCAGCCAGAATAGAGCAGTGAATTTTCACCGGTGGCAGTTCAAGCTCGTCGGCGATATCGGTGTTTTTAATCGCCTGTGCTTCGTCCAGAGATTTCCCTTTTACCCATTCGGTAACCAGAGAGCTGGAAGCAATAGCGGAACCGCAGCCGTAAGTCTTGAAACGCGCGTCTTCAATGATACCCTCATTGTTGACTTTGATCTGCAACTTCATCACGTCGCCACAGGCCGGTGCACCCACCATGCCGCTGCCCACGTTCTCGTCGCTGTTGTCAAAAGAGCCCACGTTACGTGGATTCTCGTAATGATCGATTACTTTTTCGCTGTAAGCCATGCTGAATTCTCCTTATCGGTACCGATTAGTGATGTGACCATTCAATGCTGTTCAGATCCACGCCCTGTTTGAACATTTCCCACAGCGGAGAAAGGTCGCGCAGGCGGCCGATGGAGTTGCGAACCAGATTGATGGCATAGTCAATCTCTTCTTCGGTAGTGAAACGACCTAAAGAGAAACGAATTGAGCTGTGTGCCAGCTCGTCGGTCATCCCCAGCGCGCGCAGCACGTAGGATGGCTCCAGGCTTGCAGAAGTACATGCAGAACCGGAGGATACCGCCAGGTCTTTCAGCGCCATAATCAGCGACTCGCCTTCAACAAAGTTGAAGCTGACGTTGAGAATGTTTGGTGCGCCCTGCTCGAGGTCACCGTTGAGGTACACCTCTTCCATATCTTTCACGCCATTCCACAGACGGTTACGCAGACTGCGCAGGCGCGCCATCTCTGTTTCCATCTCTTCTTTAGCGATACGGTAAGCTTCACCCATACCGACGATCTGGTGCACAGGCAGCGTACCGGAACGCATACCGCGCTCGTGACCGCCGCCGTGCATCTGCGCTTCAATACGAATACGCGGTTTACGACGAACGTATAGCGCGCCGATACCTTTCGGACCATAGATTTTGTGGCCGGAGAAGGACATCAGGTCAACTTTCAGTTGGCTCAGATCGATAGGCAGTTTGCCCACGCTCTGGGTCGCATCAACGTGATAGATGATGCCGCGAGCACGGCACATTTCGCCGATAGTCGCGATATCCTGCACCACGCCGATTTCGTTGTTCACATGCATGATGGACACGAGGATGGTGTCGTCACGCATTGCCGCTTCAAGTTCTTTCAGGTCGATAATGCCGTTACGCTGCGGGGCGAGGTAGGTAACTTCGAACCCTTCGCGCTCCAGCTGACGACAGGTATCCAGCACGGCTTTGTGTTCGGTTTTGCTGGTGATGATGTGCTTGCCTTTTTTCTGATAAAAGTTGGCTGCACCTTTAATCGCCAGGTTATCGGATTCAGTCGCACCGGAAGTAAATACGATTTCACGCGGGTCAGCGCCCACGAGGTCGGCAATCTGGTTACGGGCGATATCTACCGCCTCTTCAGCCTGCCAGCCAAAACGGTGTGAACGAGACGCTGGGTTACCAAAGTTTCCGTCCAGGGTCAGACACTGCATCATTTTCTCGGCAACACGCGGGTCCACCGGCGTGGTTGCGGAGTAATCGAGATAGATCGGTAATTTCATTGCTCTATAAACTCCGTACATCGCTTCAATGCAAGGAATCAGGCAACCGGCTGGATGTACGACCGAGTTAACGGGGTGTGTAGCACCCCGGCCTGATTCTAAAATACTTTTATTATGCGCGTAACTTAACGTCGATCGCGTCTTGAGCACGATTAGTGCGTGGAGCGTCATGGGTATGCTGGCGACCAGACACATCCAGGACTTCCTGATTATTTACCAGTTCGCCCAACGTAATGTTGTTGAGGAAACCGGTCAGACGATCGCTCAGATCGCGCCACAGCGCGTGGGTCAGGCATTTATCGCCGCCCTGACAACCGCCTTTGCCCTGGCAACGGGTCGCATCTACAGACTCGTCAACAGCGCTAATCACTTCACCTACTGCGATGCTGCCGGCATCTTTACCCAGCAGATACCCGCCGCCTGGTCCACGTACGCTGGAAACCAGACCGTTTTTACGCAAACGGGAAAACAGCTGCTCCAGATATGACAGGGAAATTCCCTGACGTTCAGAAATATCAGCCAACGGTACCGGGCCCGTTTCGGAGTTGAGCGCAACGTCCAACATTGCGGTCACGGCATAACGCCCTTTTGATGTCAGTCTCATGTCTTACTTAGCCTCAAACTCGCCCCTGCCCGGGGTTTTTTATTGTAAAATGGGGGTATTGCATAGCAGGGGCAAGTCTGACATTCCCGACTAAATCAGTCAACTATTTACTTGACTAATTTAGTCAGGTATTTAACCTTCAGTGCCATTTTCGCTTGCCGGATGCGCTTCGCTTATCCGGCCTACGAATCGTGCGGCCTGTAGACCGGATAAGCGAAGCGCATCCGGCATTAGTACAGTTACTTGCTTTTATTCTGCTGCTCGATTGAAGCTAAAATCCCGCGCAGGATGTTCAACTCCTGGCTTTCTGGACGCGCACGGGTAAACAAACGGCGCAGCTTATTCATCACCTGTCCCGGGTGCCCTTCACGGATAAACCCGGTCGACAGCAGCGTTTGCTCCAGATGACCGTAAAAACGCTCTAAATCATCGACCAGCGGATACTCAGCTTCTTCGTATTCTGCTGCCTTGTCGCTTTCCTGCGTTGCCAGCCAGGCCATGCGCACTTCATAAGAGATGACCTGCACTGCCATCGCCAGGTTGAGCGAACTGTATTCCGGGTTCGCGGCAATGGCGACGTGATAATGGCACTTCTGCAGCTCTTCGTTGGTCAGACCAACACGTTCACGACCAAAGACCAGCGCCACCGGCGAGTTCGTCGCTTCAGAGACACTTTTTAAACCGCATTCACGCGGATCCAGCATCGGCCACGGCAGCGTGCGGGAGCGCGCGCTGGTGCCTACCACCAGGCTACAGCCCGCCAGCGCTTCATCGAGCGTATCGACGATCTGCGCGCTGCCGATCACATCACTGGCACCCGCTGCCAGGGCGATGGCCTGGGAGTCCGGTTTAACCAGTGGATTTACCAGCCACAGATTGGTTAAACCCATGGTTTTCATTGCGCGGGCTACAGAGCCCATGTTGCCAGTGTGAGAGGTTTCCACCAGCACGATTCGAATATTTTGCAGCATTGTATTTCTTCGGCTAAAGATTATTCGGGCATATTATCATAAAACGAAGACATATTCCGAACTCGCTGCTATACTCTGCGCCGTTTTCCCGTTCTTTAACATCCAGTGAGAGAGACCGATGCATCCGATGCTGACCATCGCCGTGCGCGCAGCGCGCAAGGCGGGTAATGTAATTGCCAAACACTACGAAACCCCAGACTCTGTAGAAACCAGCCAGAAAGGCAGCAATGATTTCGTGACTAACGTCGATAAAGCCGCCGAAGCGATTATTATCGAAACGATTCGCAAATCTTACCCACAGCACACCATCATCACCGAAGAAAGCGGTGAACATGTTGGTGAAGATTTGGATGTTCAATGGGTTATCGATCCACTGGATGGCACCACCAACTTCGTAAAACGTCTGCCGCACTTCGCGGTATCCATCGCAGTACGCATCAAAGGCCGTACTGAAGTCGCCGTTGTTTACGATCCAATGCGTAACGAACTGTTCACCGCAACCCGTGGCCAGGGCGCACAGCTGAACGGCTACCGTCTGCGTGGCAGCACCGCCCGCGATCTGGATGGCACCATCATCGCCACCGGTTTCCCGTTCAAAGCCAAACAGCACGCCGCTTCTTACATGAAAATTCTTGGCAACATGTTTACCGAATGCGCGGACTTCCGCCGCACCGGTTCTGCTGCGCTGGATCTGGCTTACGTTGCCGCTGCGCGCGTTGACGGGTATTTCGAAATTGGCCTGCGCCCGTGGGATTTCGCCGCAGGTGAGCTGATTGCCCGTGAAGCTGGCGCACTGGTTTGCGACTTTACCGGCGGTCATAACTACATGGCGACCGGCAACATCGTTGCAGGTAACCCACGCGTAGTGAAAGCCATGCTGGCGAACATGCGTGACGAACTGAGCGACGCGCTGAAGCGTTAATCTGCTGTGGTGCCGGATGGCGGCTAGCGCCTTATCCGGCCTACCAGGGAAGTTCCCCGTAGGCCTGATAAGCGAAGCGCCATCAGGCATTCATCCTACAACAGTGCTAAAACGGTCTTATCCCTCGCCCTACCGGCACCGCACTCATCCACATCACTACCGCAGCAGCGATCAGCACCGCACCACCGGCTAACGCCAGCGTCGTCCAGCCAATCTGTCGCCACAATACCGGCGCTTTATGCCCGCTAAGTTTCACCGCCAGCGAGCGGAAACTGTGTACCAGCAGAGCCAGTGACGTAATCGTCAAAGATGTTCCTGCCGCCATCGCCAGCGCCGACGCCATACCCCAGCTAAAAACGCCAATCACTTTGCTGAACAGTAAGACCATGATTGCCCCCGAGCACGGGCGCATCCCCATAGACAGCACGATCATCAACCGGGCACGCCAGTCATCACCATTTTGCAGCTGTTCAGGATCGGGCAAATGCTGATGCCCGCAGCCGCAACCCTCGTGATGCACATGATGCGGCGTGAAGGCAGTGAATTTTGGACGGCGCAGCAGCTGGCGCAATTTCTTCAGCGCACGGACGCACAATAAAACACCCAACACGCCAACCAGAGCATAACTCCCTTTCTCCAGCCAGAAACTACTCATATGTAGCTGTCGTGCAGGCAACTGCAAGACTGTGAGTACTACAACCACCAGCCCGATAGCGACCAGCCCCTGTAATAAAGATGAGGCTAGCGTCAGGCCAATACTCGACTTCAGCTTCGAGGGGTGCGTTGCCAGCCAGGTGGTAATGACGACTTTTCCATGTCCCGGCCCCAGCGCATGCAGAACGCCGTAGAGAAAACTAAACAGCAGCAGCGATCCCCCGGCCTGGGCCGGCCTGGCAGCAACCGCTTTCAGCAACCCGCTCATCTGTTGGTTAACGTCGCGCTGCCAGACGACACTTTTCATCATCACCTGCGGCCAGGCCTGCCATAGCCACAGTATGCCGCCTGCCGCCAACAGCAAAAAGACAGCCAGCGGCCATAGCGTCAGCCAGCGACGTCTGGCTGCACGTTGTTGATAAACTACTGACATTGCAGCGTTACCGTCTGTGCAAACTGTTTACCCAACTCCATATCCTCCGGCGGTGCGTCTTCTTTATCCAGCGACTGCGCAAAGCTCAGCGTTTGTTCATTGGGCGTCGGCGTATGTACTGAAATCCGGCATTTCTGGCTTATGGCCTGCCCCAGCCTGGCGTCGCTGTCTTTGTCATAGCTCATATCAACGTAGTAGGTCGGGTCGAAGGTTGAAAGGGTATATTTTTGACCACTCAGCGGCTGAGCTTCGGCCAGCGGCAAAACGAACGTCAGCACCGCCTGATGTTCCTCACGCTCCATGCCATATTCCGTCGGTCTGTTTTTAAACTTTACCTTTTGCCCGTCGTGCCACACTTCGGTGAAATAGTGCTGCCCGAGAACGTTGGCCATCACTTCCGCCGCCAGTTTCTTCCAGATCTCATCACCAGGTTTGGCATTCCCCGCATCGTAAAGAAGATCCGCCGAGGTAATTTCATCCATCGTCCAGCGCATTTTCAGCGCGACGAACTGGTCATTCTCGCTCACTATCTCAGTTTTCAGATGGATAAAGCTGTGGGGATGCGCGCCTGCGCCAAAGGACAGGACAGCGAGAAACAACGTGATAATGATACGTTTAACGCCTTGCATGAGTTCTCCACGATGAAAATCCACACCGCCACAAATAATGATGCCGGGTTTGGCGAAAGAGTGCTGAGGATACCATTGAACGAAAAAATATTGAGCACCCTTTTCCGGTATCGATTCAGTTCTCAATTTCGATAATTTCTTCTTCGGGAAATTCCATCCAAATACCTTTTCGGCGTCACAACCTAAGTCAAATGATAATAAATTGTTAATTTATAGTTTCATTTTAATATTTTATTAACAATAAACTTGAGCATCTGAATGTAAAAACATGCAAAATTAACTAATTATTAACCATTTTATTTCTATAAATTCACAATAATGGGCATAGATCACATTCATTAAACTTATGATTCATTCCCTCTTCCATTCATTGTTAACTTCACGCCGTGACATGTCCTGCCCCCTACGAAAGGTACAACTATGAAATTCAAACTCGCATTACTCAGTGCAACCCTGGTTTCTGCATGCATGTTGTCCGGCACGTCCTTTGCGGCGGAAAAATATGAAATTGCTGTGGTTGCCAAAGTCACCGGGATCCCATGGTTTAACCGGATGGAAACCGGCGTAAATGAAGCAGCAAAAAAACTGGATGTGAATGCTTACCAGACCGGGCCTTCAACGCCGGACCCGGCGCAGCAGGTGAAAGTGATTGAGGATCTGATCGCCAAAAACGTTAATGCGATCATCGTGGTGCCGAATGATGCCAAGGTCCTTGAGCCGGTACTGAAAAAAGCGCGCGATAAAGGCATCGTGGTGCTGACGCACGAATCCCCAGATGAGCAAATTGGCCAGTGGGATATCGAAACCATCGACAGTGAAAAATACGCCCAGGCCAACGTCGATGAGTTAGCGAAAAATATGGGCGGCAAAGGCGGGTATGCCATCTATGTTGGTTCGCTGACGGTCCCACTGCATAACGCGTGGGCGGATTATGCAATTAAGTACCAGAAAGAAAAATATCCGGAAATGTTCGAGGTCACTTCACGTCTGCCGGTCGCGGAAAGCATCGATAAATCCTACGCCACAACGCTGGATCTGATGAAAACCTACCCGCAGATGAAGGGCATTATCGGCTTCGGTTCACTGGGTCCAATCGGTGCGGGTCAGGCTGTGCAGAAAAAACGCGCCAAAGATAAGATCGCCGTCGTCGGGATCGCCATGCCAGCACAGGCTGCGCCTTATCTGATGCGCGGTGATATCAAAAAAGCGCTGCTGTGGGATCCAAAAGACGCGGGCTACGCGCTGGTAACAGTTGCCGATCAGCTGTTGCAGGGCAAAGAAGTGAACGCCGATCTGAGTATCGATGGTTTAGGGAAAGCCGATATCGACACGGAGAAGAAAGTGATCCGCTTTAACAAGATCCTCGAAGTCACCAAAGACAACGCACAATCACTTGGTTTCTAAGGCTTTAGCCAACACCAGGGAACCTTAACGCCGACCGTCTGGTCGGCGCTATCAACCAAACTAACACTCAGCGTCCCCCCGGACGCTCGCAGAGGTATTGTCCATGGCAGACACCACCGCATTTATCACTCTTGAGAATATCAGCAAACAATTCCCGGGCGTGCTGGCGCTGGATAACGTGAATCTGACGCTAAGAAAAGGCGAAGTTCACTGTCTGGCGGGTCAAAACGGCTGTGGTAAAAGTACCATTATTAAAGTGATCTCCGGGGTTTATCACCCGGAAAAAGGCGCGCAGATTTTACTCGATGGAAAATTGTTCCATCACCTGACGCCGCAGCTCTCTTCCCATTATGGCATTCAGGTTATTTATCAGGACCTGTCGTTGTTCCCCAACTTTAGCGTCGCGGAAAATATCGCGGTCAACCGCTATCTGCCGGGTGGCGATATCTGGGTGCGTCGTGGCGCGATGAAACAGCAGGCGCTGGCAGCCATGAAACGTATCGGGGTGAATATCGATCCCGATAAAAAAGTTGAAAAACTCTCGATTGCCGATCGACAGCTGGTCGCCATTTGCCGGGCGATTGCCGCCGATGCGCGTCTGGTGATTATGGACGAGCCCACCGCCTCGCTAACCCGCCAGGAGGTTAATGGCCTGCTGCGGGTCGTTAATGAACTAAAAGCGGCCGGAATTTGCGTGGTGTTTGTCAGCCATCGTCTGGATGAGGTGATGGAAGTGGCGGACCGCATCAGCGTAATGCGCGACGGCAAACTGGTGGGCACATACCCTGCCAGCGAACTCGACAGCCACGAGCTGGCCTTCCTGATGACCGGACAACGCTTCCACTACAGCCCGTTGCCGGAAAGGCCCGCGATTGAGCAAGAGCCGCTGCTTGAGCTGAGCAACCTCAGCCGCAGAGGTAAATACCAGAACATTAATCTGTCGCTGCACGGCGGCGAGATTGTCTCCATTGTTGGTCTGCTGGGTGCCGGGCGCACCGAGCTTTGTCTGAGCCTGTTTGGCATGACGCACCCGGAAAGCGGCGAGATTCGCATTAACGGCCAGCCGGTCACACTGCGCAATAACCATGACGCCATCAAACACGGGATCGGCTATGTCTCAGAAGATCGCCTGACGCAGGGGCTGATCATGGAACAGTCGATCTACGACAACACCATCGTCACGGTGTTTGATCAACTGCACACCGGTAGCGGCCTGCTCGATCATCGTAAAGCGCAAAAGCTGGTCGCCGATTTAATCCGCGAACTGAATATCAAAGTGTCCGATCCGCACCTGCCGGTCAAAACCCTTTCCGGCGGTAATGCCCAGCGTATCGCCATTGCCAAATGGGTGGCGACCAATCCCCGCATCCTGATCCTCGACTCGCCTACCGTCGGCGTGGATATCGCCAACAAAGAGGGCATTTACCAGATAGCCCGCGATTTGGCGGAACAGGGTATGGCGGTGCTGATGATTTGCGATGAAATCCCGGAAGCGTATTACAACAGCCACCGCGTGCTGGTAATGCGTCGCGGCAAGCTGGTGGCGGAATTTAATCCTCATCAATGCCGTGAAGAGGAGATTGCTGAAGTGGTCGAGGTAATCAATGAATAAGATGCATCTCTCCCGTTTAATCGGGCAACATGAGTTCTGGCTGGGCCTGCTGGTTGTAGCCCTTGCCGTTGGGCTGAGCGTCAGCACCGACGAGTTCCTGTCTTTGGGGAACCTGACGGATGTGGCCACCAGCTACGCGATTCTCGGCATCCTGGCCTGTGGACTGTTTGTGGTGCTGATTTCCGGCGGGATCGACATCTCATTTCCGGCGATGACCGCGATAGCCCAGTATGCAATGGCCAGTTGGGTTATCGGTCACGGCGGCAACTTCGCGCTGGCGTTAATCATTGCCATTGCGGTAGGCCTGCTGCTGGGGCTGATCAACGGTTTTCTGGTCTACTGGCTGCGCGTCCCGGCAATCATCATTACCATCGCGACGCTGAACGTCTACTACGGCCTGCTGGTTTACGCCACCAAAGGCACCTGGCTGTATGGCTTCCCGGACTGGTTTATGAACGGCATTAACTGGTTCTCGTTCACCGCGGCGGATGGCTACGACTACGGTTTGACCCTGCCCCTGCTGTGCCTGGCGGCGGTGATCATCTTTACCGCCGTGCTGATGAACTATACCCGTCTTGGCCGTCAGGTTTACGCCATGGGCGGCAACCGCGACGCGGCCTCGCGCCTTGGGCTGAATCTGCTGAAGCTGCATTTCTACGTCTATGGCTACATGGGCATTCTGGCAGGCGTTGCCGCCGTAGTTCAGGCGCAAATCACCCAGTCAGTTGCACCCAACTCGCTGCTCGGCTTTGAGCTGACGGTGCTGGCGGCGGTAGTACTCGGCGGAACCAGCATGAGCGGCGGGCGCGGTACATTGACCGGAACCCTGCTCGGCGTGGTTCTGCTGGCCTTCTTACAAAATGGTCTGACGCTGCTCAGCGTCTCCTCTTACTGGCACACCGTGTTCAGCGGCGCCATTATCCTGGTCAGCATTAGCGCCACGGCCTGGAACGAAAAACGCAAACTGGCAAGGGAGCTTTGAGATGAAAACAATCGCCAGATTTTTACCCGGTGATGCCATCATCCGTCTGCAATGCGTGATTATTGTGGTCGTCGCCCTGGTTTTCTCGGCCCTGCTCGGCAGCCGTTTCTTCAGCGTCGCTAACTTCCAGTCGATCGGCTCACAGCTGCCAATCCTCGGCATGCTGGCCCTCGGGATGGGCATGACTATGCTGACCGGCGGCATTAACCTGTCGATTATTGCCGGGGCGAACGCCTGCTCACTGGTGATGGCGGCGATTATCGTCACCCATCCGGATAACCCGCTGTTTCTGGTGCTGGCGCTGCTGGCAGGCGCTGCCGTGGCGGTGGCCATCGGCACGCTCAACGGTGCGCTGATTGCCTGGGTAGGCGTCTCGCCTATTCTCGCCACGCTCGGCACGATGACGCTTATCTCCGGGCTGAATATTCTGCTTTCCAACGGGACGGTGATTTCCGGTTTCCCGACCGCCATTCAATATCTCGGCAACGCCACGATTGCCGGTGTTCCGGTGGCGCTACTGCTCTTTTTCCTGGTGGCAATCCTGCTGTGGGTACTGCTGGAACACACCACGCTTGGGCGCAGCCTGTATCTCGTTGGTTCCAATGAACAGGCTACCCGCTACAGCGGCGTGAATACCGTGAGGGTACAAATTTCGGTGTACGTGATTTCTGCCCTGCTCGGCTGGGTCGCCGCCATTTTGATGATGGCGAAATTCAACTCAGCTAAAGCCGGATACGGTGAATCCTACCTGCTGGTCACCATCCTTGCCTCCGTCCTCGGCGGTATCAACCCGGATGGCGGCTTCGGGCGCATTATCGGCCTGGTGCTGGCACTGATTGTGCTGCAAATGCTGGAAAGCGGCCTTAACTTGCTGGGGGTCAGCAGCTATCTGACGATGGCGCTGTGGGGCGCGGTGCTGATCCTCTTTATCGCATTACAGAATCGTAAAGCCTGATTTCAGGAGAAAAAATTATGGCAAGTTACTTTATTGGTGTGGATGTCGGAACCGGAAGCGCCCGTGCTGGCGTGTTTGATCTCAACGGCAGAATGGTCGGTCAGGCCAGTCGGGCCATCGAGATTTACCGCCCGCAGGCCGATTTTGTTGAGCAGTCTTCCGATAACATCTGGCAGGCGGTATGTAACGCGGTTCGCGATGCGATTAACCAGTCGGATATCAACCCTATCCAGGTGAAAGGTCTCGGCTTTGACGCGACCTGTTCACTGGTGGTGCTGGACAAAGAAGGTAAACCGCTGACCATCAGCCCGTCCGGGCGCAGCGAACAGAACATCATTGTATGGATGGATCACCGCGCCATTACTCAGGCCGAGCGTATCAACGCCCTGCATCATCGGGTGCTGGACTACGTTGGCGGCATTATCTCCCCGGAAATGCAGACGCCAAAACTGCTGTGGCTGAAGCAGCATATGCCCAATACATGGGCTAATGCGGGCTACTATTTTGACCTGCCCGATTTCCTGACCTGGCGCGCAACGGGCGATGACACGCGCTCATTGTGTTCGACGGTGTGTAAATGGACCTATATGGGCCATGAAGACAAATGGGATGCCAGCTATTTCCGCCAGATTGGGCTGGAAGATTTGCTGGAGCATGATGCTGCCAAAATTGGTCGCTATGTGAAAACCATGGGCGAACCGCTCGGTCACGGGCTGTCTGCGCGCGCCGCCAGCGAAATGGGGCTGATTCCGGGGACAGCTGTCAGCGTCTCGATCATCGATGCCCACGCCGGTACCCTCGGCACGCTCGGGGCAAGCGGTGTTTCCGGCGAGGTGGCGGATTTTGACCGTCGTATCGCGCTGATTGGCGGCACCTCTACCGGACACATGGCAATTTCCAAAGAGCCACGTTTTATCGGCGGCGTCTGGGGTCCTTACTACTCAGCCGTACTGCCAGAATACTGGCTTAACGAAGGTGGGCAGTCGGCAACCGGGGCGTTAATCGACCACGTTATTCAGTCGCATCCTTGCTACGAAACCCTGCTGGCGCAGGCTAAATCTCAGGGGCAAACCATTTACGAAGTGCTGAATGCGCTGTTGCGTAAAATGGCCGGTGAGCCGGAAGATATCGCGTTTTTAACCCGCGACATGCACATCCTGCCCTATTTCCACGGCAACCGCTCGCCGCGCGCTAACCCAACGCTCACGGGCGCAATCACCGGACTGAAGCTGTCACGTACGCCGGAAGATATGGCGCTACAGTACCTTGCGACCATCCAGGCCATTGCGCTGGGAACCCGCCATATCATTGAAACGATGAATCAAAGCGGCTACACCATCGATACGATAATGGCCAGCGGCGGCGGGACGAAAAACCCGATCTTCGTTCAGGAACATGCCAACGCCACCGGCTGCGCCATGCTGCTGCCTGAAGAGAGCGAGGCCATGCTGCTGGGTGGCGCCATGATGGGAACTATCGCCGCGGGCGTATTCGAAACCTTCCCGGAAGCGATGTCGGCGATGAGTCGGATTGGTAAAACGGTTACCCCGCAAACAAATCGCATTAAGCAGTACTACGATCGCAAATATCGGGTATTCCACGAGATGTATCAGGATCATATGAAATATCGCCAGTTGATGCAGGAGGAAGCATGAGTAACTCCTGGTCTCAGGCTACCGGCGTATTTCAGCTCTATAGCGATGCCCTGGCGGGTCTGGGGCAGCATCTGACTGAACCGCTCTGGCAGTCGTTAATGGCGGAGCTGCGCGGTTGCCGGGGCAAAATCGTTGTCACTGGCGTCGGTACCTCCGGCATTGCGGCGCGTAAAGTGGCGCATATGCTTGCGTGCGTGGAACGCCCGGCGATCTACCTCAACGCGACGGACGCGGCGCATGGCGATCTCGGTTTTTTACGCGACAACGACCTGGTGATTATGCTGTCGCGTGGGGGGAATTCGGACGAACTCACCCGGCTGTTGCCCGGGCTGAATGCGCGAAATGTGCCGATTCTGAGCGTGACTGAAAACGCCGATTCAGCCATTGCTAAAGCGTCGAGATTGGTGATTTCCACCGGCGTCCAGCGTGAGGCCGACCCGCTGAACATGTTAGCCACCACCTCTATTTTACTGGTGCTGGCTATCTTTGACGCCGCCTGCGCCTGCCTGATGAGCGAAAGCGGTTACTCAAAGGAGACGCTGTTGTCTGTGCATCCAGGTGGTGATGTGGGATTAACGCTGAGCCGTGAGCAAATGCCGTAAGTTAAAGGAGACTGATCATAGCAATAACTGAGAGTGGAGCATCCGTAGACATTGAATTTTTTACCTCCAGCGTATTGCTACGTTCACCTTATGTTTTTCACTTCTCTGAAACGATACTGCCTGTGAACGTGTTAAGGGTACTATCGCCGTACCCTTAACAATCCCGGCTCCCCGCGGGAAAATTGTTGCTACGCAATACCCTCCGCTTATTCCTTCAGGCTACCGGGCCGGGCGCGAGGTAGCGTCCTTGCAAAGCGCGCCCTGAGCCAGCATCCATGCTGGCTCTCCCGGCCTTACGGAAACACGTCGGCAATTTTCAGCCGGACCAGCCCACACCTGACCATCTGCGTTTTTTGTTTAAACAGCAAAACGGGTTTCACTGGAAGTCAGAGCGTTGAAGCGATGACCCCGGTCCGGCTGAAAATCGATGAGACGTTGACGGCTGACCGGGGCTGCCCGCAGGGATGCGGGCAGAGGGGATGGCCTGCAGGGACGCAGGCTCGGCCCCGACCCGACAGGCAGACGGCATAAGACGAATGAATCGCATCGCGACGATTTTCCCGCCGGGAGCCTGGGTTGCAAGGGAGGCGGCGGTGAGCCTCCCTTGCACGTTCACGGGTATCTGCGCTTCAGAGAAATGACACCGTTCAGGTGAACGGAACCCCATAGCGGAATAAAATATTCTCCATCATGTTTAACATGACATGCAGTACATCTCTGGCATATCTAACCAAAAGATAAAACAGTGAAAAAGTGGATTAACGCGCTGCGTTCCACTACCGCTATCTGTTCCGCACGTTAAAAATTCTGTGACGCTCTCCAGCATTCCTGGTGGAAAGCATTCCATTCTCAAAATCTATGAGCAAACTTTAGCTATTCTTATCAAACATACTCACGGGAGATCCTACAGATGATGTCAACGCTTGCCCCACCATCTGTACTTTCCGCTCCCCAGCGCCGTTGCCAGGTGCTGCTGACGCTTTTCCTGCCGGGGCAAATCGCGACTACACAAACCTTCAGCAGCCTCAACGGCGTCGATGATGCCACGGTTCAGGAAGATATTATTGGCGCAGGACTCGAAATCCAGCGCTATCACCGGCTCGCGATAGCCACCGCGCAGAATGGTGGCTATACGATCGAAGGAACCCCGCTAAATCAACGTCTGTGTCTGTTGCAGTGGCTGCGCCGTGGCCTGCGGATTTGCCCTGCCTTTATCGCTCAGCAGTTTACCCCGGCGTTAAAAGCAGAACTTAAACAAAGGGGGATCGCACGTACGCTGTATGACGACACCAATCTGCATGCGCTCATTAATCTGTGTTCCCGGCGCTTGCAGAAACCGTTTGAGTGTCGTGACATCCAGTTCCTGCGTCTGTATTTACAGTATTGCCTGCTACAGCACCACGCGGGGATCACCCCGGAGTTTAACCCACTCCAGCAACGCTGGGCGCAATCCTGCGCGGAATATCCGCTCGCAGAGGAAATTGGCCGTCACTGGCAGCGCCACGTCATGCAGAGTGCACCACTGGGCGAATCGCTGTTTATGGCGTTGCTGTTCTCAATGCTTCGTATCCCCGACCCGATTCGCGATAATCACCATCAGGATCGCCGCCTGCGTCTTGCTATTGCGCGGCTGGTGCTACGTTTTCGCGAGTATGGCAATGTGCGCTTCAGCGATGAGCAAGGGCTGAATGACCAGTTGTATATCCACCTGGCTCAGGCACTGAACCGCAGCGTGTTTGCCATCGGCATTGATAACACGCTGCCGGAGGAGTTCAGCCGCCTTTATCCCCGGCTGGTTCGTACTACCCGCGAGGCGATTCACGGCTTCGAGGCCGAATACGATGTGCAATTTTCCGAAGAAGAGATCGGGCTGGTGGCCGTTATTTTCGGCGCCTGGCTGATGCAGGAGAAGGATTTACACGAAAAGCAGATAATCCTGCTGACCGGTAGTAATGAACAACTTGAAGTGCATATAGAGCAACAGCTACGCGAACTGACGCTGCTGCCGCTCAACGTAAAACATATGCCGATGCAGGACTTTCAAAAAGAGGGTGCTCCGCGCGGTGTAACGCTGATTATTACGCCGTACACCACGCCACTACCGCTATTTTCACCCCCGTTGATTCATGCGGATCTGGCGCTTACGCCGCATCAGCAGCAGCAGATCCGCAAAATTCTCGAATCATAACGTTGCAGGCTGCGCGACCACCTTCGGGCGCAGAACGATTGCCGGGAGCGCCACCAGCGCCATCACCCAGAACACGCCGCTGCCCAGATTCTGGTACAGATAGCCCGCGAATACGGTCATGATGGCGATACTGCCGCCCATCGCTATCGCGGAATACACCGCCTGCAAACGAATAACTTCGCTCCCCTGGCGTGCCGCGATATAACGCATTGCCGCCAGGTGGCAGACGGTAAAGGTTCCGCAATGGAGGATTTGCACCACGATCAGCCACGGCAGCTCGGTGCTCCAGCCCATCAATCCCCAACGCGCCACCCCGCAAACGGCGGAAAGCAGCAGCAGATCGCGGGCGCTAAAGCGACGGAACAGCTTGTGACTAAGCGCGAAAATAATCACCTCCGCCACCACTCCTAGTGACCATAAATAGCCCACCGCCGAAGCGGAATATCCAGCAGACTGCCAATAGATGGCGCTGAAACCATAATACGCAGCATGCGCCCCCTGTAGCAGACTCACGCAAGCAAGAAAACGCCAGCTCTGGGTTATCAGCGCGCGCCAGGCGGGCCATCCCGCACTCTCCTGCTGACGGTTTTCACCCGCTGGCTGCACGCTCGGGCGAATCATCATGCCCAGCAGCATCGAGGCGACGCCAAGCGATAGCAGGACCAGGATCACCCGATAGTCAAACAGGCTCACCAGTTTGCCGGTTAACGCGGAGCCGATCACAAAAGCCACGGATCCCCATAGTCGCACCCGACCGTAATCCATGGTGATTTGTTTCTGCCAGGTGTTGGCCAGCGCGTCGGTCAGCGGTACCAGCGGTGAGAAAAACAGGTTAAAGCCGATCATCACCACCATCAGCCACGCCACGTTGGTTCCCGCCCAGAAGGCCAGCGCAAACACCAGCGTCAACAGAGCCAGAATACGTAACGCTGAGATCAGCCGGGAGGGATCGCTCACACGCGGCGCAATCAGCAAACTACCGAGAAAACGGGCAATCAGCCCCGCGCCCAGCAGTAAACCGATGGTTTCCGGCGTCAGCCCTAACCCTTCGAGCCAGACGCTCCAGAAAGGCAGAAAGATACCGTAGCTAAAGAAATAGGTGAAATAACCGAGCGCCAGCCAGCGCGTGGAATGCAAAGCCATGGGTCCTCCTGTTTTGGAAGCCCTAGTCTAATGACTCAAACCACATTCTGAAGAGTACTACCGTTCACATTTACGAAATAATTGTGACAAACATCACCTTTAACCAACACGATTGGTCATCCGCATCCGCAATCGTTTACATCTGTATGATTTTACAGCAGAGAACATGCTGGGATGAATAAACAGTAATGCAAGGAATTGAATGGATTTTGCGAAAAATACTCAGATGAATAACAAAAGCCTTAATATCATCACAAGTATATGGCAATGCTGCCAACTTGCTGATTTAGTGTATAATGGTGTTTTTGAGGTGCTCCCGTGGCTTCAGTCTCCGTCTGCTGTCCCTCCTGTTCCGCTACTGAAGGCGTGATGCGTAATGGCAAAAGTACTGCCGGGCATCAACGTTATCTCTGCTCTCACTGCCGTAAAACATGGCAGCTCACCTTCACTTATGCCGCTTCTCAGCCCGGTACACACCAGAAAATCATTGATATGGCTATGAACGGCGTCGGTTGCCGTGCCACCGCACGACTAATGGGCGTGGGCCTCAACACCATTTTGCGCCATTTAAAAAACTCAGGCCGCAGTCAGTAACCTCCCGGATACAGCCGGGCAGTGATGTCATTGTCTGTGCGGAGATGGACGAGCAATGGGGCTACGTCGGTGCAAAATTACGTCAGCGCTGGCTGTTTTACGCGTATGACAGGATACGCAGGGCGGTGGTAGCCCACGTTTTCGGTGAACGCACTATGGCCACACTGGAGCGTCTTCTGAGCCTGCTGTCAGTTTTTGACGTGGTGATATGGATGACGGACGGCTGGCCGATGTATGAGTCACGTCTGAAGGGAAAACTGCACGTCATCAGTAAGCGTTACACGCAGCGAATTGAGCGACACAACCTGAATCTGAGACAGCATCTGGCAAGGCTGGGCAGGAAGTCCCTGTCGTTCTCCAAATCGGTGGAGCTGCATGACAAAGTCATCGGGCACTATCTGAACATAAAACACTATCAGTAAATTGGAGTCATTACC
>NZ_JAOWGT010000055.1:0-9609 GCF_030333005.1 Citrobacter sp. Cpo030 | reverse complement strand
GTTTTACGGCAGTGAGAGCAGAGATAGCGCTGATGTCCGGCAGTACTTTTACCGTTACGCACCACGCCTTCAGTAGCTGAGCAGGAGGGACAACTGATGGAGATGGAAGCCACGGGAGCACCTCAAAAACACCATCGTACACTAAATCAGTAAGTTGGCACTATTACCCGGCAGGCGATCTGGATTATCGTCACGCTGTTAAATATGTCGCGGTAGGGATACCCGTTACCGGATACCCCCCGCACAGATCCCGGCGTGCGCGATTTACGCACCGGGCTCCTGCCTCGGGTGTCTGGCGGTGAACCGCTCCACAGGCCATGGATGAAGAACCCGAACCCTTGGTAGCCATGCGGCTGCCAGTTTGTTTGCTTTCGTCCAGGTCGTATCATCCTTCTGGCTCCTGCGCCTGAGCGCCCGGCGCCAGAGGTTTGTTACGTGTGTCCTGAACTTCTGCATGGTGGGGAAGTTGCCCGGTACCGAGTGATAGTTCAGGTATCCCTGAACCACTCTCCTGAGCCATTTTCCCTGTTCGGGGATTGAGTAATGCCAGCGCCTTCGCAGACCGTCTTTGATGGCTTTCAGAGTTGCCGTCATCCGATCCCGGCGGGTCTTTCGTATCAGCATGAACCTGCCGTTGCGATCTTTCCCGCTGATGTGCGTGAACCCGAGGAAGTTGAACGTTTCTGGTTTGCCTTTTCCCCTGATGGCACGGTTTTCGGCAGCGAAGCGGCCGAACTCCATCAGACGGGTTTTCTCCGGGTGAACCGTGAGTCCGAACTTCCTCAGTCTGCGCTGCATGGCTATACGGAAGCGCCGGGCATCGTATCGTTTGTCGAACCCGATGACGATGTCATCGGCGTATCTGACCATTACCACATTGCCTGTGGCATAGCGACGTCGCCACTGATGCGCCCACAGATCGAAGACGTAGTGGAGGTATATGTTTGCCAGCAGCGGTGAGATGACCGCACCCTGTGGGGTGCCTTCCTCCGTTGCTCGCCATTGACCCTCCTCCGACGTCCCGGCTGTGAGCCACTTACGTATGAGCCTGATTACCCTCCGGTCGCCGATCCGATGCTCTGTGAACCTGATCAGCCATTCGTGGCTCACCCTGTCGAAGAACTGACTGATGTCGGCATCCAGTACCCAGTTTACGTTAGTGCGTACCAGCCCTGTGGCCAGTGCGTCCAGTGCATCGTGCTGGTTTCGCCCGGGTCTGAACCCGTATGAGAACCCCATAAAGTCGTTTTCATAGACTGCGTTCAGGATTTTCACCAGCGCATACTGGACGATCTTGTCCTCCAGCGAGGCGATGCCGAGCGGGCGTTGTTTTCCATCCGCTTTTGGGATGTAGTGACGCCTGCCGGGCTGCGCCCTGTAGCTGCCCTGATGTAGCCTCCGGTGCAGATCTGTTATGTTGTTCTTCATGTTTCCGGCGTAGTCCATCCACCTGATGCCATCCACTCCCGCGGCCGCTTTCCTGCTCAGGGAGAGGAATGCGGCTTCCAGTGCTTCGACTGTCAGCAGGTGGAACAATGCTGTAAACCGTTCTTTCTTCCGCTGCTTCGCAGCTTCCCGCACGCGTGACAGCCTCTGTGACATGCTTTCCCGGCTCTGTGTCCGGCGCATGTGTGGCTGTTCCGCGTTCCCCTTGGCCCCGCTCCTTCGCTCCACTGACTCCGCTCCTTTCGGGTTGTTCGCCTGCTTCGCCGCTACTATGAGCGAGTCCGACTTCTCCTCTCCGTACATCACCGGCTATGACTCCTCGTCTTCCCGGTGCGGGCCATCTCCGACACTGGCAGATGGTCAGAGGGGAGATCTCCCGGTTCCCGCGTAGAGATCGTATTGACATGCCAGGGTCTCAGACCCCGCCGGGTCCATGTGGCACTCGCAGTATCGCACCCTATGATGTTGCCTTCCGTTAACAGTACAACGTCGGCACCCGGTAATTTAATATACATTTCGTGGCTCAATGGCTGGCCTGTCAACACCCCTGTCAACGCTTCGCCCCATACCTCGCGGTATGCAACGCATGACTCGGGGACCTTGTGGATTGCTGGTCCTTCAATGGTCGGGGACTTTCACCCCTTGATCTCTACCGGTCTCCCGGCGAACACTGTATGTATAACCAGTAAAATTAGAGTGTCAGGAGGAAAGATGAAACTACAACTTTTCAGCACCGGGAAAGAACTCCCGCCACAGGCCCATCCATTGTTTGCCGATCTGGCCAGCTGCGGTTTTCCCAGCCCTGCTGCTGACTATGTCGAGTCCGATCTGGATCTCCATGATTACTGCATACGGCATCCGAGCGCGACGTACTACCTGCGTGCCAGCGGAGACAGCATGGCCGACGGCAGTCTGTACAATGGCGATCTGCTGGTTGTGGACAGTGCTGAAAAGCCGCGGCACGGCGATATCGTTGTCGCCAGCATGCAGGGGGAGTTTACGGTGAAACGGCTTCTGCTGACGCCGCGACTGACGCTGCAGCCCATGAATGCCTCCTGGTCGCCGATTTATCCTGATCCCGACGAGCTGGATATCTTTGGCGTCGTCACGCATATCATCCACCGCCCGAGGGAGATGTACTGATGTTTGCCCTGGCCGATGTGAACAGCTTCTATGCCAGCTGTGAACGTGTTTTCCGCCCGGATTTGAAAGGAAAGCCGATAGTCGTCCTGAGCAACAACGACGGGAATGTAATCGCTCGCAGTGCCGAGGCGAAGCCCTGGATCAAAATGGGAACTCCGTGGTTTCAGATAAAAAACGAAAGATACCCGGAAAAAATATATGCGTTTTCAAGTAATTATGAACTTTACGCCTCGATATCGGCGCGCGTGATGAACTGCCTGGAGGAACTGGCCCCCAGGGTGGAACAGTATTCAATTGATGAGATGTTCCTCGACCTGACCGGCGTGGAGCACTGTATGGGGCTTGAGGACTTCGCCCGGCAGCTGCGTCAGCAGGTGTATGACTGTACCCGCCTGACCATTGGCGTGGGCGCCGGACCAACGAAAACCCTCGCAAAATCAGCCCAGTGGGCCTCAAAAGAGTGGAAACAGTTTCATGGCGTACTCGCTCTGACCAGGGGAAATCCGCAAAGGACGCGGAAACTGCTTTCACTGCAGCCGGTTGAAGAAATCTGGGGGGTGGGTAACCGTATTGCACGCAAGCTAAATGTGCTGGGCATAAAAACCGCGCTCGATCTGGCTCTGACGAACCCGGCCTTCATCCGCAAAAATTTTTCTGTCGTCCTTGAGCGAACGGTACGGGAACTGAACGGGGAAAGCTGCCTTTCGCTTGAGGAAGCCCCTCCGACGAAACAGCAAATTGTCTGCAGCCGCAGTTTTGGCGTGAAGATCACGGAGTACGAGTCACTCCGTCAGGCTATCTGTCAGCACGCAGAGCGGGCCTCTGAAAAACTGCGTAAAGAGCACCAGTATTGCCGGCATATTTCCGTTTTCATCAAAACGTCTCCGTTCGCCATTAAAGAGCCTTACTACGGCAACGTGGCTACGGAAAAACTTCTTACACCCACTCAGGACACCAGGGACATCATTGCAGCCGCTACAACGGCTCTGGAGCGTATCTGGAGGGATGGGCACCGGTATGCCAAAGCCGGAGTTATGCTGAATGACTTCACCGGCTCCGGAGTTTCGCAGCTGCAACTGTTCGACGAACGCCCGCCACGCCCTCACAGTGCTGAGCTGATGAGGGTTCTGGACGGGATCAACAACTCAGGGCTGGGTAAAGTATGGTTTGCGGGGCGGGGTATGGCCCCGGAATGGCAGATGAAACGGGAGATGCTTTCTCCTGCTTATACGACACGATGGTCAGATATTCCTGCAGCGAAACTGGCGTGAAACTATGGCGATTTCACCGTGAAATTCTCAACCTAAACTGCCTAATTACAATAAGTTAGATGTGAAATCGCCATGGCGAAATTATTGACTCAAATTTCTGTCAAGGACTTCGTTGATAGCCTTGTCCAGTTCATCCTGAATCACTTTTGACATACGGCTAAACTCATAAGTCAGCGTGCGCCCTTTCACACGCTTACGCGCGAACTTGTCCTTTTCTTCAAAAGACCAGAGTGGGGAAACCACTGACTTTTCCTTGGGAGATGGATCTATCAATGCCTGAGATGCCTGAGAAATCAGCTTCAGAATACTGGCTTTCTGTTCGTCTTCTGGTCGCTCGCCATCACTCAAAATTGCATCGAGCTGAGCTGATACAGACTGAATGAGTTCTTCAGGCGTTAATCCCTTTTCACCGAGTTTATCATTAACTTCTAAAAGAAGTTTATAATCACTAAACGATAGCTCCGACTGAACCGGGAACAGAGAAATTAAGTCTTGCGGTACGGCCGCCGCCTGCAGCGCCCTGGTAACTTTAGCCTGAGATAATCCCTCCAGTTCAGCAATTTCCTTTTGATTAAATCCGGACTCTTTAAGAGCGATCAATCTCAGACCAATCTCCCGAAGATTATGTTCTTTAGCTGTCTGGATATCTTTAGCCAGTTGGCGAGCTTCATCAGCTGATAAATGTTCTTCGGTAACCATTACATCAAGGCCTGTACGGACAAAAATTGCTGAGGCTCGCCGTCTTGAACCATCCAGTATCTCAATCCTTTCACTTTGCTTAATACCAATACAGGGAAAGAACTGCTGAAACTTAATCGTCTGGATAATGGATTTCAGAGACTCCCTGGTCAGTGCAAGTTGATCTCTTCCATTGTTTTCCTGGTTTACGAAGGTCTTACTTTCAACTTCAGATGCAGGCACCCGAACAAACCTGAACGTTACCTTCCTGCCGGTTTTTAAGGTAAATACCTGACTTCTACCGGTGTCAGCCATTTCGAGCATTGACGCCTGAGTATTTAACTGTCTGCCGATGGTTTTTCTTTTCTCATTCGACATCACATACCTCCGTTAGTACGAATGAACTCGATGCGATCAAAGACTGCCTTCGCAAAGTCTTCCGCTGCTGATTTTGCGCTTTTTAGTGCCTCTGTACTTCCATCATAGGTTGCTGGATTTGCTGAAATAACTGTGTCAAAAGTCTCCCCACAACGTTCGAAACCATCCAGTCTTGGCAGAACCATGTCTAGCATATCGGCACCGAAAACCTCTTTGGCCTGACTATGGCAAATTTTGTGATCAGACTTGTTCAGGATCTTGGACATGAAGCCGACATTACCGATGAGATTGCAGGTGTGCCCATCCATTTCGATGGAATCTATGAGGGCAGGGAGGCTGGCCACAAACTTCAGGGAAGAATGAAAATCAACCGTCGCCGGTGGAAGAGGGGTCAACATCAGGTCTGCCGCCCCAATGCAGTTTTTCAGGAACGCATCAAGGTGAGGACCACTATCAAGGAAAATAAAGTCGTAGTCATGCTGGAGCTTGTCGATAATGTTCTCTTTAAGCACCGCATGAATATTTTTCCCTGGCAGATGTTCTTCACACAATCCCTTCCAGCCTTCAGCAAGGAATGCATCGTCAATGGAAGCGGGGATTACATCAACACCAGGGATAATAGACGGTACTATAAAATCGGAAAGTAATTCTTCACGAGACACGTTCTGGAGCATGGCCTGAGCAGCCGTATTTTCAACCAAGCCCACTGAATTCTCATGGCTCAGGAACATTGTCAGAGATGCCTGCGGATCGAAATCGATGGCCAGAATACGCAGGTCTTCGAACAGAAGCTGAGGATGAGCTCGAAAAGCATGTGATAATGAAGCGGTAGAAACTGTCTTGGAACCACCACCTTTAAGATTACATACAAAAATCGTAAAGGCTTTATCGAAGCGATCCCTGTACTTCGGTACTTTACGATGGTTATACAGATCGATGACATTCTGAATCGTCATCGCGTATTTCATCGTATTACCAGAAGGTTTCTTTTTAAAAATGTAGCCACCGGCTTCCATTTCGGACACAGCATACTCAACACTGCCTTTACTGAGCTTAGGCAGCTTATACAGAGCGGCTTTGCTGTATTCCTGATAGAACTCGGTAAGCTTCAATTCCTCTTTTTGCTGTCGGATACTTTCGCTCAAAGATGTCAGAAGCTTACCTGCACGTGTAGCGACTTTCCGTAACTGCTCAATATTGTCCATTTATCACCTCATGACGTTTTTTGTCATTTTGAACAAAAAGTGTCATGTTGCAAGAAAAAAATCATATTGTTTTGATTTCGCTCTCAACAGAAGGGGGATGAAGCTCGACGGGCGTGCTACTAAATCACACTGCAGCAACACGCAGACGCACTTTTGACCATCAACAGCAACTCATACAAAAGGGCTTTGAGAAAGGTATTCAACTTGCAAGACAGGAGAGTCATTCAGAAGGATTCTGATTTTAGTTACGACCAGTGCAATGCTGAGCCTTATGTATCAGCGCTCGCCGCAGCCATGTAACCGAGCGTAGCGAGCGAACTGGCGAGGAAGCGAAGAGGAACCGTTCCGGCAGATAGCTCTTACGCTCAGCACAAGAAGAGTTTTCCATCCTCTGTGGGAAACAGGTCAACTTTAATGGACGCTCCGGACTATGGGAAACAGGTCAACTTCGCGGACGGCCCGGACTATGGGAAACAGGTCAACTTCACGGGCGGCCGGGAGTGTGGGGAACAGGTCAACTTCGCGGACGGCCCGGATTATGGGAAACAGGTCAACTTCGCGGGCGGCCGGGACTGTGGGAAACAGGTCAACTTTGCAGACGGCCCGGACTGTGGGAAACAGGTCAACTTCGCGGGCGGCCGGGAGTGTGGGGAACAGGTCAACTTCGCGGACGGCCCGGACTAAGGGAAACAGGTCAGCTTCTCGGACGGCCCGGACTATGGGAAACAGGTCAACTTCTCGGACGGTCGGGAGTGTGGGAAACAGGTCAACTCCGCGTACGGCCCGGACTGTGGGAAACAGGTCAACTTTGCAGACGACCGGGACTGTGGGAAACAGGTCAACTTTGCAGACGACCGGGACTGTGGGAAACAGGTCAACTCCGCAGACGGCCCGGACTGTGGGAAACAGGTCAACTACGCAGACAGCCGCGATTGCGGGAAACAGGTCAAGTTAGGCAAGCACTATGGGAAACACAGCAAGTTCAGTATCCCCCCATATGTCAGCAACAAACTAAGGGGGGAGGAAATAAAAATTACAGACTATTGTTTTTTATCAAGAAAATTAAACAGCAAGCGACCATCTTCTTCAGTGGTATATGTTACCTTTAATGGCGTCTTCTCATTAATTTTCTTCAGAGCAGGTTCCAGGAAGGTACGCTTCATTTCAGCAATATTGTTTTTCTGCGAGGCAGGGAGCATAAACCTTTCACATAACCAGTCATGTGTGGTGATCCAGACACCAGTGCTCCGGAACTGACACAGGCTTTCATAAAGCCGGATGACACGAACACTATTAAGCTGGCCACAGTCATAGAGAGAATAGGTAGTGAACTGGGAGGTTAAGCCGACCAGGAATGGCATGACCTTGTAGTTAAATTCAATCTGCCAGGAACCCCGGCCTCGCTTCATTCCTGCTTCAGCCAGCCACGGACGTTTAACTTCTTCAAACTCACCTTCTTTTGGATAAAAGGTAACCGTTGATTCGCCCAGAGCATTTACCCCAGCCTTCACATCACGACTGGCGACAGACGTAGCGACATTGAAGTATTTGACGTAATCGGAAACGCTGATTTTGAAGAGCGGCAATACGTCAGAGTCATCTTCCTGGCTGTCATTAAAATAGGCCTGCATGAGGCATAACCACAGCACACGTTTTGCCTGAAGAGGCAGGTAATATGCAGCTTCGGTCAATTCGTTAGATTGCTTTATACTGGCGCGTTTTTTAAACGTTTTAGTAGCTGGCAAGAGTGCTTGAGTATCCATTTCAATGCCTATGGGTAAATTTTTACCCACCCATAATGACAGTGAAAACAGAAATTGCAAGCTATCGCGATACTTATCCACCGGAAAAATCTGCACTTTATCCACAAGTGGATAATTGAGAACTGAACTTGACCTCTTTCCCATAGCTTGTTGATGCGTATCCCATAGCTTGTTGACACAAAACCCACTGATACGTGATTAATTTCCCATATTATGTTTACCAGTTGCCCATACAGGCCCCCTCTCAGGCCGCACTGTACGCGGCTTTCAGGCTCCCTAAAAGATGTAAAATAAAGAAAAAGAATAAAAAAGTACTTTATAAAAATATGCCCGTGGATAAGTGGATAACCCCGAGGGGAGGTTATTTTTCAGGCATTGAGCGTAAGCAGAATTTATAAGTTTTGTTCCCTGGTGCTTCCTCGCTCACTCGGGGCTTCGCCCTGTCGCTCGACTGCGGCGAGCACTGCTGGCTCGATCATATCCGTGGCCGGAAGATACTACTCCTCCCCCGAGTCGCTCTCCAGAGCCGGCTACAGCGAGACAACCCGCACGAAGATTTCTATCGTCCCTGCAGACATATTCGAATCGTTTTTATTAACCCTGGCTTCCGTCGTGACAGAACACTACGTCCTGTAAAAGGGGGACTAAGGCCCCTGAATCACACACCTGAAATTAATAATGCGGAGTTTTACGATAATGTCATTGCTGGAAACTTTCCTGACCGCTTCTCAGGGGGCAACAATCCTGTTCCTTGCCATGCTGATCTACTGGCAAAAGCGATAAATCCAAGCGGGCTGGCCTTTGGCCAGCTTCGCTGTATAAGGGGAAAAATGCGGCATATCCAGACATTTCACTAGGCAATTTGAATTCAGATATCTATGCTTGGGATCCGGTCAACAGGAGGTAACAAGATGAAACTTGAAACTATACAGATAGATAATACCGTAAGGAGTGGTCGGCAATGCTGCCAACTTGCTGATTTAGTGTATAATGGTGTTTTTGAGGTGCTCCCGTGGCTTCAGTCTCCGTCTGCTGTCCCTCCTGTTCCGCTACTGAAGGCGTGATGCGTAATGGCAAAAGTACTGCCGGGCATCAACGTTATCTCTGCTCTCACTGCCGTAAAACATGGCAGCTCACCTTCACTTATGCCGCTTCTCAGCCCGGTACACACCAGAAAATCATTGATATGGCTATGAACGGCGTCGGTTGCCGTGCCACCGCACGACTAATGGGCGTGGGCCTCAACACCATTTTGCGCCATTTAAAAAACTCAGGCCGCAGTCAGTAACCTCCCGGATACAGCCGGGCAGTGATGTCATTGTCTGTGCGGAGATGGACGAGCAATGGGGCTACGTCGGTGCAAAATTACGTCAGCGCTGGCTGTTTTACGCGTATGACAGGATACGCAGGGCGGTGGTAGCCCACGTTTTCGGTGAACGCACTATGGCCACACTGGAGCGTCTTCTGAGCCTGCTGTCAGTTTTTGACGTGGTGATATGGATGACGGACGGCTGGCCGATGTATGAGTCACGTCTGAAGGGAAAACTGCACGTCATCAGTAAGCGTTACACGCAGCGAATTGAGCGACACAACCTGAATCTGAGACAGCATCTGGCAAGGCTGGGCAGGAAGTCCCTGTCGTTCTCCAAATCGGTGGAGCTGCATGACAAAGTCATCGGGCACTATCTGAACATAAAACACTATCAGTAAATTGGAGTCATTACC
>NZ_JAOWGT010000054.1:0-53485 GCF_030333005.1 Citrobacter sp. Cpo030 | reverse complement strand
GGCAATGCTGCCAACTTGCTGATTTAGTGTATAATGGTGTTTTTGAGGTGCTCCCGTGGCTTCAGTCTCCGTCTGCTGTCCCTCCTGTTCCGCTACTGAAGGCGTGATGCGTAATGGCAAAAGTACTGCCGGGCATCAACGTTATCTCTGCTCTCACTGCCGTAAAACATGGCAGCTCACCTTCACTTATGCCGCTTCTCAGCCCGGTACACACCAGAAAATCATTGATATGGCTATGAACGGCGTCGGTTGCCGTGCCACCGCACGACTAATGGGCGTGGGCCTCAACACCATTTTGCGCCATTTAAAAAACTCAGGCCGCAGTCAGTAACCTCCCGGATACAGCCGGGCAGTGATGTCATTGTCTGTGCGGAGATGGACGAGCAATGGGGCTACGTCGGTGCAAAATTACGTCAGCGCTGGCTGTTTTACGCGTATGACAGGATACGCAGGGCGGTGGTAGCCCACGTTTTCGGTGAACGCACTATGGCCACACTGGAGCGTCTTCTGAGCCTGCTGTCAGTTTTTGACGTGGTGATATGGATGACGGACGGCTGGCCGATGTATGAGTCACGTCTGAAGGGAAAACTGCACGTCATCAGTAAGCGTTACACGCAGCGAATTGAGCGACACAACCTGAATCTGAGACAGCATCTGGCAAGGCTGGGCAGGAAGTCCCTGTCGTTCTCCAAATCGGTGGAGCTGCATGACAAAGTCATCGGGCACTATCTGAACATAAAACACTATCAGTAAATTGGAGTCATTACCATGAGTTAGATATATATAACCCATCGGCTTATCACGTCGTATTCGCCGGTCTTGCGCTAGGGAAAACCGATCTCACGAATAAAATCGATTACATCGCTCCCGGCGAGCATAAACGGCTGGCGGTCCCCGCCGCCGCAGGGAAAACGGTGCAGTGGGCCGCGATCAACGACTATGGCGGTACCACCAAAACAGAAACCCAGACGCTGCAATAAGCCGCGCCTCACGATGATAGCTCTCAGGGAATGACAAGCGATATGACGCAAAGAACGCCGAATTTATCAACCGTGAAGCCACTTGCCTTCTGGTTGCACTGCGCAATCGCCAGCGGATGCCTGGCCTCCGGCCATGCCTGGGCCGGTGACTTCTACTTTGACCCAACCCTTCTGGAAACGGAGAAAAGCGGCCAACAGGCGGTGGATCTGGCGGTATTTTCGCAGAATAACGCCCAGCTTCCCGGCGAATATATTGTTGATATTTATATTAACAACAAGAAAACCGGCCAGCGTAAGCTGCCGTTCGTTGCAGGTAAAGAACACCAGTTGATTCCTCAGTTCACCCTCGGGCAATTGCGTGAACTGGGCTTTAAAATCGACAACTATCCACAGTTGGCGGAGCAGGACAACGCCACGACGGTTGCCGACCTGACGCAGGCGATTCCCGGCAGCATCTCACAGTTTGATATCAACCACAGCCGACTGAATCTCAGCGTGCCGCAGATTGCCCTTTACCGTGACGCCCGCGGCTATGTAGATCCTGCTCGTTGGGACGACGGGATGCCGGTTTTGTTCACCAACTACAACTTTAGCGGTTCGCAAAACCAGTACGACAACGACAGCGATCGGCGCCAGTATCTGAATATGCAAAATGGCGCCAACATCGGCCCCTGGCGACTACGCAATTACTCGACCTGGGCGCACAGCGATAATGACACGCGTTGGGATAGCATTAATAGCTGGCTACAACGGGATATCAAAAGCCTGAAATCGCAGCTGGTGATAGGCGAGAGCGCCACCGAAGGCACGGTGTTCTCCAGCTATCAGTTTACCGGCGTGCGGCTGTACTCTGATGAAACCATGCTACCCAACAGCCAGCGCGGTTTTGCGCCGACCATTCGCGGCATCGCCAACTCCAGCGCTATCGTTACGGTACGGCAAAACGGCTACATCCTGTATCAAAGCAACGTTCCGGCGGGGGCTTTTGAAATCAACGATCTCTACCCTTCGGCGTTCAGCGGCGACTTAGACGTCACTATCGAAGAAGCCGACGGCAGCATACGTCATTTCGTCCAGCCGTTCTCCGCGCTGCCGCAGATGCAAAGACCGGGTTATCTAAAATACAGCGTCACCGCGGGGCGCTTTCGCGCTGCCAGCTCGCAGGACAGCCACGAGCCGGAGTTCCTTGAAAGCACCGCCAGCTATGGTCTGAACAACGCGTTCACGCTTTACGGCGGCCTGAACGCCTCGCAGGACTACCGAGCGCTGGCGCTGGGCCTCGGCTCTACGCTTGGCGTTCTGGGAGCAGTATCGATGGACGTCAGCCGCGCGGACACTCAGCTTGATAACGATGAAAGCTATCATGGCTACAGCTGGCGCACCCAGTACATCAAAGACCTACCGGAAAGCGGCACCAGCGTGTCGCTAAGCTACTACCGCTACACCAGCAGCGGTTATTTCAACTTCTCCGACGCCAACCAGAAGGGTATCAACGGCGGCGATCACCTGCGCAATGAAGCTCAGTTCACTGTCAGCCAGACGTTGTTTTCTGGTATCAGTTTCTACGCCTCTGGCTCGCAGCAGGAGTACTGGGATCGCGAGCAGCAGGATAAAAACCTGTCCATTGGCCTGAACGGCAATCTGTGGGGCGTGAGCTATAACCTCAGCGGCCAGTTTACCGACTCACATGACAGCGACAACGACCGTACGCTGTCGCTCAGCCTGAGCGTACCGTTGGATCGCTGGCTGTCGCATGCGCAGGCAACCTGGCGCACCACTGACCAGCGCGATCGCGCTACTCAGCACGAAGTGGGCATCAATGGCTCGCTGCTGGAAGACCGTCGGCTGACTTATAACCTGAAACAACGGCAAAGCGAAGGCGGCGATCCGGGCAGCAGCAGTCTGTACGGCAGCTACCGTTCTGCCTACGGCACCGTGAATGCCGGTTACGACTACAGCAGCGATAACCGCCAACTGAGCTACGGTCTCTCTGGTGGTATTGTCGCCCATCGTCACGGCGTGACCCTGTCGCAGTCGCTGGGCAATGCCTTTGCGCTGATTGACGCCAACGGCGCGGCAGGGATCCGGGTGAAAAATTACCCCGGCATCGCCACCGACTATTTTGGCTATGCCGTGATCCCCTATCTGACCGCGTATCAGGAAAACGCCATCTCTCTCGATACCACAATGATGCCGGATAACGTCGACGTCACCGAAACGGTACGCACCGTAGTGCCTAATCGCGGTGCCGCCGTAACGGCACACTTTATTGCCCGGACCGGCTACCGCGTACTGCTGAAACTCACCGATGCGCGCGGAAAAGCACTGCCCTTCGGCGCCATCGCCAGCAGTCAGACGCAGCAGAGCATCGTCGATGAAGGTGGCGTGCTGTATATCACTGGTGTAAACAGCCAGCCGCAGATCTGGTCCGTACGCTGGGGTAATCAGCCAGATCAACAGTGCCAGTTTACCTTCAGCCTGCCGGAAGATTCTGCTCGCAACACCGCAATACAAAATGGGAACGCGCTATGTCAATAAAGAGTCTGTGGATGAAAAATGGGATTACCGCCGTGCTACTGGCGCTACCTATCACCCCGGTCTACGCGGTGAACGGGGCCTGCTCCGCGACGGGAAGCTTTAACGTCAATATAGCCAGCGACTGGACGCAAGCACAGAACGTTGCGGGAACCTCGCTGGAACTGCCAACGCCGCTCTCAGGCAATGCTTATCAAATCGATTGCAGCTGTAGCGCGGGTAGCAAAGTGGCGTTGTACTATACGGTCACCAGCGCGCTATCTAAAAACGGTAAACTCAGCGGCTTTTACCAGTTGAATGATAATCTGGATATTAAAACTGAAGTTGATGACATTCCCGGGAAGACGGCGGTCACGCCGCAGAACACTAAACCTATCCAGGAAAGTGGCTCTTACAGCCCCAGCAGCAGCAAAGGTAGCGTGTGCACGGCTGACCCAGCGGAGATCCGCGCCGCGCCGGTAAACATTGGCGCGAGCACCCGTTTTACGCTGTACGTCACCAAACCCTTCCTGGGGGAACTGGTAATTCCAGACACCCTGGTCGCCTCAGTACAGGCCGGATGGACCAGTTCGGCCACCCCACCATCGGTGAGCAGCATGGAAGATATCGCCGAACTGCGCATCCAGGGGAGCATCACCGTGCCCCAGGATTGTAAAATCAACCAGGGCGACGTGATTCAGGTCGATCTCGGTTTTATCAACGCCAACCGTTTCACCACCAAGGACCAGATGCCGGACGGCTATACACCGGTCAATTTTGACATTCACTATGACTGCGGTGATACCTCAACCATCAAAAATAGCATGGAAATGAGGATTGATGCTGATGATGTGATTGAGCAGTACACGTTAGTCGCCCGCCGCCAGGAAGCCAATAACGTCCCGGACATCGGTGTGAGAATGGCCCGTATCGACGGGACCCATGTCAATGTCCCGTTCACAAATGGATTGATCAATATCGATCCTTCCGGCAAGGGAGTAATCAACCTGGAAGCCTGGCCGATTAATATGCTCGGCGGCACGCCCGCGCCGGGGAAATTTAGCGGTACCGCAACCATCACCGTTCTCGTGAAATAATGGCTCACAACATCGGCTGGCGCTGAGCCAGTTCGATAAAATGCTGCAGGGCGGGCTTTAGCTCGCCTTTTTTCCACGCCATCAACAGCGCAATGGTCGGAACATCGCCAACAATAGGACGGAAAACCACCTGTCCGGTATTAAAATTATTCATATAACCGGGTATCAAAGTCACCCCCAGCCCCATGCCGACCAGGTTCATGGTCACCAGAATGTTGGTTGCCACCTGCACAATGTTGGGCTGGCTTTTTTGTTGCTGAAACCAGTTTTTGACAATCATCGCTAACGCGCCGGAGTAGGCCGGATCGGTACTGACAAAATTCACGCCGTGTAGTTGTTCTGCGGAGATTGCTTGCTCATTAGCTAACGGATGATTCACCGGTAAAACCACTACCAACGGCTCATGAATCAGCTCCAGATAATCGAGATCCGGGCTATAAACCGGGTGGCGCATTAAGCCCACATCGAGCTCTCCGCTGAGGATTTTATCTTCCTGCTCGGTGGTGATCAGACTCACCAGCTCAATGTGCGTATCCGGTTGTTTTAAACGAAACAGAGGTAACACCTTCGGCAGCAGATTTACCTCTGCGGAAGGGACAAAACCGATGGCGAAATGATTATCTTCCTGCACCGTTTTACGGGCACGAACTTTGGCGTTTTCCGCCTGTTCGAGGATCGCCAGCGCATCTTGTAAAAAGCACTCACCCGCCGCCGTCAGCGCAACTTTTCGTTTATCCCGCACCAGCAACGGAACGCCCACGCAAGTTTCCAGATCGCGGATCTGGCTGCTTAACGACGGCTGAGAGGTATGCAGCTTTTCTGCTGCTCGGGTGAAATTCAGCGCCTGCGCCACCGCTACGAAATAGCGTAAGTGCCTCAGTTCCATGCCCTTCTCCTTGTTATCGAAAAAATGTCTCAACTGGTAGAAATTTACTATTTCACAGATTGATAACTAACTAGCAACATCCTTAAGGTACAAAAAAAGAAGGTCAATACATCTTAGCTTTCAGGATTAAAAAATATGACCACACCCTCAAATTTAGACATCTACCAACTGATCGATACGCAAAACGGTCGCGTAACCCCACGAATTTATACCGACCCTGAAATTTACCAACTGGAGCTGGAACGCATCTTCGGACGCTGCTGGTTATTTCTCGCCCACGAAAGCCAAATCCCCAAACCCGGTGATTTTTTTAACACCTACATGGGCGAGGATGCAGTTGTGGTGGTTCGCCAGAAAGACGGCAGCATCAAAGCGTTTCTCAACCAGTGTCGCCACCGCGCAATGCGCGTCAGCTACGCCGACTGCGGTAATACCCGCGCCTTCACCTGCCCGTATCACGGCTGGTCGTACGGCATTAACGGCGAGCTGATCGACGTCCCGCTGGAACCGCGCGCCTACCCGCAAGGGCTGTGCAAATCGCACTGGGGGCTGAACGAAGTTCCTGGCGTAGAGAGCTACAAGGGACTGATTTTCGGCAACTGGGATACCTCCGCGCCTGCACTGCGCGATTATCTCGGCGACATCGCCTGGTATCTCGACGGTGTGCTGGATCGTCGTGAAGGCGGCACCGAAATCGTCGGTGGCGTACAAAAGTGGACCATCGATTGTAACTGGAAATTCCCCGCCGAACAGTTTGCCAGCGACCAGTATCACGCGCTGTTCAGCCATGCCTCGGCCGTGCAGGTGCTGGGGGCAAAAGACGACGGCAGCGATAAACGCCTGGGAGACGGACAAACCGCCCGCCCGGTGTGGGAAACCGCCAAAGACGCACTACAGTTCGGTCAGGATGGGCACGGTAGCGGATTTTTCTTTACCGAAAATCCTGATGCCAATGTCTGGGTCGACGGCGAAGTCTCCAGCTACTACCGTGACACCTACGCGGAAGCCGAGCAGCGTCTGGGTAAAGTTCGCGCCCTGCGTCTGGCCGGTCACAACAACATTTTCCCAACGCTTTCCTGGCTCAACGGTACTGCCACCTTAAGGGTCTGGCATCCGCGCGGGCCGGATCAAGTTGAAGTGTGGGCATTCTGTATTACCGATAAAGCCGCCTCTGATGAAGTGAAAGCCGCGTTTGAAAACAGCGCAACGCGGGCTTTTGGCCCCGCCGGATTCCTGGAGCAGGACGACTCGGAAAACTGGTGTGAAATACAAAAACTGTTGAAGGGTCATCGCGCACGCAACACCAGGTTGTGTCTGGAAATGGGGCTTGGCCAGGAGAAACGTCGTGAAGACGGCATTCCGGGGATCACCAACTACATCTTTTCGGAAACCGCCGCGCGCGGCATGTATCAGCGCTGGGCCGATTTGCTCAGCAGCGAAAGCTGGCAGGAAGTGCAGGAGAAAACCGCAGCTTACCAGCAGGAGGTGATGAAATGAGCACCTTAGTTTCTCAGGAACTACACCATCGCATTACACAGTTTCTCTACCATGAAGCCAGCCTGCTGGATGACTGGAAGTTTCGTGACTGGCTGGCACAACTGGATGAAGACATTCGCTACACCATGCGTACGACGGTCAATGCCCAGACGCGCGATCGTCGCAAAGGCGTGCAGCCGCCGACCACCTGGATTTTCAACGACAACAAAGACCAGCTCGAACGTCGTATCGCGCGCCTGGAAACCGGCATGGCCTGGGCGGAAGAGCCACCGTCGCGTACCCGGCACCTGATCAGCAACTGCCAGGTCAGTGAAACTGGAGTTCCCGACGTCTTTGCCGTGCGCCTTAATTATCTGCTGTATCGCGCGCAAAAAGAGCGCGATGAAACCTTTTACGTCGGCATGCGCATAGACAAAGTGCGCCGTTTGCCGGGCGATGAGTGGCGCTTACTGGAGCGTGAGATCGTGCTGGATCAAGCGGTGATCACCTCCCATAACCTGAGTGTACTGTTCTGATGAGTCGTGTTTATGCCTGCCCCGTAGGGGATTTGCCGGAGGGTGAAGCGCTCCGGCTTGATACTTCGCCCGTCATCGCGCTGTTCAACGTTGGCGGCGAGTTCTATGCCATTAACGATCGCTGTAGCCACGGTAACGCCTCGATGTCGGAAGGCTATCTGGAAGACGACGCTACGGTGGAATGCCCGCTGCATGCCGCCAGTTTTTGCCTGAGAACCGGCAAGGCGTTGTGTCTACCCGCCACCGATCCGCTAACCACCTACGCAGTATATGTGGACGGTAGCGATGTGTTTGTTGATATTCCAGAGGACGCAAGATGAGCGATTTACGCGATAACGTGGTCTTTATCACCGGCGGCGGCTCCGGTCTTGGCCTGGCGCTGGTCGAGCGTTTCATCGAGGAAGGTGCGCGGGTCGCCACGCTGGAGCTGTCGCCAGCTAAAGTTGCCAGCCTGCGTCAGCGCTTTGGCGAACATGTGCTGGCAATCGAAGGCAACGTCACCTGCTACGCCGACTATCAGCGCGCGGTAGATCAAATCCTGACGCATTACGGTACGCTGGACTGTTTTATCGGAAATGCGGGGATATGGGATCACAACGCCTCGTTGGTCAATACGCCTGCGGATGCGCTGGAGAGCGGCTTTCATGAGCTGTTTAACGTCAACGTGCTGGGCTATCTGCTGGGCGCAAAAGCCTGTGCCCCTGCACTTATCGCCAGCGAAGGCAGCATCATCTTTACCCTGTCCAATGCGTCGTGGTATCCCGGCGGCGGCGGCCCGCTGTATACCGCCAGCAAACATGCGGCTACCGGGCTGATTCGCCAGCTGGCATACGAGCTGGCACCAAAGGTTCGTGTTAACGGTGTCGGTCCATGCGGTATGGCGACAGATCTACGCGGCCCGCAGGCGCTGGGACAAAACGATACATCGATTATGCAGTCGCTTACGCCGGAAAAAATCGCCGCTATTTTGCCACTACAGTTTTTCCCGGAGCCGGCGGATTTTACCGGCCCGTATGTGATGCTGGCGTCAAAGCGTAACAACCGCACATTGAGCGGCGTGATGATCAATGCCGACGCCGGTCTGGGTATTCGCGGTATTCGTCACGTCGCCGCCGGACTGGATCTCTGAGGAGGCGTTATGAACCCAAAAACTATCGCTATCGTCGGCGGCGGTCAGTCGGCAGCTATGGCTGCCGCTGCACTGCGCCAACAAGGATTTGACGGCGAATTACACCTGTTTTCCGATGAGCAACATCTGCCCTATGAACGCCCACCGCTCTCCAAAGCGATGCTACTGGACGACAATCCGCAACTTCAGCCGATACTCCCCGCTGACTGGTGGCGGGAACACAACGTACTGCTGCATCTGGGGGTTACTGTGCGGACGCTCGGCCGCCAAACGCATCAGTTGGTGCTGGCTAATGGGCAGAGTTATCCATGGGATCGGCTACTGATTGCGACGGGCGCTGCGGCACGCCCCCTTCCGCAACTGGATAAGCTGGGCGATCGTTGCTTCACCCTGCGCCACGCGGGCGATGCCGAGCGCCTGCGCGACAATTTATTGCCGGGCAAGTCGATTGTCATTGTCGGTGCGGGCACCATTGGTCTGGAACTGGCGGCCAGCGCGACTCAACGCGGCTGTCAGGTGACGGTGGTAGAGCTGGCGCCAACGGTCATGGGCCGCAACGCGCCTGCTCCGGTGCGCGACTACCTGCTAGCCCGCCACCAACTTGCGGGCGTGCGGGTACTGCTTAACAGCGCTATTGAGCATGCCGAAGCGGGAGAGTGTCTCTCGCTCACGTTGCAAAACGGTGAAACTCTCACCGCTGATGCGGTGATCTATGGCGTCGGTATTGTGGCGAACGATATGCTGGCCCGCGAAGCGGGGCTGGAAACGGCGAACGGCATTATCATTGATACCGCCTGCACCACCTCCGATCCCGCGATTTTCGCCGCCGGTGACGTAGCGATAACGCGCAAACCCGACGGTTCGTTAGTACGCGTGGAAAGCTGGGAAAATGCCAACTTTCAGGCACAGACTGCCGCCGCCGCAATGCTCCACCTGCCATTACCAGAGACAACGCCAGGTTGGTTCTGGACCGACCAATACCGCGATAATTTGCAGTTCATTGGCGAAATGCAGGGAGACAGCTGGCTCGTTCGCAGCGATTCAGATACGCAGAAAGCAATATGGTTTAACCTGCAGGATGACGTGATTGTCGGGGCAGTAACGTTGAACCAGGGCCGAGAAATACGTTTATTGAGAAAATGGATTCAGGCAAAGAAAAAGCCGCCAGTGGCGGCTTTAATCGATGAAACAATCTTGCTGAAGTCAATATAACTGCCGGAGGGCACTTCGTTTATTCGGCCTACATGTGAGTGACCTGTAGGCCGGATAAGGTGTTTACACCACCATCTGGCAATTCGTATTACTTACGCGTAAACCGGGAAGCGTGCACAGATATCCAGCACTTTACCTTTGACGCGCTCGATAACAGCTTCGTCATTGATGTTGTCCAGAACGTCACACATCCAGCCAGCCAGTTCTTTCACTTCCGCTTCTTTAAAGCCACGGCGAGTCACAGCCGGAGAACCAATACGGATACCGGAAGTCACAAACGGGCTCTTCGGATCGTTCGGTACGCTGTTTTTGTTAACGGTGATGTTAGCACGGCCCAGCGCGGCGTCAGCTTCTTTACCGGTCAGGTTTTTATCAACCAGATCCAGCAGGAACAGGTGGTTTTCAGTACCGCCAGAAACCACTTTGTAGCCACGGTTCAGGAACACTTCCACCATCGCTTTGGCGTTTTTGGCAACCTGCTGCTGGTAAACCTTGAACTCAGGCTCCATCGCTTCTTTCAGCGCCACAGCTTTCGCCGCGATCACGTGCATCAGCGGGCCACCCTGCGCGCTTGGGAACACTGCGGAGTTCAGTTTTTTGTACAGCTCTTCGTCACCGCCTTTCGCCAGGATCAGGCCACCGCGTGGACCTGCCAGGGTTTTGTGGGTGGTGGTGGTCACAACGTGTGCGTGTGGAACCGGGTTCGGATAAACGCCTGCAGCAATCAGACCCGCAACGTGCGCCATATCGACGAACAGGTATGCGCCGATGCTGTCAGCGATTTCACGCATTTTTGCCCAGTCAACAACGCCGGAGTAAGCAGAGAAGCCGCCGATGATCATCTTCGGTTTGTGCTCTTTTGCCTGCTTAGCCATGTCTTCATAGTCAATTTTGCCGGACTCATCAATACCGTAAGGGATGATGTTGTACAGTTTGCCGGAGAAGTTAACCGGGGAGCCGTGAGTCAGGTGGCCGCCTTGTGCCAGGTTCATACCCAGAACGGTATCGCCCGGTTGCAGCAGAGCGGTGTAAACAGCGAAGTTAGCCTGAGAACCAGAGTGCGGCTGGACGTTAGCGTAGTCAGCGCCAAACAGCTCTTTTGCACGATCGATAGCCAGTTGCTCAACGATATCAACGTACTCGCAACCGCCGTAGTAGCGCTTGCCCGGATAACCTTCAGCGTATTTGTTGGTCAGCTGAGAACCCTGCGCCTGCATAACACGCGGGCTGGTGTAGTTTTCGGAGGCGATCAGTTCGATGTGCTCTTCCTGACGTACTTTTTCCTGCTCCATAGCCTGCCACAGTTCGGCATCATAATCGGCAATGTTCATTTCACGCTTTAACATCCGCATCTCCTGACTCAGCTAACAATAGAATTTCGGCCTAAAAAGGCAGTCCCGTTGGACGACGGCGAACAGTATAACCGAATCATTCTTCGATAACAGGTCTTGACAAAGGATTTTACGCAAACGATTACCTTCACGGCACGCAAGGCTTTGGAGAACAAAGGTCTGCTGAATTTCAACGGATTTCTTTTCAGGTTTGTGATGCAGATTTTTCACGATGTAACCTTTACAACGCAAAGTTACAAAGAACCATTTACAATGCAGGGGTATTTTTTATAAGATGTATTTGACATACATCATTAAAGTCTCAGATAAAGGAAGACCGTATGCTTGACGCACAAACCATCGCTACAGTGAAAGCCACCATCCCCCTGCTGGTTGAAACAGGCCCGAAGCTAACCGCTCATTTCTACGATCGCATGTTTACGCATAACCCAGAGCTGAAAGAAATCTTCAACATGAGTAATCAGCGTAATGGCGATCAGCGTGAAGCGCTGTTTAATGCTATTGCCGCGTATGCCAGCAATATCGAAAATCTGGCGGCATTGTTGCCGGCTGTTGAGAAAATCGCGCAGAAGCATACCAGCTTCCAGATTAAACCCGAGCAGTACAACATCGTAGGTGGCCATTTGCTGGCAACGCTGGACGAAATGTTCAGCCCAGGCCAGGAAGTTCTGGATGCTTGGGGCAAAGCGTACGGCGTGCTGGCGAACGTTTTCATCAACCGTGAAGCGCAAATCTACAGCGAAAATGCCAATAAAAATGGCGGCTGGGAAGGTACCCGTCCTTTCCGCATCGTGGCAAAAACTCCACGCAGCGCACTTATCACCAGCTTTGAGTTTGAACCTGTCGATGGTGGCGCAGTGGCTGAATATCATCCGGGGCAATACCTGGGCGTCTGGCTGAAGCCAGAAGGTTTCCCGCATCAGGAAATTCGTCAGTACTCACTGACCCGTAAACCCGATGGCAAAGGCTACCGTATTGCGGTTAAGCGTGAAGACGGTGGTCAGGTTTCAACCTGGCTGCACAACCATGCCAATGTTGGCGACGTTGTTCACCTGGCCGCTCCTGCGGGCGATTTCTTTATGGACGTTGCGACCGACACCCCGGTATCTCTGATCTCCGCAGGCGTGGGACAAACCCCAATGCTGGCAATGCTGGATACGTTGGCGAAAGCGAAGCATACGGCGCAGGTTAACTGGTTCCACGCGGCAGAAAATGGTGACGTGCATGCCTTCGCTGATGAAGTCAATGAACTCGGCAAAACGCTGCCACGCTTTAGCGCACACACCTGGTATCGTGAGCCAACCGAAGCCGATCGTGCGAAAGGTGCGTTTGATAGCGTAGGTCTGATGGATTTGAACAAACTGGAAGGCGCAATCAGCGATCCGGCGATGCAGTTTTATCTGTGCGGTCCGGTTGGTTTCATGCAGTTCGCCGCGAAGCAGCTGGTCGGCCTGGGCGTGAAAAACGAGAACATTCATTACGAATGCTTCGGCCCGCATAAAGTCTTGTAATGTATTACGCGAGTAGGCCGGATAAGGCGCTTACGCCGCCATCCGGCAATCACTCTGCCTGATGCGCTACGCTTATCAGGCCAACAAATTAACGGCGCGGCTTAGATTGCCGCGTCGTCTTCTTCACCGGTACGAATACGAATAACGCGTGCCACGTCGAAGACAAAAATCTTACCGTCGCCAATCTTGCCGGTCTGGGCAGTACGGATAATGGTGTCGACGCAGGTATCGACGATGTCGTCGGTAACCACAATTTCAATTTTTACCTTCGGCAGAAAATCCACCATATATTCCGCGCCACGGTACAGCTCGGTATGGCCTTTCTGACGGCCAAAGCCTTTCACTTCCGTTACCGTCATCCCGGTAATGCCGACTTCTGCCAGCGCTTCGCGGACATCGTCCAGCTTGAAGGGTTTAATAATCGCATCAATCTTTTTCATGCTATTCCTTGAAAAGGTCGCCTGTCTTTTGATCAAATAAAGCTAACATAATCCGCAGATTTATTCTTTGAAATCGTTTGCATCCAGCTCGTGTCGAGAAAGCAATTTATAGAATTCGGTGCGGTTGCGCCCCGCCATTCTTGCCGCGTGGGTCACATTGCCCTTGGTGATTTGCAGCAGCTTACGCAGATAGTTGAGTTCAAACTGGTTACGCGCCTCAACAAAGGTCGGCAGCGCGGTGTTTTCCCCTTCCAGCGCCTGCTCCACCAGCGCGTCGCTGATCACTGGCGAAGAGGTCAACGCCACACACTGCTCAATTACGTTGACCAGCTGACGCACGTTGCCCGGCCAACTGGCGGTCATTAACCGCTTCATGGCATCGGTTGAAAAGGCGCGTACGAACGGTTTGTGCCGTTCAGCAGACTGGCGCAGCAGATGGTTCGCCAGCAGCGGAATATCTTCCGTACGCTCGGCCAGCGCAGGGATCTTCAGGCTCACCACGTTGAGGCGATAGTACAAATCCTCGCGAAATTCGCCCCGAGCCATCGCTTTGGGTAAATCGCGGTGGGTCGCAGAAACGATCCGCACATCAATGTCGATATCGCGGTTACTGCCTAACGGTCTGACTTTTCGTTCCTGCAATACGCGCAGCAGTTTCACCTGTAACGGCGCAGGCATATCGCCAATCTCATCGAGAAACAGCGTGCCGCCTTCCGCGGCCTGAAACAGCCCTTCACGATTGCTCACCGCACCGGTAAAAGCACCGCGCGCATGACCAAACAGTTCTGATTCCAGCAGTTGTTCCGGCAACGCGCCGCAGTTAATGGCAATGAAAGGTTTTTGGCTGCGCGGGCTGGCGTTGTGAATAGCCTGAGCGAAAACTTCTTTCCCGGTTCCGCTTTGGCCGTTGATCAAGACACTAACGTCCGATTGCGCCACCATCCGCGCCTGTTCCAGCAGGCGTAGCATCAGCGGGCTGCGGGTAACGATAGATTCGCGCCAGCTGTCATCGGCGGCGGGCGCAGACTGTTCCAGCGCCCCGTCGATCGCGTGATACAACGCGTCCTTGTCGACTGGTTTAGTGAGGAAACTGAACACCCCTTGCTGGGTCGCCGCAACAGCGTCCGGGATGGAGCCGTGAGCGGTCAGGATAATCACCGGCATCCCAGGCTGTACTTTCTGGATTTCAGTAAACAGCTGCATGCCGTCCATTTCATCCATGCGCAGATCGCTAATAACCAGATCCACTTTTTCACGGTTCAGCACCCGTAACCCTTCCTGCCCACTTTCCGCGGTCACGACGCTGTAGCCTTCGCTGGTCAGTCGCATTCCAAGTAATTTCAACAGTCCCGGATCGTCATCCACCAGCAGCAGATGCGCGGGCTTACGGCTTATCATGGCGTAACCTCATCGGCAGACGGCGCTGCGCCTTCTTCGTTATCAGGCGTAGTGAGTTTATCGTTCCCGTGCAGCGCATCAGGATTGTAGTTACCGCCAGGTTTGCGCGTGGAAAGCTGGCGCTCAATATCGGTCAGATTCTCCAGCTTGCGGGTCGTGAGATCGAGCTGGGACTGCAAATGCTGCTGCTGTTGGCGCAGCGTATCGAGATCGCTGTCGGACGCCTGCTGGAGTTTACTGTAGCGCATACGCTCTTCGGCAAGCTGCAACTGCAACGTTTGGCTGCTGCGCCAGACCTGATACAGCGGGCGTACCTGCGGCGGAATTTGCGGGCTTAACGCATCGAGGCGCGTAACAGCCTCCCGCCTTTCAGGCGGCGTAATGTTGGCGTTCTCGAGCAGGATCCCACGCCTGAAAGCGCCCTGCCAGGTATCTGTCATCAGGGTGCTGGCTTCACTACGCGCCTGCACCGGCATCAGGCGATTGGCACAATCCATCGCCCTCAGCCAGTACAACGGATTGGTTTCTGTGGACTGGCCAGACAGCGACCAGATATCCGTACAGTCGGTTGCAAGGTAGTCTGCCAGTTGATTAGGCGGAATTTTCTCCTGCGAAGGATCGCCGATAATATGATTCACCGCGTTCGGAACGCAACCAACCAGCGCCAGGCACGGCAGGCTTGCGAGGATGACGCGACGAAGAAAATGTCGTTTAAGCATTCGGACAACAACGTATGGCATACTCACCAGACTTAGGTTTATTTTAGTGATTTTTCGCAGCAGCTAGCGGCAGTTCTATGCGAAAACAAACGTTTTGCGCATGGTCATCAACCAGATACAGTTTGCCCCGCATACGGCGAATGCAATCTCTGGCAATGCTTAGCCCCAACCCGCTTCCTTTTACCGCCCCTTTTCGCTGATGGCTACCCTGGAAAAAAGGCTCGAAGATCATGGTCTGTTCTGCTTCTGGGATCGGTGTGCCGGTATTCATTACATCGATGTATACCGTTGAGCCATGCAAACTGCTGCGGATCCAAATGTTACCGGATTCAGCACCATAGTGCACCGCATTGGAATAAAGATTGTCCAGCACGCTCATCAACAGCATCGGTTCTGCCAGGCAGGTGTTCACCGCAAGCGCAACATCAGTATGTATCATTTTGGCGCGAGCGGGCAGGCTATGCGCAGAAACAACGCTTTCCACCAGCGGCGTGATTTCCACACTTTCAAGTTCCACCTCGTCATCAGCCAGCTTGCGGTTGTAATCAAGGAGTTGTTCAATCAGCTTTTGCAGGTTGCGGCTGCTGTCATCCAGAATACCGACCACCTCTTTTTGCTCCGCTGTTAACGGGCCAACCACCTGATCGGCCAACAATTCGGTACCTTCGCGCATGCTCGCCAGCGGTGTTTTCAGCTCATGGGAAAGATGGCGTAAAAACTGATGCCGTTGCGACTCAAGCCAGGAGAGGCGTTCGCTTAACCAGATGATACGCTGCCCCACGGATCTCAATTCCCGTGGCCCGGTAAATAATACGCTATCCCCCAGCGAGCGCCCTTCTCCCAGACAGTTGATCATCCGTTCAATGCCCTTCACCGGACCGATAATCATGCGGGTAAACAGCAAGACCATCGCCAGGCTGACGAGAAACAGCACCAGTGCCTGCCAGCCAAAAAACTGCCCACGTTCGGCTATTTCCTGCTGTAACTGCTGCCCACGAGAAAAGATCACGGTACGCGTCGCTTGCACCATCTCGGTATTGGCATTGGCGAATGCTTCCAGTCGTGCAGCCGACACACTGTCAGGACCACTGTTTTTACACTGCAACTGCGCGAGATCGTTAAGATCCTGACGCAACGCCTGGTAGAGCTTGGTATCCGGCAACACCCCCGCATGCGCATCCAGCATGTCGCTGTAGCGTTTACGCTGGCTTTGGTAGACCCTGGCCAATGTTGGGTCATCAAGCACGCAGTATTGCCGATAGCTGCGCTCCATCTCCAGCGCGACGTTGGTCATCGCCTCGCTGCGTCTGGCATCAATCAGCGTGGTGCGGTTGGTCAGCGCAGCCTGCGCGCTCAGGGCATTCAGACTTTGCCATGCCTGCCAGGCCAGAACTAACAACGGCAGCAGGATAAGCAAGAAGGCCAACGTCACCAATTGACGTAAAGATCGGGGAAAAACTGACCAGCGCTTCAAGGCGTTACTCTCAATGGACAGGAATAGATTGATGCTAACTGAGGGGAACGCCAGATACAACAAAGCCGGGATTAACCCGGCTTTGTTATGGAATAAGGCGGTGCCTAACTCGACGTTTCGCCCGGAGGTTGATATGAGCAATGCTAATATCAGATGTTGGACGGCAGGCACCTTGTTGTGCGTCATTCGAAGTTTATGTAGCACGTCCCGAAGGGGCTGACATAAGAAGGTGAATGAGCCACTGGTTAATATTATGCAGCATCTGTGCCAATATTCAAAACACTTTATTAACACAATGATAAGTATGAAAAATATTATTATTTTCACAAATAACAATTCTGGCTGTTTTTTGTTCTCTCTGTCGCCAACCAGCGACACTTGCAGCACTTAAAAACAAATCACTATTAAATCAAATAATTAAACGTCTCTTTTTGACGACACCGCAACCCTATCCATGTCGGCATTTCCCGACACTTTACTTTTAGGTGCAAGCGCTGAGTTTATTGCCGGATGGCGGCGTGAACGCCTTATCCGGCCTACAACCGCATTTTCCCTGTAGGCCTGATAAGCGTAGCGTCATCAGGCGGGTTCCATCCGGCAGACAAAAAAAACCCCTCGTGAAGAGGGGCTTGATGACTATTGCGCGAATTAACCGAGCTGTTTACGCGCGTTGCGGAAAATACGCATCCACGGGCTATCCTCGCCCCAGTTTTCCGGGTGCCAGGAGTTGCTCACGGTACGGAACACACGTTCCGGGTGCGGCATCATAATGGTGACGCGACCATTTTCAGTGGTCACTGCAGTAATACCGTTCGGCGAACCGTTCGGGTTAGCCGGATAGGTCTCGGTCACCTTACCGAAGTTATCAACATAGCGCAGCGCCACCAGACCTTTGCTCTCAAGCTGAGCCAGATGCGCACCGTCACGCACTTCGACACGACCTTCACCGTGAGAAACGGCAATCGGCATCATCGACCCCACCATATCGGCAAGCAGCAAAGACGGGCTTTGCGTCACTTCGACCAAGCTGAAGCGGGCTTCAAAGCGGTCAGAGTGGTTACGCACAAAGCGCGGCCACAGGTCACTTCCCGGGATCAGCTCACGCAGGTTAGACATCATCTGACAACCGTTACACACGCCGAGAGCCAGCGTTTGCGGGCGATGGAAGAAGGTTTCGAACTCATCACGGACGCGGTTGTTGAACAGAATCGACTTCGCCCAACCTTCCCCAGCGCCAAGCACATCGCCGTAAGAGAAACCGCCGCAGGCCACCAGCGCCTGGAAATTACCCAGGCCGATACGTCCGCCCAGCAGGTCGCTCATGTGCACATCGATGGCGTCGAAACCCGCACGGTGGAAGGCGGCTGCCATCTCAACGTGGGAGTTCACACCCTGCTCACGCAGTACGGCCACTTTGGGACGCGCACCGGTGGCGATGTACGGAGCGGCAACATCTTCGTTGATATCAAACGACAGTTTAACGTTGAGACCAGGGTCCGCATCGTTAGTTTTAGCGTCGTGTTCCTGATCGGCACATTCCGGGTTGTCACGCAGACGCTGCATCTGCCAGGTGGTTTCCGCCCACCACATACGCAGGGTAGTACGGCTTTCGCTAAACACCGGCTGGTCGTTAGCGGTCAGGTTGAAGCGGTCGCCTTCAACGGCTTTACCGAGGAAGTGTACGCAGTCTGCCAGGCCGTGGGCAGCCAGAATCGCTTCCACCGCCTCACGTTCAGCAGCACGAACCTGAATCACCGCACCCAGTTCTTCGCTAAACAGCGCCGCCAGACGATCTTCACCCAGAGAGTGGATATCAGCGTCAATACCGCAGTGACCGGCGAAGGCCATTTCCGCCAGCGTAACCAGCAGACCGCCGTCAGAACGGTCATGATAGGCCAGCAGCTTACGCGCAGCGACCAGCGCCTGAATCGCATCGTAGAAGCCTTTCAGTTGCTCAACGTTACGCACGTCGGCAGGCTTATCACCCAGTTGACGGTAAACCTGCGCCAGCGACGTTGCGCCCAGCGCATTGTGACCAAGACCGAGGTCAATCAGCAGCAGGGCGTTGTCTTCAGTAGAGAGCTGCGGGGTAATGGTGTGGCGCACATCTTCCACGCGGGCAAAGGCGGTGATCACCAGCGACAGTGGCGAGGTCATTTCACGCTGCTCGTTACCTTCCTGCCAGCGGGTTTTCATCGACATAGAGTCTTTGCCCACTGGAATGGTCAGGCCGAGCGCCGGGCATAGCTCTTCCCCGACGGCTTTTACTGCTTCGTACAGGCCAGCATCTTCACCAGGGTGACCCGCAGCCGCCATCCAGTTTGCCGACAGCTTAATACGTTTGATGTCGCCAATCTGCGTTGCCGCAATGTTGGTCAGCGCTTCACCGACAGCCAGACGCGCTGAGGCAGAGAAGTCCAGTAGCGCAACCGGCGCGCGCTCGCCGATAGACATCGCTTCACCGTAGTAGCTATCGAGGCTTGCGGTAGTGACCGCGCAGTTGGCGACCGGGATCTGCCATGGACCAACCATCTGGTCACGCGCAACCATGCCGGTAACGGTACGGTCACCGATGGTCACGAGGAACGTTTTTTCCGCGACAGTCGGCAGATGCAGCACGCGGTTAACCGCATCTGCAATCGAGATTTCGCCACGATTCAGGGCATCGCCTTTGGCTTTCAGCGTCTGCACATCGCGGGTCATTTTCGGTGTTTTACCCAGCAGCACATCGAGCGGCATGTCGATCGGCTGGTTGTCGAAGTGGCTGTCGCTCAAGGTCAGATGCTGTTCTTCGGTAGCTTCACCAATCACCGCATACGGCGCGCGCTCGCGCTTACACAGTTCGTCAAACAGCGGCAATTGATCGGCAGCAACCGCCAGCACGTAGCGTTCCTGGGATTCGTTACACCAGATTTCCAGCGGACTCATACCCGGCTCGTCGCTGAGGATATCGCGCAGCTGGAACTTACCGCCGCGACCGCCATCGCTTACCAGCTCCGGCATAGCGTTAGACAGTCCACCCGCACCAACGTCATGGATAAACAGAATCGGGTTCGCATCCCCCATCTGCCAGCAACGGTCGATAACTTCCTGGCAACGACGTTCCATTTCCGGGTTGTCACGCTGTACGGAAGCGAAATCAAGATCGGCATCAGACTGGCCGGAAGCCATAGAGGAGGCTGCCCCACCGCCAAGACCGATGTTCATCGCCGGGCCGCCGAGGACGATAAGCTTAGCGCCAACGACGATCTCGCCCTTCTGCACGTGATCGGCACGGATGTTACCGATCCCGCCTGCCAGCATGATCGGTTTATGGTAACCGCGCAGCTCTTCGCCGTTATGGCTGTTGACCTTTTCTTCATAGGTACGGAAGTAGCCGGTCAGCGCCGGACGACCAAATTCGTTGTTAAACGCCGCTCCGCCCAACGGGCCTTCGGTCATGATATCAAGCGCGGTAACAATACGGTCCGGCTTACCGAAGTCTTCTTCCCACGGCTGTTCAAAGCCAGGAATACGCAGGTTGGAAACGGAGAAACCCACCAGCCCGGCTTTCGGTTTTGCACCGCGACCGGTTGCCCCCTCATCGCGGATTTCGCCGCCGGAGCCGGTTGCAGCACCTGGCCACGGAGAGATAGCCGTCGGGTGGTTGTGAGTTTCAACCTTCATCAGGATGTGGGCTGGTTCCTGATGGAAATCGTAGCGGCCGGTTTTGTGGTCGGCAAAATAGCGGCCCACTTCAGAGCCTTCCATTACCGCAGCGTTGTCTTTATAGGCAGACAGCACGTGGTCCGGCGTGGTTTCGAAGGTATTCTTGATCATCTTGAACAGCGACTTCGGCTGCTGTTTACCATCGATAACCCAGTCGGCGTTAAAAATCTTGTGGCGGCAGTGCTCAGAGTTGGCCTGCGCAAACATGTATAGTTCAATATCGTTCGGGTTACGTCCCAGTTTGGTGAACGCATCCTGCAGATAGTCAATTTCGTCTTCCGCCAGCGCCAGACCCAGACGCAGGTTAGCGTCGATCAGCGCCTGACGCCCCTCACCCAGTAGATCAACGCTGGAGACCGGCGCCGGTTGGTGATGGGCAAACAGTTTTTCGGCATCGTTCAGCGCAGAGAAAACCGTTTCCATCATGCGGTCGTGCAGTTCGTCGGCCACCATCTGCCATTGCTCAGCTGTCAGCGTAGAGGCTTCTACATACCAGGCAATGCCACGTTCCAGGCGGCTAATCTGGTGCAGACCGCAGTTGTGGGCAATATCAGTCGCTTTAGAAGACCACGGGGAGATGGTGCCAGGGCGAGGCGTAACCAGCAGCAGTTTGCCTTCCGGGGCGTGGCTTTGCAGAGCAGGACCATATTTCAGCAGGCGTGCAAGCTGCGCGTGCTCATCTTCATTTAACGGTGCATTCAGATCGGCAAAATGGACGTACTCGGCGTAAATGTTGTGGACCTGGAGGTTGGCAGCCTGAAAACGTGCCAGCAGTTTGTTAATACGGAATGCAGACAGTGCAGGTGAACCACGCAGAATTTCCATCATAAGTCTCTCGTCTTCTAAGCTTTCGGTGTGCCCAAGTGGGGGAAACGGGCGTCATTATAAAGAATCTACCGCGCCGACGAAACCGTTTGCGTCGAAATAAAATCACGACCGTCACTTATCATCAAATGCGGTCAGATTTCTGAATAAGTTGCCAACTGACGCAAGTTTAAGCAAAATGCCGTTCATTAATGACGACTTCACTTCTTAATCAACACCACAGCAGACAGAGACAACGTACGGTTCAGAGAATTAACTAATTGAAAAAATTAAAGATTAATTATCTGTTCATCGGCATATTGACGCTGTTGTTGGCAGCGGCCCTTTGGCCATCTATCCCCTGGTTCGGTAAAGCCGAAAATCGTATCGCCGCCATTCAGTCGCGGGGAGAGCTGCGCGTCAGTACCATTGATTCGCCATTAACTTACGCGACCCTCAACGGCAAAAAATTCGGTCTGGATTATGAACTGGCCCAGGAATTTGCCGACTACTTAGGCGTGAAGTTAAAAGTTACCGTACGCCAGAACATCAGCCAGCTTTTTGACGACCTGGATAACGGCAATGCCGACCTGTTAGCCGCAGGCCTGGTCTATAACAGCGAGCGGGTTAAAAATTACCAGCCCGGCCCGACCTATTATTCGGTTTCACAACAGCTGGTGTACCGGGTTGGGCAATACCGTCCGCGCACGCTTGCCACGGTGAACGAAAACCAGCTGACTATCGCCCCGGGGCACGTGGTAGTTAACGACCTCCAGCAGCTAAAAGAGAAAAAATTTCCCGATCTGAGCTGGAAAGTCGATGACAAAAAGGGCACCACCGAACTGCTTGATGATGTAATCGCCGGAAAGCTGGATTACACCATAGCCGATTCTGTCGCCATCAGCTTATATCAACGCGTTCATCCTGAGCTGGCCGTAGCGCTCGACGTCTCTGACGAACAACCGGTGACCTGGTTTAGTCGGCTGGACGATGACAACACGCTATCTGCCGCCCTACTGGATTTCTTCAACACCATGAATGAAGACGGTTCTCTGGCACGGCTGGAAGAGAAATATCTCGGGCATGGCGATGATTTTGACTATGTCGATACCCGCTCCTTTTTGCGCGCCGTAGACAGCGTGTTGCCGGACCTCAAGCCGCTGTTTGAGAAATATGCGCAAGAGATAGACTGGCGACTGCTGGCCGCTATCTCATATCAGGAGTCACACTGGGATGCGCAGGCCACCTCTCCAACCGGCGTACGCGGGCTGATGATGCTGACCAAAAATACCGCTCAGAGTCTTGGGCTGACCGACCGTACCGATGCCGAACAAAGCATCAGCGGCGGCGCGCGATATTTGCAGGACATGATGAGCAAAGTACCGGATACCGTCCCCGAAGGAGAACGCATCTGGTTTGCGCTTGCAGCCTACAATATGGGTTATGCGCACATGCTGGACGCACGGGCGCTGACGGTGAAAACCAAAGGCAATCCGAACAGTTGGTCCGACGTAAAACAGCGACTACCGCTGCTTAGCCTAAAGCCGTATTACAATAAGTTGACCTATGGTTATGCGCGTGGCCATGAAGCCTACGCCTATGTGGAAAACATCCGTAAATACCAGATTAGCCTGGTGGGATATCTGCAAGAGAAAGAAAAACAGGCGCTAGAAACGCAGCAACTGGCGCAGGATTACCCGGCGGTGACGCCCGCAGAGCTAATAGGTAAAGATGAATTCCCGCTTTCGGCGTTTCTGTCTCAGACGTCGTCAAACTACCTGTCGCACTCGCCTTCCCTGCTGTTTTCACCGCAGAAAAAAGAGGGAAAGTAGTCCTGGTAGCCTGATAAGCGCAGCACCATCAGGCTGAGAGTTACTGATTAGCGGATTTTTTCAGGGCCTTAATTTCCTGCCGGCGCATGCGGAAGAAATCACTGAGCAGCGTGGCGCATTCATCCCGCAGTACCCCTTCGGTCACTTCAACCCGATGATTCATTCCAGGGTGATGCAGCACATCCATTAATGACCCGGCAGCCCCGGTTTTCGCATCGCGCGCGCCAAAAACGACCCGACCGATACGGCTGTGCACCATCGCGCCAGCGCACATCACGCACGGTTCCAGAGTGACGTACAGCGTGGCATCTAACAGGCGGTAGTTTTGCAGCACCAGGCCGCCCTGACGCAGCGCCATAATCTCAGCATGAGCAGTCGGATCATGATGACCTATCGGGCGGTTCCAGCCTTCGCCAATCACTCGGTTGTTATGTACCAATACCGCACCCACCGGGACTTCACGCTCATCCCAGGCGCGCTTAGCCAGCGTTAAAGCATGACGCATCCAGTATTCGTGGCTAAATTCAACATCTGACAAAGGGGTAACTCCAGTAATCAAAGCGGGCGCATTATACACGTCATACTTCAAATTGCATGTGCGTTGGCTATTCGAGTTGCTGAAGCTCTCCGCGCGGCGTGACGCGCCAGCGATGCTGGCAAAAAGAGAGCAGCGGATTGTCCTGATTACTGTCACTATAGCCACTGTAAAGCTGTAGCGGCGCGCCAATGTGGCGTTCCAGTTGTGTCACTTTCTCATGGCCCAGACAGCGCAGAGTCAGTACCCAGCCGCCGTATCCCCGCGCCATTTTGCTGGCAATCAGATTGACTCGCGGTAGCCATGGAGTATCAAAGTAAACCTGCTCGACCAGTGACTGTGGAGAGCCGGTAATAAGCCAGATATCAGCGTCAGAGCTTAACAGGTAGGTTGTCAGCCGCTGCTGCACGAGCGGAAACGCCGTCACGTTACTGCGAAACCAGCGCACAAAGTCGGCCTGATGCGCTTTCAGACGCGCCTCGCTGCGGCCAAAAGTGCATCCCCATAACAGCAGGCTCATTGGCCAGCGGGCGGCACGTCCTTTTATCAGCAACGCCAGCGCAATCACCGGTAACAGAGGCAGCACAAGCAACGCGTTCAGCGGCTGGCGACGCAGCAGATAACGAATAAAACTACCGAACATATCCTGCTGGTGTAACGTGCCATCCAAATCAAAAAAGACAACGCGGCGCTGGTGATTGGTCAAACCTTATTCCTCTGGATCAGTGAATCCCAATAGCCAGGTAAACAAGAACCCGGCGATAACTGCTACCAGATAGCCTAACAGATAGAACATCACTTTTCCGGCAACAATCGTCAGTGCCAGCGGTAATCCGGAGATGCCAAAGGTGATGACCGTCGCCACCTTCCAGTAGCTAATCAGCGCCCCACCTACCGCGCCGCCAAGACAGGCACCGATAAACGGCTTACCCAACGGCAGCGTTACGCCAAAAATCAGCGGCTCGCCAATCCCCAGCAGTCCGACCGGTAGCGCCCCTTTGATCACTTTCTTTAGCCGCGCATTGCGGGTTTTCATCAAAACCGCAATCGCAGCACCTATTTGCCCAACGCCCGCCATCGCCAGGATCGGAAAGAGCGCGTTATAACCGTGCGCCTGAACCAGTTCAACATGGATGGGCACCAATCCCTGATGAAGCCCGGTGAGTACCAACGGCAGGAAGGTTCCTGCCAGCACGGCACCGACCAGAAAACCGCCGCGATCGATAGCCCAGGATGCGCCGTGAGCGATAGATTCAGAAATCCATCCGCCAAGCGGTTGCAGCGCCACAATCGCGATTACGCCGGTAATGATGGTGGTCAGCAGCGGGTTAAGGATAAGCTCCAGTGATTCTGGCAACAGCGTGCGGAATTTACGTTCGATCCAGCACATCAGCGCAACCACCAGCAATACCGCGATCACCCCACCGCGCCCCGGCTGCAACGCTTCGCCAAACAGGGTAATTTGCGCCAGCTGAGGGCTGGAGAGGATCCCCGCCATCACCCCGCCCATTGCCAGGGAGCCACCGAAAACTTTGGCGGTATTCACCCCGACCAGAATATTCATAATGGCAAATACGGCGCTGCCAAATATGCCCATCAACCCCAGCATATTTGGATAGTGGGTCGCAAAATCCCCCACGATATCCGGGCGCTTAAGGATGTTAATAATGCCGGTAATCAAACCGGAGGCGATAAACGCCGGAATAAGAGGGATAAAGACGTTCGCCAGCTTACGCAGCGCATCGCTCATCGGCGCTTTGTACTTCGCTTTGGCCTCTGACTTGGTGCGCTCAATATCATTGGCACCTGCTCGCTCGCCGCCATCGGCAATCAGGGAACGCATGGCATCCACCACTTTGGCTGCTTTACCGGGACCGACAATAATCTGGTGCTGTGCGCCCTGCTTCACGTAGCCGCTAACGCCGGGCAGTTGCCTGAGGCGGGGAATATCGATCTGCCCGTCATCCTGAACTTCCACCCTGACACGGGTCATACAGTTTTCCAGACGCAGAATATTGTTCTCTCCGCCAACGCCCAGCAGGATGTCGCTGGCCAGCAACGCCGTCTTATCCATATACACCTCTTAGTGTTCTAACGCCGCGCGTAAAAAACCCTGGTGAGCGGCAAGTTTTTCGCGGGCGGCAGCAGCATCCAGGCCGGTGAGCGCCATTAAAATAGCCGGCTTAACATCATAATCCGTCTGCTTCAGCAGCGTTTCAGCTTGAGCACGCGCAATGCCGGTGGCTTCAACCACCATACGGCACGCCCGATCGACCAGTTTGACGTTGGTTGCCTGCATATCCACCATCAGGTTCTGGTACACCTTGCCAAATTTCACCATCGCGCCGGTGGAGATCATATTGAGCACCAGCTTTTGCGCGGTGCCGGATTTCAGTCGTGTTGACCCGGTCAGCGCCTCTGGCCCCACCACCGGAGAAATGGCAATGTCCGCTTCATGCGCGATAGGGGAATCCGGATTGCATGAAATAGCCGCCGTCGTACAGCCCACCGAACGCGCATATTTCAACCCACCAATGACATACGGCGTACGACCAGAAGCAGCCAGCCCCACCACCAGATCCTGTGCGGTAAGATTGAGCGTACGCAGATCGTCTTCACCTAGCTGCGGGTTATCTTCTGCGCCTTCTACGGCCTTAAGCAGCGCGCCCGGTCCCCCGGCAATCAGCCCAACCACCAGACCGTGCGGAACGCCGAAGGTTGGCGGGCATTCAGACGCGTCCAGCACCCCAAGACGCCCACTGGTACCTGCTCCCATGTAAATAATGCGTCCACCGGCTTTTAGCGCGTCAGCTGCCGCATCAACCGCGCGCGCAACTTCAGGAAGAGTTGCTTTTACTGCTTCAGCTACCAGCGTATCCTGTTGATTAAAACGATGAACCAACTCCAGAGTGGAGAGCGCATCCAGATCCATGGTCTGAGGATTGCGGGTTTCTGAAACTAACGCACCGAGATTCATTTTTTGTTCCTTAGGAATTTTTAATTCATAATAATCTGTCATAATGGAATATTATATTCACTAAGGCGAGTGATATTTTGTTTTGTAATCGCCATCACATTTTCGCCAGGAGAAAGCATGAACTGTTTAATTCGCATTCGTCAGCGTTATCCGGATCTCGCGCAAAGCGATAAAAAGCTTGCGGATTATCTTCTTGCTCAACCGGATGCTGCGCGTCATCTCAGTTCACAACAGCTGGCCTTTGAAGCGGGCGTCAGCCAGTCCAGCGTGGTGAAATTCGCGCAAAAGATGGGCTTTAAAGGATTCCCGGCACTCAAACTGGCGATTAGCGAAGCATTGGCCAGCAATCCCAATCCCCATTCCATTCCGGTACATAATCAGATTCGCGGTGACGACCCGATGCGAATGGTAGGCGAGAAACTGATTAAAGAGAACGTGGCGGCGATGCATGCGACGCTGGACGTCAACAGCGAAGAGAAACTGATGGAGAGCGTCACGATGCTGCGTTCAGCCCGCCGCATTATTGTGACCGGGATTGGTGCATCGGGTCTGGTAGCGCAGAATTTTGCCAGGAAACTGCTGAAGATTGGTTTTAACGCGGTGGTGGAACGCGATATGCACGCCCTGCTGGCGACGGTGCAGGCGCTTTCGCCTAACGATCTACTGCTGGCCATTTCGTATACCGGAGAGCGTCGAGAGCTCAACCTGGCTGCGGATGAAACGTTGCGCACCGGCGCGAAAATCCTCGCCATCACCGGATTCACACCGAACGCCCTGCAGCAACGGGCAAGTCATTGTCTGTACACCATTGCCGAGGAGCAGGCCACGCGCAGCGCAGCGATTTCCTCCACCCATGCGCAAATGATGCTCACTGATTTACTGTTTATGGCGCTGGTGCAGCAGGATCTGGAGCATGCCCCGGAACGTATTCGCCACAGTGAGGCCCTGGTAAAAAAACTGGTCTGAGCAAAGAATGCGCGTATAATGCCCGCCCGATTTGTGATGTTTTGAGAGTTTCCTGATGGCCCTGTTAATCACTAAAAAGTGTATCAATTGCGATATGTGCGAGCCCGAATGCCCGAATGAGGCGATTTCGATGGGTGATAGCATTTACGAGATTAACAGCGACAAGTGTACGGAATGCGTAGGCCATTACGACACGCCAACCTGCCAGAAGGTGTGCCCTATTCCCAATACTATTTTGAAAGATCCGGCGCATGTCGAAACAGAAGAGCAGCTGTGGGATAAGTTTGTGCTGATGCACCACGCCGATAAACTTTAGCCGCGTCGCCATCTGGCGATGAAGCTCCTACCCTGCCCCTGCAACAAACGCATAACCCGTAGGCCGGATAAGACGCTACGCGTCGCCATCCGGCAACGCCCTGAATCTAACTTTCGATAATCACCGTGGCGCAGGCGTAGTGACGCTCATCGGCCAGCGTCACATGCATGTGCGCAACGCCGAGTTTTTCCGCCAGTTTTAACGCCTCTCCCCATAATCGCAGACGCGGCTTACCGAGTTCGTCGTTAAAGACTTCAAACTGATTAAACGCCAGCCCATTGCGAATACCCGTGCCAAAGGCTTTTGCTGCCGCCTCTTTGACTGCAAAACGCTTCGCCAGAAAACGCACCGGCTGCTGATGCGTTTCCCAGATTGCCCATTCGTTGTCGCTGAGCACACGTCTTGCCAGGCGGTCGCCGGAACGGGAGATCACCGCTTCGATGCGGGCAATCTCCACGATATCCGTACCTAATCCCAGAATCGCCATTAGCCACGCGCTTCCAGCATCAGGCGCTTCATTTCGACTACGGCCTCTTTCAGGCCGCTCATCACCGCACGTCCGATAATGGCATGGCCAATATTCAGCTCGTGCATTTCCGGGATCCGCGCGATAGCTTTAACGTTGTGATACGTCAGACCGTGACCCGCATTCACCTTCAGGCCAAGGCTTGCAGCAAAAGTCGCCGCTTTGGCGATACGCGCCAGTTCGCTGGCCTGTTCTGCGTCGGTTTTCGCATCGGCGTAACAGCCGGTGTGAATTTCAATAAACGGTGCACCAACTTCCGCAGCGGCCTTAATCTGCTCTTCATCGGCATCGATAAACAGCGAAACCAGAATGCCTGCGTCCGCCAGACGTTTGCAGGCATCGTGCATCTTGTCACGCTGGCCGGCGACGTCCAGCCCACCTTCAGTGGTAACTTCCTGACGTTTTTCCGGCACCAGGCAGCAAAAATGCGGCTTAGTCTCAACGGCAATCGCCAGCATCTCTTCAGTGACCGCCATTTCCAGATTCATGCGCGTATCCAGCGTCTGGCGCAGAATACGTACGTCACGGTCGGTGATATGGCGACGGTCTTCACGCAGGTGTACGGTAATACCGTCTGCGCCCGCCTGTTCAACGATAAACGCTGCCTGAACCGGGTCCGGATATGCGGTACCGCGTGCATTACGTAAAGTGGCAATGTGGTCAATGTTGACGCCTAACAGTAATTCGGCCATGACAATCCTCGTTTTTTATTTTCGCTTCGGCATAAACTGCCGGAATAATTCGCGGCTCTTTAAGGGCTTACCACCAAGATACGGCTTTAACGCCATGCGGGTAAAGCGTTTCGCAGCGCGAAGCGTATCAGCATCCGGAAATTCCCGCGATTCGAGTGCTTTCAGATGGCGTCCGGTAAAGGTGGCGTTATCAATCACTACGCTGGCGATAAACCCTTTTTCTTCCCGGTAGCGATAGGTCATGGTGTCGTCTACCGGCTCGCCGCTGCCTGCACAGTGGGTAAAATCGACGCCATACCCCAGATGACCAAGTAAGGCCAGCTCAAAGCGACGCAACGCAGGTTCTGGCGAACCCGTGGCGCCAGCCAGCGCCTGAATACAGTTCAGGTAATCGAAAAAGAGTGCAGAAAAGCGGGTTTCGTACTCGAGTACGCGCGAGATAAGCTCGTTAATATACAAGCCGCTGTACAGCGTGATTCCGCTAAGGGGGAGTGCCAGAGAAACGGCTTCGGCGCTGCGCAAGGTTTTGACCTCGCCACGTCCACCAAAGCGAAGCAACAACGGGGTAAAAGGCTGGAGTGCGCCTTTAAGATTGGAGCGTTTGGAACGTGCGCCTTTAGCCACCAGGCGCACGCGACCCGACTCTTCCGTGAAGACATCCAGCACGAGACTGGTTTCGCTCCAGGGGCGACTATGCAGGACAAAAGCGCGTTGCCATCCTTCCATATACTCGCCGTGTTTCAGAAGATGTGTTTAGACGTCGTCGCCGTAACCGAGGCTACGCAGCGCGCGTTCGTCATCGGCCCAGCCGGATTTCACTTTCACCCACAGTTCGAGGTGAACGGGCGCTTCGAACATCTCCTGCATGTCTTTACGCGCTTCGATGCCGATGGTTTTAATCTTGGCCCCTTTGTTGCCAATAACCATCTTCTTCTGCCCTTCACGTTCGACGAGGATCAGGCCGTTAATGTCGTAGCCGCCGCGTTCGTTAGAGATAAAACGCTCAATCTCCACGGTAACGGAGTACGGCAGTTCAGCCCCCAGAAAACGCATCAGCTTTTCACGGATGATTTCAGAGGCCATAAAGCGCTGAGAACGGTCGGTGATGTAATCTTCCGGGAAGTGATGAATAGCTTCCGGCAAATGCTTACGCACGATGCCCGCAACGGTATCGACATTCAAGCCGGTTTCGGCAGAAATCGGCACGATATCAAGGAAGTTCATCTGGCTTGCCAGGAACTGCAGGTGCGGCAGCAGATCGGCTTTTTCCTGAACGTTGTCGACTTTGTTGACGGCCAGAATAACCGGGGCTTTGCCATCACGCAGCTTGTTGAGCACCATTTCGTCGTCCGGCGTCCAGCGGGTGCCTTCGACAACGAAAATAACCAGTTCAACATCACCGATCGAGCTGCTCGCCGCTTTGTTCATCAGGCGGTTAATAGCCCGTTTTTCTTCCATATGCAGACCCGGGGTATCAACATAAATCGCCTGATACGCGCCTTCGGTATGGATGCCAACAATACGGTGACGTGTTGTCTGAGCCTTACGTGAGGTAATAGAAATCTTCTGCCCAAGCAGATTATTCAACAGGGTGGATTTGCCGACGTTCGGGCGACCGACGATAGCAATAAATCCGCAGTAGGTTTTCTCTTCGCTCATTCCAGCTCCAGTTTTTTCAACGCCTGTTCGGCGGCAGCCTGCTCAGCCTTACGACGGCTCGAACCTGTGCCAACCACCGGTTCACTCAGGCCGCTGACCTGGCAGTGGATAGTAAATTCTTGATCGTGCGCTTCACCACGGACCTGCACCACCAAATAAGACGGCAGAGGCAGGTGGCGACCCTGCAAATATTCCTGCAGGCGCGTTTTCGGATCTTTTTGTTTGTCGCCTGGGCTAATTTCATCCAGACGAGTTTGATACCAGTTCAGGATCAATTGCTCAACGGTTTGAATATCGCTGTCGAGGAAGACGCCGCCGATCAAAGCTTCAACGGTATCCGCCAGGATTGATTCACGACGGAAGCCGCCGCTTTTCAGCTCACCAGGCCCCAAACGTAAACATTCACCGAGGTCAAACTCACGGGCTAATTCTGCCAGCGTATTGCCGCGAACCAGCGTCGCGCGCATGCGGCTCATATCACCTTCATCCACACGCGGGAAACGGTGATACAGCGCATTAGCGATAACAAAGCTCAAAATAGAGTCGCCTAAAAATTCTAAACGCTCGTTATGTTTGCTGCTGGCGCTCCGGTGAGTTAATGCCTGCTGCAACAGCTCCTGATGATTAAAAGTGTAGCCCAGCTTCCGTTGAAGCCGATTAATTACGATGGGGTTCATGCGATACCAATAAATGAATGCGTCAACAATTCAGCACACGAAACAGACCTGATATACGCACTTCGCTGAGCCATCCGGCTTCGCCTGCATGCTTTTATATACAAACCAACGCTGTTTCGTGTGCCGTGGCAACCTGTCGGTGCCAACCTAAAACTTCGGGGGAATATTCTATACACAACGACAAGGGATGTCGTTAGTCTGCGGGAATTTATCCGAGAAATAATTCACGCTGCCGCCGTAATGACGACAACGTGAACAATTATCGGTGATTAGTGAATGCCACCAATACGGCTTAAACGCACACCGGTCGGCCATTCACCTTCTTGCTTATCGAAACTCATCCAGATAGCGGTCGCTTTACCCACCAGATTCGCTTCCGGTACAAATCCCCAGTAACGGCTGTCCGCGCTGTTATCACGGTTATCACCCATCATGAAGTAGTGTCCCGGCGGAACGATCCAGGTTGCCAACGGCTGACCAGGTTGACGGTAATACATCCCCACCTGATCCTGCGCAATCGGCACGGTCAGAATGCGGTGCGTAACCTTACCCAGCGTTTCTTTACGCTCAGAAAGGCGAATACCGTTCTCTTTCGTTTCGTTCAGCGGAACTTCAAAGAAGCCGCTGGTCGCTTCACCGCCGTTACGACGAGCAAAGGTCTGTACAAAATCACTTGGCTGAACATCAGAGTACGTTACCGGCAACGCGTTTTCACACGCCTGACCGGAACGGCATCCTGGCTGAATAGTCACCTCTTTCGCCACTGGATCGTACGTTACTTTGTCTCCCGGTAAACCGACAGCACGTTTAATGTAGTCCAGACGCGGGTCTTCCGGGTATTTAAACACCACGATATCACCGCGTTTCGGATGACCGGTTTCGATCAACGTTTTCTGGTAAATCGGATCTTTAATCCCGTAGGCGAATTTCTCCACCAGGATAAAGTCACCGATAAGCAGCGTCGGCATCATCGAACCTGACGGGATCTGGAATGGTTCATAGATAAATGAACGCACCACCAGCACAATCGCCAGTACCGGGAAAACGGACGCCCCGGTTTCCAGCCAGCCTGGCTTAGGTGCCACTTTTTTCAGCGTAGCTTTATCCAGTGAATCACCTGCAGCAGCTTGCGCTGCTGCCTGACGCTCCCGGCGCTTTGGCGCGAAGATGAATTTATCTACGCACCATAAAATGCCCGTCACCAGTGTGGCAATCACCAGAATCAGGGCAAACATGTTCGCCATGCCAACTCCTTAAGATTATTTGCTGTCTTTACCGACATGCAGAATGGCGAGGAACGCTTCCTGCGGCAGTTCGACGTTACCGATCTGCTTCATGCGCTTTTTACCCTCTTTCTGTTTTTGCAGCAGCTTTTTCTTACGGCTGATATCGCCACCGTAGCATTTCGCCAGAACGTTTTTACGCAGCTGCTTAACCGTTGAACGCGCGATGATGTGCGTACCAATGGCCGCCTGGATCGCGATATCAAACTGCTGGCGAGGGATCAGATCTTTCATCTTCTCAACCAGTTCACGGCCACGGCTCTGGGAGTTGTCACGGTGGGTAATCAGCGCCAGTGCATCGACACGTTCGTTGTTGATAAGGACATCAACACGCACCATGTCAGATGCCTGGAAGCGTTTGAAGTTATAGTCCAGCGACGCGTAGCCGCGAGAGGTCGACTTCAGACGGTCAAAGAAATCGAGTACGACTTCCGCCATCGGAATCTCATACGTCAGCGCCACCTGGTTACCGTGGTAAACCATATTGGTCTGGACGCCACGCTTCTCGATACACAGGGTGATGACATTGCCAAGGTAAGCCTGCGGCAGCAGCATGTGACACTCAGCGATCGGCTCACGCAGTTCGTAGATGTTGTTCAGCGGCGGCAGCTTGGACGGACTATCGACGTAGATAGTCTCTTTCGCCGTGGTTTCAACTTCGTAGACTACGGTCGGCGCGGTGGTGATCAGATCCAGATCGTATTCACGCTCCAGACGTTCCTGAATGATCTCCATGTGCAGCAGACCAAGGAAGCCACAACGGAAGCCGAAGCCTAGCGCGGTAGAGCTTTCCGGCTCGTAGAACAGGGAGGCGTCGTTCAGGCTCAGCTTGCCAAGCGCGTCACGGAAGTTTTCATAGTCGTCAGAGCTCACCGGGAACAGACCGGCGTAAACCTGCGGCTTCACTTTTTTAAAGCCTGGCAGCGGTTTGTCTGCCGGGTTACGCGCCTGCGTCAGGGTATCACCAACCGGTGCGCCGAGGATGTCTTTAATCGCACAAACCAACCAACCTACCTCGCCGCATTTCAGCTCGGTACGGTCAACTTGTTTTGGCGTGAAGATACCCAGACGGTCGGCGTTATAGACCTGACCGGTGCTCATCACTTTAATTTTGTCGCCTTTACGCATGGTGCCGTTTTTAATACGCACCAGTGACACCACGCCAAGGTAGTTATCGAACCAGGAGTCGATAATCAGCGCCTGTAAGGGGCCTTCCGGATCGCCTTCCGGCGGCGGAATGTCGCGTACCAGACGTTCAAGAACGTCAGTGACGCCAACGCCGGTTTTCGCCGAGCAGCGAACGGCATCCGTCGCATCAATACCGACGATATCTTCGATCTCTTCCGCTACGCGTTCAGGATCGGCGGCTGGCAGGTCAATTTTGTTCAGTACCGGTACTACTTCCAGATCCATTTCCATGGCGGTATAGCAGTTAGCCAGGGTCTGCGCTTCAACGCCCTGTCCGGCATCAACCACCAGCAATGCGCCTTCACAGGCAGCAAGCGAGCGGGAAACTTCATACGAGAAGTCAACGTGGCCCGGGGTGTCGATAAAGTTAAGCTGATAGGTTTCACCATCAGATGCTTTGAAATCGAGCGTCACGCTCTGCGCTTTGATAGTAATACCGCGCTCACGCTCAAGATCCATCGAGTCGAGAACCTGCGCTTCCATTTCACGGTCAGACAGGCCACCGCAGATCTGGATAATACGGTCAGACAGCGTCGATTTACCGTGGTCGATGTGAGCTATGATTGAAAAGTTACGTATGTTCTTCATATAGTGTAATTATTGTGCCTTACGCCCGCCGGAGCAGGCTCTGAGAAGTCGCTGATCTGAGCTTAACGTCTGTTTAAGTGAAACGCCGCATTCTACACTACAACGCTGAGGCGAGGAAACGTTCATAGAGCAAGGATAGCGGGAACTGGAAACAACCTTGCAAAGTCGGTGAAACTTTTGCCGGATGGCGTCATAAACGCCTTATCCGGCCTACGCTTGCATCTGAGCACGCTGTAGGCCTGATAAGCGCAACGCCATCAGGCAAAGATATCACTGCTGAGTTTCGACGCGAATAAGATCGGGTGGGAGAGCAACGTTCAGAATGACCGGCTGCCAGGCTTCGCGTTCAGCAAGCTTACGAGAGTATCCACGAGCAATCAGGAATCCGCCCACGCCCCCCAGCACTGCGCCGCTTAATGCGGCAAGATCGGAACCAAACAGCACCTGGAACAGCGCAGCGAAAAGAAACAGTCCTGCCAACGGAGACATGTAGACCAGCATCGCCGATCCCAGCAGGCTACCTTCGGCAATGCCCAGTTCAACTTTTTGACCTGGGGTCAAGGGTTCGTCGCAGGGCACCACGATGGTGTGTGTGGTCTGTGGCCCCAGTTTGTTCAGCACGCGGCTCCCGCATCCGGCCCGGGAAGCACAGCTGCTACATGATGCTTTAACATCGCAGCTGACCGTCGCCAGACCATTTTGCCAGGAGACGACCGTCGCCCACTCTTTAATCATTGTGCTGCCCTGAACTTGATATTGTCCGCGATACGCTTCGCCGTTTGCGGTGGAAGCTCGCCCACAATCGTAATCTCCGCGTTATCACGCACGCTGGTGCTGACCGTTCTGCGGCCAGTACGCAGCAGTTGATCGGCACTGTTCTGCGTCGCACGGTTTACGTTCACGGAGAAACTAAACAGGCCATCAGAATAAAGGCGTGATTCAATCGGCATGTTATCCATCGTCGGCAGCGGACGTCGACTGCTTGAGACCTCACTGAAACCTTGTGGCAACCACGACGGACTCCAGTTGAAGTTGGTTTTCTCGCCCGCAGGAACCGACAGCAACGGTGGTAAATTCGCTTTTGCTAGTGTCTGCATGCTGTCGCTAACACCGTTATTCACGGTAAAGGAGATCACACGGAACTGTTCCAGCGTTTCGCCATCACGATCGAGGAGATCGACACGCATCGGCAGTTTGGTCTCCGTGTCCATCCAAACGATATAGCTGTAACGGGTGCCGTCACGCGCCACAACGCGGATCACTTCACAGAGGCGATCGGCAATACGGGTGCGGCCTACTGAGATAAAATCATAGTAGGGAGCAAGGCGTTTGAAATCGGTGTAAATCAGGGATGGCAGAGAGTCAACGATATAATCGCCATTCAGCGTAAACGGTTCGAGGCCAGGCTCAAAATAGCTAATTTCGTTGCCGCGTTGCACCACTTCCCGGCGTGGTCCATCCATTTGTAACAGTTGCGCGAGTGGACGGTTATCCTGGCGGGCATGACGATAACGTAGGGATTCAACACCCTGCTTATTGATGCTGACAAATGACAGCTCATAGGTTAGCGACTGGCTGGCCAGATTCATCTGCTGCAACAACGCCCCGGACGCAGGATTGGCCGAGGCGTTTACAGAGAAGAACAGGCTACCAGCCACAAGTGACATGGCAAACCAAAGTTGCTTCATTACTGCGATTGCGTTCCTAAAGTTTGAATTCCTGGCACCTGAACAGCGGCTTGCTGTGTTTGCGCCTGCTCAAACTGAAGCTGTTCAGAGTGCAGTCGACGTTGCAATTCGTAATCCTGCAACATGGCATTAATACGACGACGCTGCTCCTGTACCTGCTGTTGTTGACCGCCGCTGGCCGTCGCGTCAGAAGGTACACCCAAGCTAACCGGACTGGCTTTACCCATCATCGGTAATGTATTAAACACCGGCGTTTCGGGCTGCTGGGACGTTTCAGATTGCCCATTATAGTGCTGGACGCCAACGATAACTGCAAGTGATACGCACGCGGCCACACCCATTTGGGTAAGCTGCGCGGCCCACGGACGCATTTTTTTCCAGAATGGCATTTTCTGCCACTGGTGCGGTGCTGGCTGGGCCTCAGGAATCAATGGCGCCGTCTGACGTACTGGCTCATCCTGGATGGCGGCCATTACGCGGGCGGAAATATCGAAATGGAGAACGTCGGCGGTATCACCTCGCATGGAATCGCGAATCAGGTGATAACTCTCCCAGGTTTTTTGCATTTCCGGGTCGTGAGTTAGCTCTTTGAGTAACTCAGTATCCAGCGTTTCGCCATCCATTAAAGCGGAAAGTTTCTCTTTCTGCATGCCTAATACCTTTTCCAGTATCCCGCTATCGTCAACGCCTGATAAGCGGTTGAACTTTATTATCAATAGCTTCCCTCGCTCGGAAGATACGTGAACGCACCGTACCTACCGGACAATCCATGATAGCGGCTATCTCTTCATAGCTCAGGCCATCCAGCTCCCGCAAGGTTATTGCCATGCGTAAATCTTCCGGGAGGGACTCAATAGTTCGGAAAACTATCTGTCTCAGCTCTTCTGACAACATTAAGTTCTCAGGGTTCGAAATTTCTTTCAGCGCACCGCCACTTTCGTAATTTTCTGCTTCAATCGCATCAATGTCACTGGAAGGTGGACGACGCCCCTGAGCGACCAGGTAATTCTTCGCTGTATTGACTGCAATACGATACAGCCAGGTATAAAAAGCACTATCTCCCCGGAACGAGTCCAGCGCACGATAGGCTTTGATAAATGCTTCTTGTACTACATCGGGTACATCACCCGACGGTACATAGCGAGAAACCAGACTCGCCACCTTATGCTGATAGCGCACTACCAGTAGGTTAAAGGCTTTCTGATCTCCCTTCTGGACCCGTTCTACCAGGACCTGGTCCGTTAACTGCTCGCTCATCCGAGGTAAAGTCTCCCCAAACCAAATTTCCACGCGCTTTCGAAACGCCACTCCATCAGCTTCACTATGAGCAAGCAAATGCTTAGAGTGCTCAAGTTTCGTAAAGTTCCGTTACGCATTGTTTTTTGTTTGTCATGTTGTAGACAGGTCTTATCTCTCATTATAAGTCTACATAACCCGATCAACGCACTATCTGTACAGAAATGCCCATTTCACCGCTTGCAGAGTAACCCAACGGGCACTTTATTTCATCACATAATCTGATGCTAACGGCCTGCTTCACAAAATATTTTTGCCTATTTCGTCCTCGTCATGCTTTTCTTTCATGTTTAGTCATTGCAACACATTTAAAAATAAAACGTGCAGTATCGCGCAATGTGGTGCTATGGTGACCAAACACTGTTTAGTAAATTAAACAAACATCATGAATACGACTCCTGAATTATCCTGTGACGTGCTGATCATTGGCAGCGGGGCTGCCGGACTCTCACTGGCGCTGCGCCTGGCTGAAAAACATCAGGTTATTGTCCTGAGCAAAGGGCCGGTCAGCGAAGGCTCGACATTTTATGCCCAGGGGGGTATTGCCGCGGTTTTCGATGAAACCGACAGTATCGACTCCCACGTTGAAGATACGCTGATTGCCGGGGCCGGGCTGTGCGATCGCCATGCGGTTGAATTTGTCGCCAGCAATGCCCGCACCTGCGTTCAATGGATTATCGATCAGGGCGTCTTATTCGATACACAGGTTCAGCCTAACGGCGAAGAGAGCTATCACCTGACCCGTGAAGGCGGTCACAGCCATCGACGCATCCTGCACGCTGCGGATGCTACCGGCAAAGAAGTCGAAACCACCCTCGTCAGCCAGGCACAAAATCACCCCAATATCCGGGTTCTTGAGCGTAGCAACGCCGTCGACCTGATTGTCTCCGATAAAATCGGTCTGCCGGGAACGCGTCGGGTTGTCGGCGCATGGATCTGGAATCGTAATAAAGAAGCCGTCGAAACCTGCCATGCGAAGTCGGTAGTGTTGGCCACCGGCGGCGCATCAAAGGTGTATCAATACACTACCAATCCGGATATTTCCTCGGGTGACGGGATTGCAATGGCCTGGCGCGCAGGATGCCGCGTCGCCAACCTGGAGTTTAACCAGTTTCACCCGACTGCGCTGTATCATCCGCAGGCACGCAATTTTCTGCTAACCGAAGCGCTGCGCGGCGAAGGCGCGCACCTGAAGCGCCCGGACGGTTCACGCTTTATGCCCGATTTTGACGAACGTGGCGAACTGGCTCCCCGCGATATTGTCGCCCGCGCCATTGATCATGAAATGAAGCGCCTTGGTGCAGATTGCATGTTCCTCGATATCAGCCATAAGCCGGAAGAATTTGTTCGTCAGCATTTCCCGATGATTTATGAAAAGTTGCTGGGACTGGGCATTGATTTAACCAAAGAGCCGGTTCCCATCGTGCCTGCCGCGCACTATACCTGCGGCGGTGTGATGGTGGATGACTTTGGCCGTACCGATGTCGACGGGCTGTATGCGATCGGCGAAGTGAGTTACACCGGCCTGCATGGCGCCAACCGGATGGCATCGAACTCATTGCTGGAGTGTCTGGTTTATGGCTGGTCCGCAGCTGAAGATATCGACAGGCGCATGCCTTATGCTCGCGGCGTTAGCACGCTCCCGGGCTGGGATGAAAGCCGGGTAGAAAATCCGGATGAGTTGGTTGTTATCCAGCATAACTGGCATGAGCTGCGGCTGTTTATGTGGGATTACGTCGGTATTGTGCGTACGACCAAGCGCCTGGAGCGCGCTCTGCGCCGTATCACCATGCTGCAACAGGAAATCGACGAGTATTACGCCCATTTCCGCGTGTCGAACAATTTGCTGGAACTGCGTAACCTGGTGCAGGTTGCCGAGTTGATTGTCCGCTGCGCAATGATGCGCAAAGAGAGTCGGGGCCTGCACTACACGCTGGATTACCCAGAGCAGCTTCCAGAAGCCGGCCCGTCCATTCTCTCGCCGCTATGTCATCACATAAACAGGTAAAACGCCTGGGTCAGCGCCGTGTAACCTTCAGAGTAACGTTGGTCTGGCCCACGAATCACCAGTCTGTCGCTAAAGCACTCCCCGGCCTGCGGGGAGAATGCCAGCAATACCCGATGCGGTAGTCGGGCTTCCGTTTCTGCTACATCCGTACGTAATCGCAGATGCCAGCCCATACTTAATGCCTGCTGGGTAAACGCGTTCCCAATCTGTTCCGGCAGCACGACACAAAAAAATCCTTCTTCCGTAATGCTGTCCGCCGCCAGCGTAAGCAACGCCTGGTGATCGAGCGAGGTGGTATAACGCGCTTGCTCACGCTGCGGTGTAGCGCATTCCACGCCCTGTTCATAATAGGGAGGATTGCTGATTATCAAATCAAAACGCACGGTCTGACGCGGTACCCACTGTTGCGCATCTTCTATATGAACACTCACGCGATGCATCCACGGAGATTGCGCGATGTTCTCCTGCGCCTGCTGCGCGGCGTCGACATCAAGCTCCACGGCGTCAATGATGACGTTTTCATCAGTGCGCTGGGCCAGCATCAGCGCCAACAGGCCGCTCCCGGTACCAATATCCAGGATCCTTTTTACGCCCGCAACGGGGGCCCAGGCTCCCAATAAAATGCCGTCTGTTCCGACTTTCATTGCACAGCGATCGTGTGCCACAAAAAACTGCTTAAAAGTAAATCCATTACGTCTCAGTACGGATGTAGACTGGGGCATGAAGAACAACCTTCCTGGAAAAAAAACGATAACATAGGATAAAAACAATACCTGAGAAGGTATATCCATACAAACAGATGAAGATTGCAGCCGTAACGTCTATAATCAGCGCCCCACTCAGAGGTAGAACATGACTGTAACGACTTTTTCCGAACTTGAACTCGATGAAAGCCTTCTGGATGCCCTCCAGGAAAAAGGTTTCACTCGCCCGACCGCCATTCAGGCTGCCGCCATTCCGCCTGCGCTCGATGGCCGTGATGTACTCGGTTCTGCGCCGACAGGCACCGGTAAAACGGCGGCATATTTGCTGCCAGCGTTGCAGCACCTGCTCGACTTCCCGCGCAAGAAATCTGGTCCGCCGCGCATTTTAATCCTGACACCAACGCGCGAACTGGCGATGCAGGTTGCCGAACACGCCCGTGAGCTGGCGAAGAATACGCATCTGGATATCGCTACGATTACCGGCGGCGTGGCTTACATGAACCACATGGAAGTCTTTAGCGAAAACCAGGACATCGTGGTCGCCACCACGGGTCGTCTGCTGCAATACATTAAAGAAGAAAACTTCGACTGCCATGCGGTTGAAACGCTAATTCTCGATGAAGCAGACCGTATGCTGGACATGGGCTTTGCCCAGGACATCGAGCATATCGCCGGTGAAACACGCTGGCGTAAGCAAACCATGCTGTTTTCCGCCACGCTGGAAGGCGATGCGATTAAGGATTTTGCCGAGCGTCTGTTGGAAGACCCGGTCGAAGTCTCAGCGGATCCGTCCACCCGCGAACGCAAGAAGATCCATCAGTTTTACTACCGTGCCGATGACATCGAGCACAAAACTGCCATGCTGATCCACCTGTTAAAACAGCCGGAAGCGACCCGCTCGATTGTCTTCGTACGCAAACGTGAGCGTGTACACGAACTGGCAGGCTGGCTGCGCCAGGCGGGCATTAATAACTGCTATCTCGAAGGCGAGATGGTGCAGAACAAACGTAACGAAGCGATCAAACGCCTGACCGATGGCCGCGTGAACGTGCTGGTAGCAACCGACGTCGCCGCTCGCGGGATTGATATTCCGGACGTCAGCCACGTGTTTAACTTCGACATGCCGCGCAGTGGCGATGCCTATCTGCACCGTATTGGCCGTACCGGTCGTGCTGGCCGTAAAGGCACTGCGATCTCTTTGGTTGAAGCGCACGACCACCTGCTGCTCGGCAAAGCGAGCCGCTATATTGACGAACCGCTGAAAGCTCGCGTCATTGACGAACTGCGTCCAACCACGCGCGCGCCAAGTGAGAAATCTAACGGTAAGCCATCCAAGAAAGTGCTGGCGAAGCGCGCTGAGAAAAAGGCGAAAGAGAAAGAGAAGCCGCGGGTGAAAAAACGTCACCGTGACGCCAAAAATATCGGCAAACGTCGTAAGCCGAGCGGAGCTGCTACCCAGCAGTCCGACAAAGAGTAAACCGAATGCCGGGCCATTTAGCCCGGCATTTTTTCACGTGATGCAAAACTCTCTTCAATACACTCAAGAAACACCCGCATCGCCGGGCTAACGACTTTTCCGGCATGATAACCACACAATGCCGTAATTAACTCAGGTTGTTCACTGAACGGTAATTCAATCAACTCCCCTGAACGTAACTCCTTCTCGACGGCAAAATGCGGCAAAAAGCTGATCCCAAGATTTGCCGATACGCACTGCTTAATGCTTTCAATGCTCCATAACTCAATGGTATTTTCCAGCGTAATCTGTCGTTTACGCAGTAGCCCCTCGAAGCGTTGTCTGAAAATACATTGCGGCTCATTAATGATAAAACTGCAGGGAATGTGCTGGTTATGCTGAGTAAAATCAACGTGCTGAAGCAGTGGCGAAGCAACTAATGCCAGTGACTGATCGCCAAGCGGTATCAACTCCAGGGCATCGTCATTACCCACCCGATAAAACACCCCCAGATCAACATCATCACTGAGCAACGCATCGCGAATGACATAACAATTGAGCGACTGTAAAGACAACCGCACATGAGGCGCACGTTGTTTAAATCGCTGTAAAACCTGCGGCATTTTATACGCCAGCAGCGTTTCGCCTGTTGCGACACGTAGATCGCCGCTCGGCTGCGCATCCTGATGTGCCGACTGTCGAATCGATGCCATCACGCGCGTCAGGTCATGGATATGCGGCATCAGCCGTTTTCCCTCACTGGTGAGACACATCCGGCGACCAATTTTTTCAAACAACTGCACCGAAAGCTCTTGCTCAAGCTGTTGAATATGAAAGGTAACCGTTGACTGCGTACAGCACAGTTTTTGTGATGCCCGCAGAAATGATCCCTCTTCCACCACCGTTTTTAGCGTAATAAACCGACGTAAATCCATCCGCACCAACCCATCGAAAATATCGAATTCAGAATGCAAAAACATTCATTTTTTTTAATGTTTTGCCTCGGGTACTGTCTATCAAAACAGAGGAGATAACAAGTGACCCCCATGCTTTTAAGTGCATTCTGGACCTATACATTGATTACCGCGCTAACCCCCGGACCAAACAACATCCTTGCGCTCAGTGCCGCGACGTCACACGGTTTTCGTCAGAGTACACACGTACTGGCCGGAATGAGTCTGGGCTTTTTAATCGTCATGATGATGTGCGCCGGGATTTCATTTTCACTGGCGGTCATGGATCCAGCCATCATCCACTGGCTTAGTTGGGCTGGGGCCGCTTATATCCTGTGGCTGGCGCTGAAGATCGCTACCAGCCCGACCTCGAACGATAGATTGCAGTCAGAGCCGATTAGCTTCTGGGCAAGTTTTGGCTTGCAGTTTGTTAACGTGAAAATCATTTTGTACGGCATTACCGCGTTATCCACGTTTGTATTACCGTACACTCAGGACGCCCACTGGCTGATTGGGGTGAGTATTCTGTTAGCGCTGATAGGCACCTTCGGGAATGCCTGCTGGGCGCTGGCGGGCCATCTTTTTCAGCGCGTTTTTCGCCGTTACGGTCGACAGTTGAATATCATTCTGGCGCTGTTGTTGGTGTATTGCGCGGTGAGGATCTTTTACTAACAGATGCAAAAAAGCGGAAGACGCACTGGCATCTTCCGCTTTTTGATTCTCTGCTAAACGGGGTTATTCCCCGTGAGCCTTACAGGCTCTCAGTAAAGGTACGAGCAATAACGTCGCGCTGCTGTTCTGGGGTCAGAGAGTTGAAACGCACTGCATAACCAGAAACACGGATGGTCAGCTGCGGATATTTTTCCGGATGCTTAACTGCATCTTCCAGCGTTTCGCGACGCAGAACGTTCACGTTCAGGTGCTGACCACCTTCCACGCGGACTTCCGGCTGTACGTCTACCGGTACTTCACGGTATTCGATTTCGCCCAGTTTGCTGACTGCAACGACTTCATCAGCATTGAAACCTGCTTTCGCAACGATGCAGCGTGCTTCGCCTTTTTCGCTGTCCAGCAGCCAGAAAGAGTTCAGCAGGTCGTCGTTTGCAGCTTTAGTAATCTGGATACCTGTAATCATTTGATGCCTCCCCGGCAAAATTATTTGATCTCGGTTGGCCGTCATCCGGCCAATTGGTAAAACCATTGTTGCTTGAGTGTATATATACCCCTCACACACCCTTGAATCTTTGATTTAAATCAATAAAAACCACACATGAAAAGTGGTGATAGGTGGATTTTATTGTTTTACATCAACTTACGCCATATGCGCAGCTAAACTTTTTACATAAATTTTCAACTATCTTTAAGGGGTAGACCATTGAGAAACGTACAGAATTTTGCGACGCCGAAAGAAGCAGTTAAGCTAGGGGGATTGAAAATTCGCAGGAGAGCGAGATGGCCACCGAATTAACCTGGCACGATGTGCTGGCTGAAGAGAAACAGCAGCCTTATTTTGTTAACACACTGCATACTGTTGCCGGTGAGCGTCAGTCAGGAATGACAATTTATCCGCCGCAAAAAGATGTGTTTAACGCTTTTCGCTTTACCGAGCTTGGTGACGTGAAAGTTGTCATCCTGGGTCAGGATCCTTACCACGGTCCAGGCCAGGCACACGGTCTCGCGTTCTCTGTCCGCCCCGGCATTGCCACTCCACCCTCATTGCTGAACATGTACAAAGAGCTGGAGGCAACGATTCCAGGCTTCACGCGCCCAACACACGGATATCTGGAAAGCTGGGCACGTCAGGGGGTACTGTTACTCAACACCGTACTCACCGTCCGCGCCGGTCAGGCACATTCTCACGCCAGCCTTGGGTGGGAAACATTTACCGATAAAGTCATCAGTCTGATTAACCAACATCGGGAAGGCGTGGTTTTCCTGCTCTGGGGTTCTCACGCACAGAAGAAAGGCGCGATTATTGATACGCAGCGTCACCATGTGTTGAAAGCGCCCCACCCATCACCGCTCTCTGCGCATCGCGGTTTCTTTGGCTGCAATCACTTTGTACTGGCGAATGAATGGCTGGAACAACGAGGTGAAAAGCCAATTGACTGGATGCCGATATTACCCGTAGAAAGCGAGTAAAAAAATGCCAGCGATTCGCTGGCATTTTTATTATCAGGCTTTGTTCTGACGCCACCACTCCGCGAGCAGCACGCCTGTTGCCACAGAAACGTTGAGCGTTTCTACCTTGCCAGTGCCGTCAATCGCTATGCACAAATCGTCGGCTGAGCATGCTGCTTCTGGCAGAGCTTCACGCTCACGCCCTAATACCAGCACCATTTTTTCCGGCAGGGTGGTAGTAAACAGCGGTTTGCCTTTCCCGCTTGAGGTCATCACAACCGTGTAACCCGCCTGGCGGAAGTCGTCCAGCACATCAACAATGCTGTCGCCGGTAATCGGCTGAACGTGCTCAGCTCCGCCTTCAGCTGTACGGATGGCCGCACCTGATTCCAGCAGCGCCGCATCCTGCACCACTACGCCTTTCACACCGAAGTGCGCGCAGCTACGCATCATGCCGCCCAGGTTATGGGGGTTAGCGATATCTTCCAGTGCCAGCACGCAATCCTGCGCCCCTGCCTGACCAACCCATTGCTTAACGGTAGTACCGTTACGTTTTTTGATCAGGAAACAGACGCCGCCATGGTGTTCGGTGCCAGAGGCTTTCGCCAGCTCGGCTTCGTCAACCACGTGATAGGCTTTGCGGTTTGCCGCCATCCAGCGTAATGCTTCTTTAAAGCGCGGGGTTACGCTCTGAACAAACCAGGCGCGAACGATGGCGTCCGGGCGACTCTGGAACAGAGCCTGGCAGGCATTCTCACCGTAAACGCGGGTTTCTTCCGCGCGCTGACGGCGTAATACTTCGGGATCGATAAAGCTCTTACCGCTAATACCGCCGTGATCGGCTTTATCCGCTGCGTCATCATTCGGTGCGCGGGACACGGTACGCCACGGTGAATCTTCACGTCTGCGGTCACGTTCTACATCGCGGTCACGACCACGTTCACGACCGCGTTCGCTGTTCGGACCCTTTCGGTCATCACGGGCAGGGCGACGACCGCCTTCGGCTCGGGAAGTACCGGGGCGACCACCGCCTTTGCCAGTACGTGGATTTTGGGTGCGTTTATCCGAGTCATCGTCACTGCGGACGTACATCACTTTGACCTTGCCGTTTTTGTTCTTCAGTTCGTCGCTCATGTTTTTCTCCACCTGCTCTGCGCGAAGCGCGCAGATTACCCGATGTGCACGTCGTTAGCCATTATTTCATTTAAAAGCTAAGGACTATTGTACTCATTGAATAAAACGCATTGTTGTTTAGAACAGACTCCCCGATAATATGTAACATAATAGAAACATACTGGCGTTCCTGCCGTGAAGTCCACTCCACTCATCCAGAGGTTAGTTATGAATACCGTTTGTACCAGCTGCCAGGCTATCAACCGCATCCCTGACAATCGTGTCCAGGAAGCGGCTAAATGCGGACGCTGTGGTCACGACCTGTTTGATGGGGAGGTGATCAATGCGACCGGTGAGACACTGGATAAACTGTTAAAAGACGATCTCCCGGTGGTCGTTGACTTTTGGGCCCCCTGGTGTGGTCCATGTCGTAACTTCGCCCCGATTTTTGAAGATGTCGCGGAAGAGCGTAGCGGTAAAGTGCGTTTTGTTAAAGTGAATACGGAAGCCGAGCGAGAACTCAGCGCCCGTTTCGGTATCCGCAGCATTCCGACCATTATGATTTTCAAAAAAGGGGAAATCGTCGACATGCTTAACGGCGCTGTACCAAAAGCCCCGTTTGATAGCTGGCTTAACGAATCATTATAATCTCTACGGGGCGCATCTTGTGCCCCGTTTTCACCTCTGCGACAATAGCGTTTTTCAACGTGTTTACCCATGACCGATAACGCTGTTCTTCAGTTACGCGCTGAGCGCCTCGCGCGCGCCACGCGTCCTTTCCTTGCCCGAGGTAATCGCGTTCGCCGATGTCAGCGCTGCCTGCTGCCGCAGAAACTCTGCTTGTGCGCAACGCTGGCACCCTCTGAGGCAAAAAGTCGCTTTTGTCTGGTGATGTTTGATACCGAGCCGATGAAGCCCAGCAACACGGGGCGTTTGATTGCTGATATTCTGCCCGATACCACGGCTTTTCAGTGGTCACGCACCGAGCCGCCGCAGGCGCTGCTGGAACTGGTGAAAAATCCGGATTACCAGCCGATGGTTGTATTCCCGGCCTCCTATGCGGGTGAAGAGCGTGAAGTGATTTTCACGCCACCAGCCGGTAAGCCCCCATTGTTTATCATGCTCGACGGCACCTGGCCTGAGGCGCGTAAAATGTTCCGCAAAAGCCCGTACCTCGATAACCTGCCGGTGATCTCCGTTGATTTATCACGCCTTTCTGCTTACCACCTGCGTGGCGTTCACGCTGAAGGGCAATATTGCACTGCCGAAGTGGCCATCGCCTTGTTGGATCTGGCGGGAGATACGCAAGCCGCTGAAGGGTTAAGCGATCATTTCACTCGCTTTAAAACCCGCTACCTGGCAGGAAAAACTCAACATCAGGGAAGCGTCACAGCAGATTCATCAGAAAACGTTTAAAATCATTCGGTCACTGGTGTCATTAAGGAAGCCGATATGAGTCAGCGTGGCCTGGAAGCACTACTGCGACCGAAATCCATTGCGGTGATTGGGGCGTCAATGAAGCCTAATCGCGCGGGTTACCTGATGATGCGTAACCTGCTTGCCGGCGGTTTCAATGGACCTGTTTTACCGGTGACGCCCGCATGGAAAGCGGTGTTGGGCGTACTGGCGTGGCCCAATATCAACAGCCTGCCTTTTAGCCCGGATCTCGCCGTGTTGTGCACCAATGCCAGCCGTAACCTGGCGTTACTCGAAGCGCTTGGCGAGAAAGGCTGTAAAACCTGCATTATTCTCTCAGCTCCCGCGGCGCAGCACGCAGAGCTACTGGCCTGCGCATCACGCTACAACATACGTTTGCTGGGCCCCAACAGCCTGGGACTTCTCGCGCCCTGGCAAGGACTTAACGCCAGCTTTTCCCCCGTTCCGATTAAGCGCGGCAAGCTGGCTTTTATCTCTCAATCCGCCGCCGTATCCAACACCATACTCGACTGGGCACAGCAGAGAGAAATGGGCTTTTCTTACTTTATCGCGCTGGGTGATAGCCTGGATATCGACGTTGATGAGCTGCTGGATTACCTGGCGCGCGACAGCAAAACCAGCGCGATATTGCTGTATCTCGAGCATTTAAGTGATGCCCGACGCTTTGTTTCCGCCGCCCGCAGCGCCTCGCGCAATAAACCTATTCTGGTGATTAAGAGCGGTCGTAGTCCAGCGGCGCAGCGTTTACTGCATACCAGCGCCGGGATGGACCCCGCGTGGGACGCCGCTATTCAGCGCGCCGGTTTACTACGCGTACAAGACACCCACGAGCTGTTCTCGGCGGTCGAAACCCTGAGCCACATGCGCCCGCTGCGTGGCGACAGGCTGATGATCATCAGCAATGGGGCCGCGCCTGCCGCACTGGCATTAGATGAACTGTGGTCAAAAAATGGCAAGTTGGCGACGTTGAGTGAAGACACCTGCCAGAAATTACGCGATGCCTTGCCTGAACATGTTGATATCGCCAACCCGCTGGATCTGCGTGATGACGCCAGCAGCGAACACTACGTTAAGACGCTGGATATTTTGCTTGCCAGCCAGGATTTCGACGCGTTGATGGTGATTCATTCCCCCAGCGCAGCCGCTCCCGGAACCGAAAGCGCACAGGCATTGATTGAAGCGGTAAAGCATCACCCCCGAGGAAAATTCGTCTCGTTACTGACCAACTGGTGCGGAGAGTTTTCCTCTCAGGAAGCCCGTAGACTGTTTAGTGAAGCCGGACTGCCCACCTACCGCACGCCGGAAGGTACCATCACCGCATTTATGCATATGGTGGAGTATCGGCGAAACCAGAAGCAGCTACGAGAAACGCCTGCGCTGCCTGACAGCCTGACCTCCAACACCGCCGAAGCGCATAATCTGTTACAGCGGGCGATTGCTGAAGGAGCCACATCGCTTGATACCCACGAAGTGCAGCCGATTTTACAGGCTTATGGCTTACACACGCTGCCAACGTGGATCGCCAGCGACAGCGCGGAAGCGGTACACATCGCGGAGCAAATCGGCTACCCGGTGGCGCTCAAGCTGCGTTCTCCTGATATCCCGCATAAGTCGGAAGTTCAAGGGGTAATGCTCTACCTGCGTACAGCAACAGAAGTGCAGCAGGCTGCCAATGCAATTTTCGATCGGGTAAAAATGGCCTGGCCGCAGGCACGCATTCACGGTTTATTAGTACAAAGTATGGCGAATCGCGCTGGTGCTCAGGAACTTCGCGTCGTCGTTGAACACGACCCGGTATTTGGCCCGTTGATTATGCTGGGTGAAGGTGGTGTTGAGTGGCGACCGGAAGATCAAGCCGTGGTGGCATTGCCGCCATTGAACATGAATCTGGCGCGTTATCTGGTGATCCAGGGGATCAAAAATAAAAAGATCCGCGCGCGCAGTGCACTGCGCCCATTGGATATCGCCGGGTTGAGCCAGCTTCTGGTGCAGGTCTCCAACCTGATCGTCGACTGTCCGGAAATTCAGCGTCTGGATATTCATCCGCTGCTGGCCTCGGCCGGAGAATTTACCGCGCTGGACGTTACGCTGGATATTGCCCCTTTCACGGGCGATAACGAAAGCAGACTGGCTGTACGTCCCTACCCTCATCAGCTTGAAGAGTGGGTGGAGTTGAAGAACGGCGAGCGCTGTCTGTTCCGCCCCATTTTGCCGGAGGATGAACCTCATCTTCAGCAGTTCATTTCTCAGGTGACAAAAGAAGATCTTTATTATCGCTATTTCAGTGAGATCAACGAATTTACCCACGAAGATTTAGCCAATATGACGCAGATCGACTACGATCGGGAAATGGCCTTTGTTGCGGTGCGTTGTAAAGATAATCACGAAGAGATCCTCGGCGTAACGCGAGCGATCTCGGATCCTGATAACGTAGACGCTGAGTTTGCCGTACTGGTTCGTTCCGATCTCAAAGGGCTTGGACTGGGTCGCCGATTGATGGAAAAATTAATTGCCTATACTCGAGATCACGGACTTATACGTTTGAATGGTATTACGATGCCGAACAATCGTGGGATGGTCGCCCTGGCCCGAAAACTCGGGTTTGTTGTTGACGTCCAGCTCGAAGAGGGAATTGTTGGGCTAACGCTTAATCTGGCCCAATGTGAGGAATCGTGAGTAAGGTACTGGAAATGTTGACCACATTAATGGGTACTGGTGGTATCATTGCCCGCTTATGTCGTCTGCATAGCACAGAGGACCCTTCAATGAACAGAGAAGAAATGCACTGTGATGTTGTCAAAATTTAAGCGTAATAAACATCAACAACACCTTGCCCAACTACCCAAGATTTCTCAGTCAGTTGATGATGTAGATTTCTTTTATGCTCCCGCTAATTTCAGGGAGACTCTGCTGGAAAAAATAGCCAGCGCGACGCGACGGATCTGCATTATTGCGCTGTACCTGGAACAGGATGACGGTGGTAAAGGCATACTTGACGCTCTCTATGCGGCAAAACGGCAGCGTCCTGAACTGGATGTCCGGGTGCTTGTCGACTGGCACCGAGCCCAGCGCGGTCGTATTGGGGCTGCGGCATCCAATACCAATGCTGACTGGTATTGCCGAATGGCGCAAGAAAACCCTGGTATCGATATTCCTGTCTATGGCGTTCCGATTAACACCCGTGAAGCGCTTGGCGTCCTGCATTTCAAAGGCTTTATCATTGATGACAGCGTCCTGTACAGCGGGGCTAGTCTGAACGATGTTTACCTGCATCAGCATGATAAATATCGCTATGACCGTTATCAGTTGATTCGCAACGCGCAAATGGCCGATATTATGTTCGATTGGGTGACGCAAAACCTGATGAACGGTCGCGGCGTTAACCGTCTTGATGATATCAACCGCCCTAAAAGCCCAGAAATTAAAAACGACATCCGCCTGTACCGTCAGGAACTGCGCGATGCATCATTCCATTTTCAGGGTGATGCTGATAACGAACAGCTTTCGGTTACGCCTCTGGTGGGTCTTGGGAAATCCAGTCTGTTAAATAAGACCATTTTCCATCTTATGCCCTGCGCGGAGCACAAGCTTACAATCTGTACCCCTTATTTCAACCTTCCCGCCATACTGGTGCGCAATATCATTCAACTGCTGCGTGAAGGGAAAAAGGTTGAAATCATTGTCGGTGATAAAACCGCCAACGACTTTTTCATCCCGGAAGATGAGCCATTCAAGATCATCGGTGCGCTGCCTTATCTGTATGAAATAAATCTGCGCCGTTTCCTGAGCAGATTGCAGTATTACGTGAATACCGACCAGTTGATCGTGCGCTTATGGAAAGATGATGACAATACCTATCATCTGAAAGGTATGTGGGTTGATGATAAATGGATGCTGCTCACCGGCAACAACCTTAACCCTCGCGCCTGGCGTCTGGATCTGGAAAACGCCATCCTTATCCACGATCCTAAGCAAGAGCTCACCCCTCAGCGCGATAAAGAGCTGGAGCTTATCCGTACGCATACTACCGTCGTTAAGCACTATCGCGACCTGCAAAGCATTGCTGACTATCCAGTCAAAGTGCGTAAACTCATCCGTCGACTGCGCCGTATTCGTATCGACAGATTAATTAGCCGTATTCTGTAATCAAGACCCCGTCCAGTGACGGGGTTTTTCATATGGAGGCAACGGTGCGCCTGTTCATTCTTATCAGTATCCTTGCCATTTCGGGCTGCAGCCATATGGCTAACGACCAGTGGAGCGGGCAAGACAAAGCTCAACACTTCATCGCCTCCGCCATGCTTGCCGCAGCCGGCAATGAATATGCCCAACATCAGGGCAACAGCCGCGATCGCAGTGCGGCTATCGGCCTGATGTTCTCAGTCAGCCTGGGTGCGTCAAAAGAGCTATGGGACAGCCGTCCCGCTGGGAGCGGCTGGAGCTGGAAGGACTTCGCCTGGGATGTTGCAGGCGCATCTACCGGCTATGCGGTCTGGCAACTGGCACATTACTAGAGGCGCAGACCTTTCCCCTTCCCATGCAGCATTAGCGATACTAAAAACGCAACGACTGCCAGCGCAGTGACGTACCAGAAGAATGTCGTCTCCATACCGACAGACTTCAGGGACAACGCGACATATTCGGCTGAACCGCCAAACAACGCATTGGCCACCGCATAAGATAATCCAACCCCCAGAGCGCGCACCTGCGCCGGGAACATTTCGGCCTTCAGAATACCGCTAATTGACGTATAGAAACTGACGATTAACAGAGCACACATCACCAGAGCAAACGCCATATACGGGGATGTTACGCTTTGCAATGCTGTCAGAATGGGAACAGTGAAAATCGCGGCCAACGCGCCAAAACACAGCATTGAAGTACGTCGGCCAATTTTATCAGACAAGGCGCCGAACAGCGGTTGTACCAGCATGAACACACACAGTGCCGCCGTCATAATCCCGCTGGCTACGTTGGCATGCATACCGGCTGTGTTAACCAGGTACTTCTGCATATAGGTTGTGAACGTGTAAAAACACAACGAACCCGCGGCGGTAAAACCAAGCACCATGACAAAAGCTTTGCGATTACGCCACAGACCTTTCAGAGAGCCCGCTTCTTTCAGCGCACGAACGTCCTGTTTCGAGGTTTCATCCAGTTGGCGACGCAGCCATAGCGCAACAATAGCCAGCACGGCGCCCAACGCAAATGGAATACGCCAACCCCATTCTCTGAGCGCTGAGTCTTCTAACGTGTGCTGTAATATGACCACAACCAGCAATGCCAGTAACTGTCCGCCGATTAACGTTACGTACTGGAATGAAGCATAAAAACCTTTCTTACCTTCAACGGCGACTTCACTCATATAGGTCGCGCTGGTTCCGTATTCACCACCGACAGATAACCCCTGGAATAGCCTGGCCAGCAGTAATAGCGCAGGCGCCCAGGTACCGATAGTTTCATATCCCGGTAGACAAGCGATCACCAACGATCCCATGCACATCATGCAAACGGACAGCAACATGGACTTTTTACGCCCGTGCTTATCTGCGATACGGCCAAACAGCCAGCCTCCAATTGGTCGCATCAAGAAGCCAGCGGCAAAAACGCCGGCGGTTTGTAAGAGTTGTGTGGTGGTATTTCCTGATGGAAAAAAGATATGAGCAAAATAAAGAGAGCAGAATGAATAGATATAGAAATCAAACCATTCGACCAGATTTCCTGATGATGCTCCGACAATCGCCCATATACGACGACGGGTATCGCCGTCTGACAGCGCCCCGTTCTCAGTTACACTACTATCAGCCATTAGAATTGTACCCCTGCCAACGATCGCGTGAATTTATCAATGATGGTTGTGTGTTTTTTAGTGAATAGAATGTTATGCAATTGTTATATATTATTGTGCGGTAAAGATCACGATTTTAATTAGCAAAGAAAGGATTCAGATATGTTCGAGGGAGAGATCCGTGTAGTAGATCGAGACAGTGTGCTTTTGTTGGTCGATTAAGGCTGTTACGTCGAATCCGGCAATGTACCGCCGCGTTGCCTGATGCGCTACGCTTATCAGGCCTACAAAATACGTTCAGCCCAGCCCCTGCAGGCCGGATAAGGCGGCACGCCGCATCCGGCGGTTTTCATCCCGCACAGACGAAAAAAAGCCCATCCGGCAGGATGGGCTTCTTCACTTTAATTAATGCCTGGCAGTTCCCTACTCTCGCATGGGGAGACCCC
>NZ_JAOWGT010000053.1:0-18855 GCF_030333005.1 Citrobacter sp. Cpo030 | reverse complement strand
GGAATCTATGGTCACTCCCGTTTTTGCAACACCGATTTTGACGACAAGTTGGCTTGCTTGAATCTATCCGGCGTCTGAATGGGATTTTATTCCCGCGCCTCGATGAGTTCCGCGCCTGATGAACCTCCAGAAAATATACGGCTTCAATGAGCCTTTCCGTTTTACAGGTTCCTCAACAGGCCGGTGGGCCGTTAGTATCATCAATATCAGTATTCGCAAAACCAGATGAATGATTGTTTAAACTGGTGTATTTCTGCCTTTATGCTTCGTAAGTTTGCTGTCGCGCCGTCAGTGCCCAGGCTATTCTGGCCAGCTTGTTTGCCAGAGCACAGGTGACGACAAAGTTGCTTTTCCGACACAACAACTCCCTGACCCAGTCGGCCAACTTGCCAGACTGGTGTTCCAGTTTTTGTATGAATACCCTGGCACACTGAACCAACAAAGTTCGGATCTTTTTGTTGCCCCGCTTGCTAATCCCTAACAATGTCGTCCGACCTCCCGTGCTGTACTGTCGGGGTACCAGCCCTGTTGCCGCCGCAAAGTCACGGCTGCTGGCGTACTGCTTCCCGTCGCCAATCTCAGTTGAAATAGTACTGGCAGTCAGCGTTCCAACGCAGGGAATACTCAGCAAGCGCTGTCCAACCTCATCTTCGTCCAACTTTCGTTTCAACTGAGATTCCAGATCTTTAATCTGCTCAACAAGATAGTGATAATGCTGTTGTAATTTCAGCAGTAACTGGCTGAGATAAAGAGGCAAACTACTGTCCTCAAGAAGGGTACTCAGTCGACTAATAACGGCAGCACCTCGCGGAACGCTGATACCAAATTCCAGCAGAAAAGCATGCATCTGATTAGTTGTTTTCACCTTATCCTGAACCAGGGATTCACGGACACGATGCAGAGCTCGCATTGCCTGCTGAGATTCGGTTCTGGGCTGCACGAAACGCATAGATGGACGTGATGCTGCTTCACAGATAGCTTCAGCATCAACGAAGTCATTTTTGTTGCTTTTAACGAATGGGCGGACAAATTGCGGTGATATCAGCTTTGGAAAATGCCCTAACTCTGCCAGCTTGCGTGCCATAAAGTGAGAACCGCCACAGGCTTCCATCGCGATGGTTGTTGCCGGGCATGTCGCCAGAAATTCGATTAGCTTTGGTCGGGTGAATTTTTTACGGTAAACGGCCTTCCCACGATGATCCTGACAATGAATATGGAAAGAGTTCTTACCCAGATCGATACCAATAAGCGCAATGTTTTCCATGATGGTTCTCCGAATGAAAGCCTGTCCTCAGCATAGTACCGGGAAGGAGGGAGTGACCATCTCATTAAATAAAGCACGCTAAGCCGGTTGCAGCGGCCGTAGCGGCCTGAACTTGCCCGCGCCGATCTTGGCGCTGCTGCGCCAGAGGTAATCGCCGGTCAGGTTGATGTGCTCCCAGCCGAGCGGCGACAGGTACTGCAACAGGCCGTCATCGACGGCTTGACCGTGGCCACGCAAGGCGTTCGCGGCCCGCTCCAGATAGACCGTGTTCCATAGCACGATGGCCGCCGTCACCAGGTTGAGGCCGCTGGCCCGGTAGCGCTGCTGCTCGAAGCTGCGGTCGCGGATTTCCCCCAGGCGGTTGAAGAACACGGCGCGGGCCAGCGCGTTGCGCGCCTCGCCTTTGTTCAGCCCGGCATGCACGCGGCGGCGCAGCTCGACGCTTTGCAGCCAGTCCAGGATGAACAGTGTGCGCTCGATGCGTCCCAGCTCACGCAGGGCGACGGCCAGGCCGTTCTGGCGCGGGTAGCTGCCAAGCTTCCTGAGCATCAGCGAGGCCGTCGCCGTGCCCTGCTTGATCGAGGTGGCCATCCGCAGGATTTCATCCCAATGGGCGCGGACGTGCTTGATGTTGAGCGTGCCGCCGATCATCGGTTTCAACGCCTCGTAGGTGGCATCGCCCTTCGGGATGTAGAGCTTGGTGTCGCCCAGGTCACGAATGCGCGGGGCGAAGCGGAAGCCCAGCAGGTGCATCAACGCGAAGACGTGGTCCGTGAACCCTGCCGTGTCGGTGTAGTGCTCCTCGATCCGCAGGTCGGATTCGTGATACAGCAGGCCGTCGAGCACGTAGGTCGAGTCGCGCACGCCGACGTTCACGACCTTGGTGTGGAACGGCGCGTACTGGTCGGAGATATGGGTGTAGAACGTCCGCCCTGGGCTGCTGCCGTATTTCGGATTGATGTGGCCGGTGCTCTCGGCCTTGCTGCCGGTGCGGAAGTTCTGGCCGTCCGACGATGACGTGGTGCCGTCGCCCCAATGCTCGGCGAAGGGATGTCGGAACTGCGCGTTGACCAGCTCGGCCAGTGCCGCCCCGTAGGTTTCGTCGCGGATGTGCCAGGCTTGCAGCCAGGCCAGCTTGGCGTAGGTCGTGCCGGGGCACGATTCCGCCATCTTGGTCAGGCCCAGGTTGATCGCGTCGGCGAGGATCGTGGTCAGCAACAGGTTTTTGTCCTTGGCCAGGTCGCCTGACTTCAGGTGGGCGAAGTGCCGGGTGAAGCCCGTCCATTCGTCTACCTCCAGCAGCAATTCGGTGATCTTGACGTGCGGTAGGATCATCGCCGTCTGGTCGATCAGGGCCTGTGCGGTATCGGGCACCGCCGCATCGAGCGGCGTGATCTTCAGGCCCGACTCCGTGATGATGGCGTCCGGCAGCTCGTTGGCCAGCGCCATGCGGTTGACGGTGGCGAGCTGCGTTTCCAGCAGCGTCAGCCGGTCATGCAGGTACTGGTCGCAATCGGTGGCCACGGCCAGCGGCAATTCGCTGGCCTGCTTGAGGCTGGCGAATTTCGCGGGCGGCACCAGGTAGTCCTCGAAGTCCTTGAACTGGCGCGAGCCTTGCACCCAGATGTCGCCGGAGCGCAGCGCGTTCTTCAGCTCCGACAGCGCGCACAGTTCGTAGTAGCGCCGGTCGATGCCGGTGTCGGTCATCACCAGCTTCTGCCAGCGCGGCTTGATGAACTCGGTCGGCGCGTCGGTGGGCACCTTGCGGGCGTTGTCGCTGTTCATGCTGCGCAGCACCTCGATGGCGTCGAGTACGTCCTTGGCGGCGGGCGCGGCCCGCAACTTGAGCACGTCGAGAAATTCCGGCGCGTAGCGGCGCAGCGTGGCGTAGCTCTCGCCGATGCGGTGCAGGAAATCGAAGTCCTCGGGTTGCGCGAGCCGCTGCGCTTCGGTGACGCTCTCGGCGAAAGCATCCCAGGACATGACGGCCTCGATGGCGGCGAACGGATCGCGGCCCGCTTGCTTGGCCTCGATCAGCGCCTGGCCGATGCGCCCGAACAGCCGCACCTTGGCATTGATCGCCTTGCCGGATGCCTGGAACTGCTGCTGATGCTTGTTCTTGGCGGCATTGAACAGCTTGCCCAGGATGCGGTCATGCAGGTCGATGATTTCGTCGGTGACGGTGGCCATGCCCTCGATGGCGAGCGCCACCAGGGTCGCGTAACGCCGCTGCGGCTCGAACTTCGCCAGGTCGGCGGGCGTCATCTGGCCGCCCTCGCGGGCGATCTTGAGCAGCCGGTTCTGGTGAACCAGCCGCTCGATGCCGGAGGGCAGGTCGAGCGCCTGCCACGCCTTGAGGCGTTCGATGTGTTCCAGCATGTGCCGCGAGTTCGGTTTGACCGGGGATTGCCGCAGCCAGGCCAGCCACGTCGTCTTGCCGTTGTCGCGGCGCTTGAGCAGATCGTCGAGGCGACGGCGATGCACGTCCGTCAGCGGCTCAGCCAAGGCGTCGTAGAGACGCCGGTTGGCGCGGGTAATCGCTTCGGCGCTCGCCCGCTCGACGGCGTTGAGGGCGGGCACAATGACCGACTGCCGCCGCAGGTGCTCGATCAAGGCTCTGGCCAGCACGATGCCCTTGTCGGTTTGCATGGCCAGCTCGGTCAGCAACTGGACAGCCTGCCGGTAGTGGCCAATCGTGAACGGCTGGAAGCCGAACACCGTTTGCAGCTCGACCAGGTGCTCGCGTCGGGTCTGCTCACGCTGCCCGTACTCGTCCCAGCTTTCGATGCCGACCTTGAGCTGGTTGGCGACCAGTCTCAGCAATGGCGGGAACGGTGGCTCATCAGCGCCAAGGATGACGCCGGGAAAGCGCAGGTAGCAGAGCTGCACCGCGAAGCCCAGCCGATTGGCCGGGCCGCGCCGCTGCCGGATGATGGAGAGGTCGCTTTCGCTGAACGTGTAGTGACGGATCAACTCATCCTTGGTGTCCGGCAACGCCAGCAGGCTTTCGCGCTCGGCGGCGGAGAGGATCGAACGGCGGGGCATGCGGTTTCCTTCTTCTTGAAATTCTATTCTTGATTGCATATCATCTCAACGAGTTTCGATAAGAAAGGATGCGCATGCGACCGTCTGTTGTGCTTGACATGAAGCGAAGCGCAGTGCGTGAAGCGGTAGGCCGCTTTCGCGCCGCGAACCCGCGCGTCTTCGGCTCGGTGCTGCATGGCACCGACCGGGATGGCAGCGACCTCGACCTGTTGGTCGATGCGCTGCCCGGTGCCACGTTGTTGGACTTGGGCGATTTGGAAGAAGAACTGAAATCGCTGCTCGGCGTTGACGTCGATCTGCTGACTCCCGGCGACCTGCCGCCGAAGTTCCGGGCCAAGGTGCTCGCGGAGGCGCAACCGATATGAGCGAGAACCGCCTGCCCGATTACCTCGACCACATTCAGCAGGCCGCAACCGATGCGCGCAGCTTCGTGGAAGGGATGGCCAAGGACGACTTCTTGGCCGACAAGCGCACCCAGCAGGCCGTCATCATGAGCCTGATCGTCATCGGCGAGGCGGCCACAAAGGTGATGGATGGCTACGTCGAGTTCACCCAGGCGCATGCCGACGTGCCGTGGCGCAGCATGCGCAATATGCGTAATCGCATGGCTCACGGCTATTTCGACATCAACCTCGATGTGGTGTGGGAGACGGTACAGGAATGGCTGCCGGCGTTGCTCCAGCAATTGCCCGCCGTGCGTCAGGATGCCGACGATGAAGACCGTAACGACAACTGTGAAAGAGGGATCTCCGATGACTGTTGAATCGAGAATATTTTCTGTAGCCGAGTATGTTCAGCCGTCCGAAGGCGAGCCTATTCGTTCCGTTGTGCTTGAAACCCGAGACTCAATTATCGTGGTTTGGCATGTCCATCCCGGGCAGGAAATTGCGGCTCACATTCATCCTCACGGCCAAGACACGTGGACTGTTTTGTCGGGAATGGCTGATTACTTTCAGGGCAATGGGATTGTTCGTGCCCTCAGGGAAGGTGAGATAGCCGTGGCAAGACCGGGCCAAGTGCACGGGGCGCGAAATACAGGTACCGAGCCATTTGTGTTAGTCTCGGTTGTGGCATCAGCCAATGCCGGTTTCGTATTGGCTGAGCGATAGAGCCCAATCTCTGGAGTTGGTCCAATGAGCGGTCGGGGAGATAGGTAACAGACATGCAGCGGACACGGCTGCTAAACCAGGTCGCAAACCTCCTTGCGTCGCAGCGTGCCGCAAGCGACGCGATCAATCGAATGGGGTCGGCATGAGACTGAACACCATCCAGTTCCCGACCGCGTAGCCGCCTGTCCTGCCGATCAGGTCTTGACCATCGACGCCTGGGATCAGTCCTGAATGTTCTTGGAGACCACTACGTTATGAGCCGCAGCCGCCGCAAAACACCCATCGTCGGGCACACGACCTGCGGCAGCGAGCGCGAGGACAAGAAGCTCTGGCATCAGCGCTGGCGCACCCGTGAGCGCACGGCGCTGACCAGCGCGTCGCCCGAAGCCCTGAGCGCCCATCTGCCCCTGCTGGAAAACCAGGCCAGCAGCGTCTGGTCGATGGGCAAGGATGGCCGCTCCTACTGGCCCGTCAAGCGCCAGGCCGCCACGGCGGATCGCATCGCCAATCACAAGGGACGCAACCCGCAAGAACGCGCCTCCCTGAAAAAGCGCCTGCTTACACTGTGATTCCTTCAAAATATCTCAACGAAATTTCCCGACACCTGTTTAAGCTATCTTGCTGATATTTCTGTTTTTCGATTTTTGCCGGCGCGATGCCGGCGACGTTGGCCAGCTGCCCCGGGCGCGATACTGAGATCAGTTTCTTTGAACAAAAAAACCGCCTTTTGGCGGTCAGTATTCAGTAGCGGGGTTAGAGGGCCAGTCGTGTAAAAAACCACGTTAGCCGACTATTTATTTGAATAACATAATATTTTAACTGATATGCCAGCGTTCATCCTGACTTATCTGAACAGGGCTCCGCCTGTAAAATGTGAAAGATAGAAAGGTAATTATTTATAATAAAATTAAATAATTTCAATTTTCTCTTCAGAATATACACTGACAGTGTGAAAAAACCCCCGTTATCACGGGGATTTTCCTGTAGATAATACGTTACCTGACTTGCTTAGAAGGCGCAAAGCGCAGTATCAAAATACCGGCCAGAGCGGCCAGTATGGACCCTGCCAGAACCCCCACCTTGACCTCATCAACGAGCAGAGGGCTGCCTGTAAAGGCCAGATTGCCGATAAACAGGCTCATGGTAAAACCAATCCCACACAGTACCGAGACACCATAAACCTGTAACCAGGTACTTTTCTCTGGTCGTTTCGCCAGGCCCAGGCTGACGGCCAGTAGCGACAGGCCAAAGATACCTGCCTGTTTACCCAAAAACAGGCCCAGCGCCACGCCTACCGGAACCGGCGACAACAGGTCATTCATCGTCATGCCCGACAACGCGACGCCCGCATTGGCGAAGCCAAACAGCGGCAGTATCATAAACGTGACCCAGGGGTTGATGGCATGCTCAAGCCTGTCCAGAGGCACTTCATCAGCCGCATTCCTGGTTCGCAGCGGGATAAAGAACGCCAGCAGGATACCCGCGACGGTGGCATGCACGCCTGACTGAAGCATGAAAAACCACAGTACTCCCCCCGTCAGCAGATAGGGCAGCAGGCGCGTCACGCCGGCACGGTTCAGGCTAAACAGCAGAGCAACCATTGCCGCTGCACCACCCAGCATCAGAAGCGAAATGTTGCTGGTATAGAAGAGCGCGATGATAGCCACCGCCCCCATGTCATCCAGAATAGCCAGCGCCGACAGGAAAATTTTTAGCGAGACTGGCACACGACTGCCCAGTAAGGCGAGTACACCGAGCGCAAAAGCAATATCCGTGGCCGCCGGGATGGCCCAGCCGGAAAGGGTTTCGTCATGACCGGCATTAAACCCCACGTAAATCAGGGCAGGTACGGCCAGACCACCCAGTGCGGCAAAGCCCGGCAACGCACGCTGGCTCCAGGTGGCTAACTGGCCGGTGACAAGCTCACGCTTGATTTCCAGCCCGACCATCATAAAGAATACGGCCATCAGGGCATCGTTTATCCAGTGCTCAACGGACAGGCCTGCTGTTTTGTATTTCAGGAGTGTTTCATAACCTTCCCTGAGGGGCGAATTGGCCACGATGATAGCGGCTGCCGAAGCAATAATAAGCACAATACCGCCCGCTACAGGTGAACTGAAAAAATTAGAAACGGGCTTGATAACTTTTCTGGTTAATCCGATTGGGTTTTCTGTCACTTAATCTCCCCCTGAGATGTTGACTTACGAATTGTGAATCAGGCAACCCAGAGACTGTGCACTCCAAAAATGCAATGCACAGCCTGATTGACTGATGTAAGAAATTTAGATAATTAAATTAATAAGTTAAATTCGGTCGGTCTGTGGTTACATTTTATCATGCACCGTCAGGTAAATGGCCGCCTTCAGGTAAATTATCGTAAAGCGAAGCCTTGGCGGGGCTAGGGTGCGTTTCCATTCTGAGAAATTTGCTCAGTCTGTTTCCAGAACATGGCTGAAATTTACTATCCGCCGCGTGTCAGTAAATAGTATCTGTCAGTAAGAGCTGGCAACGTAAACTGACACGGGTAGTGATGGAAAATGATTACACAGGACACCGTTTGCAGACAGATGCTGCTCTGAGCCGCATTATCCTGAAAAGCCTGAACAGCAGCTGATGGATAATTATCCGTCCATGCCGGTGACGAATGGCTGTCAGAAAAGACATACCACAGGTCAAAATGGCGCATTTCGTTAACACTGAGGCCAGAAGTTTTGGGCTGGATATATTTATTGCTTGCCGGATGCTGTGAGATCTTTTACGCGGCGGCCATTCCGCGGACCGACGGGTTCACCCGGTTATGGCCGGGGTCGGTTCCGGCTGAGGGCGAAATGACACCCTAAGCGTTAGCTCTGTGTCGTTGCACGATGTCAGCGACGGTATTCTTGCTGATACCGAGCTCGCGTGCGATCCAGCGATAGCTGCGTCCCTCGGCCCTCATCGCAACCACCTTAGGCAAAAGTCGGTCTGATTTTGGTCGCACTCCGGCCTGACGACCAAGCCTCTTACCACGTGCCTTCGCAACAGCAAGGCCTGACTTGACCCGCTCGCTGATGAGATCCCGCTCAAACTCCGCAATGCCGGAAAGAAACGTCGCCAGCATTCGTCCATACGGCGACGAAAGATCGAACGCCATTCCATTCATGGCTATCACGGAAACCTTCCAGTTCTCCAGTTCACGTAGCGTATTGAGCAGATCGAGCGTCGAGCGCCCCCACCGGGAAAGCTCAGTGACCAGGATTGCATCAATTTGTCTGGACTGGGCAAGCGCCAGGACTTTCTTTCGCTCGGCCCGGTCGAGTTTAGTTCCTGAACCTGTTTCCTTAAATATTCCCACCACGTCGTAGCCGGCACGGCCGGCGAAGGCTCGCAGATCAAATTCCTGGCGTTCACAAGACTGATCCGCTGTTGAAACCCGGCAGTAAATGGCGGCACGATGTCCCAATTGAACCCTCCTGGATTTTTGTATCGGAACGCCCTGATTTATATGGGCTGGCTGTTGTCCAAAACAGACTATACTTCAAAAGGGACGAATTTGTATGTCACGACGCCATATTTTCACCGAACGGCAGTGAGCAGCGCTGTTCGATCTGCCCACGGACGAACTGTCGCTACTGAAGTTCTACACTCTGGGCGATGATGACCTGGAAAACATTAGGCAGCGCCGCAGACCGGAAAACAGGATTGGCTTTGCCCTGCAACTTTGTGCCTTACGATATCCGGGCCGTGCACTGGCTCCTGGTGAGATGATCCCGCGTGAAGTCCTTTCCTTCGTCGGTGCTCAGCTTGGAGTTCCGGCTGATGCGCTTCTCACTTATGCCACACGGCGCCAAACCCGTCAGCAGCACATGGACACGCTGCGCGAAATTTACGGCTACAAGACCTTCACGGGCCGTGGTGCCCGTGATCTGCGGGAGTGGACTTTCGGCCAGGCCGAAGATGCCAGATCAAACGAGGATCTTGCTCATCGTTTTATTGTGCGGTGTCGGGAAACTTCCACCATTCTGCCCGCAGTATCGACAATCGAGCGCTTGTGCGCGGATGCTCTGGTCGCCGCTGAGCGGCGGATTGAAACGCGGATTGCGGAAAATTTAACAGCGGATGTTCGCGATCACCTGGACAAACTTCTGAGTGAAATGCTCGCCGGCAATATCAGTCGTTTCATCTGGCTTCGCAACTTCGAGGTTGGTAACAACTCGGCTGCTGCTAACCGTTTGCTCGACAGGCTCGAATTTCTGCGTACCCTGAATATCAATCATAGTGCTTTGGCCAGCATACCTGCCCATCGCATTGCCCGGCTGCGTCGGCAGGGTGAACGCTACTTCACCGACGGTTTGCGTGACATCACTTCGGACCGCCGCTGGGCGATCCTTGCCGTCTGTGTTGTGGAGTGGGAAGCGGCGATTGCTGATGCCATAGTCGAAACCCATGACAGGATCGTAGGAAAAACCTGGCGGGAAGCGAAGCGCCAGCATGACGAAACAATTTCCGGCTCTAAAGCCACACTCACGGATACGATCCGCACCTTCACCGCGCTGGGAGCTTCGTTGCTTGAGGCCCGCAGTGACGGAACCCCGCTGGAGATGGCTGTCGCCAGTTCGGTTGCATGGGACCGGCTCGCTCAACTGGTAGCGACAGGGACTCAACTCAGCAACACGCTAGCCGATGAGCCTCTTGCATATGTCGGGCAGGGATACCATCGCTTTCGTCGTTATGCGCCCCGCATGTTGCGCTGTCTGAAGCTCGAAGCCGCGCCGGTCGCCGGACCATTGGTAGCAGCAGCTTTGTCGATCGGAGAGATGAAAGGTGTTGCATCGCCAGAAAGGCGTTTCCTGCGGCCCAGCTCCAAATGGAACCGTCATTTACGAGCTCAGGAAAAAGGAGATACCCGTCTTTGGGAAGTGGCGGTACTCTTTCACCTCCGGGATGCTTTTCGTTCCGGAGATGTCTGGCTCGCTCATTCGCGCCGCTATGGTGACCTCAAGCAGGTACTGGTGCCGATGATCGCGGCGCAGGAAAATGCAAAACTGGCCGTGCCTTCCAACCCACAGGATTGGCTGGCAGACAGAAAGGCGCGACTCACGATCGCTCTTAAGCGGCTGGCCCGGGCTGCCCGTAACGGCACTATTCCGCACGGTAGCATAGAAGATGGAACGTTGCGGATCGACAGGTTGACAGCAGACGTGCCGGATGGTGCCGAGGCACTCATACTGGATCTGTATCGCCGAATGCCGTCCGTTCGGATTACCGACATGCTGCTTGAAGTTGATGCAGCCCTTGGTTTCACAGATGCGTTTACCCATCTGAGAACCGGGGCTCCATGTCGCGACCGGATCGGTCTGCTCAACGTCCTGCTCGCTGAAGGGCTCAATCTGGGCCTGCGTAAGATGGCGGAAGCTACAAACACGCATGATTACTGGCAGCTCTCACGCCTTGCCCGCTGGCATGTTGAAAGCGAAGCCATGAACCAGGCATTGGCAATTGTGGTGGCCGCGCAGGGTAAACTGCCGATGTCACGCGTCTGGGGGATGGGCACGTCAGCATCGAGCGATGGTCAGTTTTTCCCGACAGCGCGGCATGGCGAAGCCATGAACATGGTCAATGCCAAATATGGTTCTGTTCCCGGCCTCAAAGCGTATACTCACGTAAGCGACCAGTTCGCGCCATTCGCTTGTCAGTCGATCCCGGCGACCGTGAGCGAGGCACCGTATATTCTCGATGGACTACTGATGAACGAGGTCGGTCGCCATGTTCGCGAACAGTATGCCGATACAGCAGGATTCACCGACCATTTGTTCGGAGCCAGTAGCCTGCTCGGCTACAATCTCGTTCTGCGAATCAGGGATCTGCCATCGAAGCGGTTGTACGTATTTAATCCCGATACGACCCCCAGGGAGTTACGCAAGTTGGTAGGTGGAAAAGCCCGGGAGGATCTTATCGTTGCGAACTGGCCTGATATTTTCCGTTGTGCCGCGACGATGACCGCTGGCAAAATCAGGCCCAGCCAACTCCTGCGCAAGCTCGCTTCTTACCCACGACAAAACAACCTTGCAGTTGCGCTTCGTGAAGTTGGTCGTATTGAACGGACCCTTTTCATTATTGAGTGGATCCTGGATACGGACATGCAGCGGCGTGCTCAGATCGGTCTTAACAAGGGAGAGGCCCACCATGCGCTCAAAAATGCGCTCCGTATCGGGAGGCAGGGGGAAATTCGCGATCGCACGACAGAGGGGCAGCACTACCGAATCGCTGGGCTCAATTTATTGACTGCGGTGATCATTTACTGGAATACCGTCCATCTTGGTCATGCCGTCACGGAGCGGCGGAACGAAGGGTTGGATGTTCCCCCTGAATTTCTTCCCCACATATCCCCATTGGGCTGGGCGCACATTCTACTGACTGGCGAATATCTTTGGCCCAAGGAACCGAAAGCTTAGGGTGTCATTTCGCCCTCAGCCGGAACCGACCCCTATGAAAACCCCATAAAGTCATTTTCGTAGACTGCATTCAGGATCTTAACCAGCGCATACTGGACGATTTTGTCCTCCAGTGAGGCGATGCCGAGCGGGCGCTGTTTTCCATCCGCTTTCGGGATGTAGTGCCGCCTGCCGGGCTGAGCCCTGTAACTACCCTGATGAAGCCTCCGGTGCAGATCTGCTATGTTGACCTTCAGGTTTTCGGCGTAGTCCTTCCACCTGACACCATCAACTCCGGCAGCCGCTTTCCTGCTCAGGGAGAGGAATGCGTTCTCCAGTGCCTCTGCTGTCAGGAGGTGGAACAATGCGGTAAACCGTTCTTTCTTCCGCTGCTTCGCAGCTTCCCGCACGCGTGACAGCCTCTGTGACATACTTTCCCGGCTCTGCGTCCGGCGCATGTGTGGCTGTTCCGCGTTTCCCTTGGCCCCGCTCCTTCGCTCCACTGACTCCGCTCCTTGCGGATTGTTCGCCAGATTCGCAGCTACTATGAGCGAGTCCGACTTCTCCTCTCCGTACATCACCGGCTTCGGCTCCTCGCCTTCCCGGTGCGGGCCATCTCCGGCACTGGCAGATGGTCAGAGGGGAGATCTCCCGGTTCCCGCGTAAAGATCGTATTGACATGCCAGGGTCTCAGACCCCGCCGGGTCCATATGGCACTCGCAGTAACGCACCCTATGATGTTGCCTTCCGTAAACAGTACAACGTCGGCACCCGGGAATTTAATATACATTTCGTGGCTCAATGGCTGGCCTGTCAACACCCCTGTCAACGCTTCGCCCCATACCTCACGGTATACAACGCATGACTCGGGGACCCTGTGGATTGCTGGTCCTTCAATGGTCGGGGACTTTCACCCCTTGATCTTTACCGGTCTCCCGGCGCACACTGTATATATAACCAGTAAAATTAGAGTGTCAGGAGGAAAGATGAAGCTACAGTTTTTCAGCACCGGGAAAGAACTCCCGCCACAGGCCCATCCGTTGTTTGCAGACCTGGCCAGCTGCGGTTTTCCCAGCCCTGCAGCTGACTATGTCGAATCTGATCTGGATCTCCATGATTACTGCATACGGCATCCGAGCGCGACTTACTACCTTCGCGCCAGCGGAGACAGCATGGCCGACGGCAGCCTTTACAATGGCGATCTGCTGGTTGTGGACTGTGCCGAGAAGCCCCGGCATGGCGATATTGTTGTGGCCAGCGTGCAGGGGGAGTTTACGGTCAAACGGCTGCTGCTGACGCCACGACTGACGCTGCAGCCCATGAACGCCGCCTGGTCGCCGATTTATCCCGACCCGGACGATCTGGATATCTTTGGCGTCGTCACGCACATCATCCACCGCCCGAGGGAGATGTACTGATGTTTGCCCTGGCCGATGTGAACAGCTTTTATGCCAGCTGCGAACGTGTTTTCCGCCCGGATTTGAAAGGAAAGCCGGTTGTGGTGCTCAGCAATAACGATGGCTGCGTAATCGCGAGAAGTGCCGAGGCAAAGCCCTGGATCAAAATGGGTACGCCGTGGTTTCAGATGAAAAACGAAAGATACCCGGAAAAAATATACGCGTTCTCTAGCAACTATGAACTTTATGCATCCATGTCGGCACGCGTGATGAGCTGCCTGGAGGAACTGGCTCCGGGGGTGGAACAGTATTCGATTGACGAGATGTTCCTCGATCTGACCGGCGTGGAGCACTGCATGGACCTGGAGGACTTCGGCCGGCAGCTGCGACAGCACGTGTATGACTGTACCCGTCTGACCATTGGCGTGGGTGCCGGACCAACGAAAACCCTCGCAAAATCAGCCCAGTGGGCCTCAAAGGAGTGGAAACAGTTTCGTGGTGTGCTCGCACTCACCCGGGGGAATCCACAGCGAACGCGGAAACTGCTTTCACTGCAGCCGGTCGAAGAGATCTGGGGCGTGGGAAACCGTATTGCACGCAAGCTCAATGTTCTGGGCATTAAGACCGCGCTCGATCTGGCCCTGACGAACCCGGCCTTCATCCGGAAAAATTTCTCCGTCGTTCTCGAGCGAACAGTGCGCGAACTGAACGGGGAAAGCTGCATGTCGCTTGAGGAAGCACCGCCAACAAAGCAGCAGATAGTCTGCAGCCGCAGCTTTGGTGAGAAGGTCACTGAATACGATTCGCTGCGGCAGGCTGTCTGTCAGTACGCAGAGCGGGCCTCAGAAAAGCTGCGCAAGGAGCGCCAGTATTGCCGGCATATTTCCGTTTTCATCAAAACGTCTCCGTTCGCCGTTAAAGAGCCTTATTACGGCAACGTGGCCACGGAGAAACTGCTTACTCCCACCCAGGACACCCGGGACATCATTGCGGCCGCCACAACGGCTCTGGAGCGTATCTGGAAGGACGGGCACCGGTATGCCAAAGCCGGTGTGATGCTGAATGACTTCACCGGCTCCGGCGTTTCGCAGCTGCAGCTGTTCGACGAACGCCCTCCACGCCCTCACAGTGCTGAGCTGATGAAGGTTCTCGATGGCATTAATCATTCCGGACTGGGACAGGTCTGGTTTGCCGGACGAGGGATTGCGCCTGCGTGGCAAATGAAACGCGATATGCTCTCCCCTGCGTACACCACCCGCTGGAAAGATATCCCCATAGTGAGGATCGGCTAAATTTTGCATTTCAGAGAGAGCCAGTAGTGCTCGCCGCAGCCGAACGACAGGGCTAAGCCCGCGAGTGAGCGAGGAAGCACCAGGGAACTGTACGGACAAATTCTGCTTACGCTCGAAGTTAAATGGACAACTTATCCAGTTATCCACCGGGTAGATCCAAGTATCTGATCCAGCAAAGATCCATATAATGATCCAAACAGATCCCGGTACGTTGAAAACCGCGCCATGCATAGGCTAACAGCCATTTCATGTGTTTATAAGTCGGATATTTGTGTTTGTAAATCGGTATTCTGTGTTTACAAAGCGGATTTATGTGTTTATAAAACGGATTGCGCGTGTTTATAAATGGGATTACGCATGCTGTGTCTGTGGATGATCCTTTAACTGTGGATAAGTCCTTATGTATAAGAAAAGTGTAGATCTATCACTTGAATCGGTTCTCGTAGAAATCGATGAAAATAAGAAGCTCATGCCTTCCAGAAACGCTACTGTCCAGCCTGTAGCTTTGATGCGCTTAGGTCTGTTTCTACCTTCCTTAAAACGAAAAGGAAAGGATACAGAAAATATCAGTATTGATGCGAGTAACGAACTTCAAAGCTTAGAGTTGGCAAGAGCCGAAGGTTATACAGACATCCGTATTACCGGCCCACGACTTTCGATGGAGACTGACTTCAAGGTGTGGGTTGGCATCATTCTCGCGTTTTCGAAATATGGCTTAAACAGCAGCACCATTGAACTTCCATTCAGCGAGTTTGCTACATTATGCGGGTTTAGCTCAAAGGACAAAGATAAAGGACTCAGAACGCGCTTGGCCGACTCTCTTATTCGTCTTCGCAGCACAACTATCAAGCTTGCCTCAGAAAAGGATCGGAATGGTGTTGTATCTGGTCTGTTAAGTCGTGGTAAGTGGGACGAAAAAGACGACATCATGGAACTTACCGCCGATGAGTCTCTTTGGGAGCTTTATCAATTCGACCGTCAGGTGCTTCTGCAGATGTTTATAATCCGGCAACTTGCGAACAAAGGGACAGCACAGGCCCTATACACTTTCATTGAGAGCCTTCCTGAGCGACCAATACCACTATCGTTCGCGCGTATTAAACGTCGCCTAATGCTTACCTCACCCAATAACCAGCAGAATCGAGTGATTAACAAGGCTATAGACGAGCTTAAAGCGGTCGGTTATTTAGATGGCGATGTCGTTAAAAAGGATGGTGAATGGCACTTAATCATAACCCGTCGCACGCCTAGGCCAGACATTAAGGCTATGTCTGAAGCCTTAAAAGATGGAGAGTAAAAGCGCCTGACTGTGTTTGTAAAGCGGATATGTGCCGCAGTGACTGCGAGTGTTTGCTGTTTTCCCGGTAACACAGCATCAGCATCCGTTTTATAAACACATCTATTCCCTCTCATATTGTTTCCGCTTTGTAAACACACCTGTTTGCTCACTTCCGAACCGATTTATAAACACATGTATCAGCGTTCAGCCTTTGAGTCACTCGCTGAACGTGCAACAAAAACACCAATATCAATAATTTCTTGCACGTCATGGTATTTGTTGTACACTCCGAGTTGTACAATCAATGTCCTCTACATTGAAAACATCATGGAGAACAGAATGAAACGAGATTACGGTGGAGTAGGCTCGATAGCGCGACGAGCTGGCATATTACTTGAGTCAATGAGCCGGGACATTGAAGATCAACGCAAAGAGTTTAACCTTACAGAATACTTCCAGACCTTTACCCGGAACGCAGTAGCCAAATTACCCAAGCTAAGCCGTCGCATCGTGGAGCAGGCCATTAAAGAAATGGAAGATGCAGGCTACGATTTCAACAAGAAACGCGTCGGAAATGTTGAGCAATATGCTCTTACAGTACAGAATGTTATTGATATTTACGCCCACCGCAAGATCCCGAAGTATCGTGAAATCCATCAATCGCCTTACGTTATTTTCGTCGTTAACTTGAAAGGCGGCGTATCCAAAACCGTATCAACTGTAACGCTGGCGCACGCGTTGCGAGTGCATCAGGATTTATTGCGTCACGATCTGCGTATTCTGGTTATTGACCTTGATCCGCAGGCATCCAGCACCATGTTCCTCGATCACACGCACAGTATTGGTTCCATTCTTGAAACCGCCGCGCAAGCGATGCTAAACGATGTCGATGCTGAAACCCTGCGTAACGAAGTGATACGGCCAACCATCATTCCAGGTGTTGATGTTATTCCGGCTTCTATCGATGATGGTTTTGTAGCCAGCGCATGGAAGGAGCTGGTTAGCGAGCACCTGCCGGGCGTAAACCAGTACGAAGTGCTTCGCAAAATCATTATCGATCGTGTGGCTGATGACTACGATTTCATCCTGATTGATACAGGTCCGCACCTCGATCCATTTTTACTAAACGGTTTGGCGGCAAGTGACCTTATTCTCACCCCTACTCCGCCGGCGCAAGTCGATTTCCATTCCACGTTGAAATACCTTACCCGCTTGCCTGAAATGCTGGAAACGCTGGAAGAAGAAGGCATTGAACCGCGTCTGGCTGCCAGTATTGGTTTTATGTCGAAAATGACTGGCAAGCCCGATCACCTGGTTTCACATAGCCTTGCTCGTGAAGTCTACACAAGTAGCATACTGGACTCTTCCCTGCCACGCCTGGATGGCTTTGAACGTTGCGGAGAAACGTTTGATACGATTATTAGTGCTAACCCAGCATCTTATCCCGGTAGCAACGACGCGTTAAAAAAAGCGCGTACAGAAGCAGAGCATTTTACGAAGGCTGTGTTTGACCGTATTGAATTCCTGAGGAGCCAATCAGCGTGAAGAAAAAAATAGTAGCTCGCGGGCGAAACATTTTAGGTAGTGATAGCTCGGATTTTATCCGTAGCCTCGAAACCAAAGAAGCAGAGAAGGTATTCACCCTTAAGTCCGGTAATCAGGCCAAGTTCACCCTCTCAACCATTTTGAATGGTGATATTGAAGAGAAGACATTTGTCGATCCAGCTGTTAACGGTCGCGACCAAAGGTATGTAACCCCTGAGTCAGTGAGCGACATAACGCGAACTATCAACCTGCAGCAATTTTTCCCAGCAATCGGCCGAGTTATTGACGGTTGTATTGAAGTGTTAGATGGTTCCCGGCGCCGGGCGGCATGTATCTTCAGTGGCGCGAAATTCGAAATTCTGGTTACAGAAGATGAGATAAGTCTTGAAGATGCTCGTCAGCTTGCCAAAGACATTCAGACCGCGCGTGAGCATACGCTTCGTGAGATAGGTCAAAGATATCAATTTATGTACGCAAATGGCATGTCTAAGGATGAAATTGCGCGCGTAGAGGACGTCTCACCGGCCAGCGTTTCCCGCGCGTTTCAAGCTGCTTCTGTGCCAGCTGAAATGGTCGAGTTATTCCCGGTTATCAATGAACTCTCCCTTGCTGATTACCAGCTGCTGTTAAAAATTTCAGAGGACTTAGATAGCAAAGGTGTGCCTCTGTCTGATTTGCTCGGAAAAGTTCAGGCAGACATCAGTGCAGCAAAAGTTGAAAGCATAAGTAAGTCGCTAATTATGGACTCTTTTAAACGCCATTCGAAGCAGCTGAAGCCAGCGCCAGTGAAAACTGTACAAACTGAAAAACTACGTGAGTTTGAAGACAAAAAGCAGTTTGCCCGGAAGAAAACCGATCCGTCTAAACGCTTAGTGACCTATGAATTTGCCCGTCTTCCTGCTTCAGTTCAGGCTGAGTTAGATGAGGCCATCAGGCTGGTTATGGGCAACATGCAGTCCTTCGAAAAATAAAAAAAGTGGGAATTTAATGTGTGACTCCACTAAAAAGTTCCCACTACATTTTCAGTCCTAACTATCTAAAAAACTAGGTTTTTTGTGATTTCTTTCAGTATGAAATTCCCTGTCGCATCGCTTGAAGTTTTATAAAGCACAATGGCGTAATTTTTGGAGAAACAAAATCAATGGAACACTCGACAATTTCTGAGGCTCTAATTGGTGGTGTTGTTTGCGGCACTATCGCGGCCGGATTTATCTGGCAATTATTCAGACCTTGGAAACTTGAATGGCTCTGGTTAACCTGTTTTATCCTTACCTCAATCATTGTATTTTTCTTTGGTCCCTCTATGCCAAACCCATTCATGATGTAGAAGTACAAGGAGATGTGCCATGACCGTGAGGCTTTATTACAATGCAGCAGATAGACGAGCCCAAGCGAGCAATGAATGGCATGCTGAGTGGATAAGTAAACGTGGCGGCTTTGTTGAATAAATCAGATTTCGGGTAAGTCTCCCCCGTAGCGGGTTGTGTTTTCAGGCAATACGCACGCTTTCA
>NZ_JAOWGT010000052.1:0-75089 GCF_030333005.1 Citrobacter sp. Cpo030 | reverse complement strand
GGTGGCATCCACCAAAGTGCCTTGGGTCATCATGACGCCTGCTTCGGCCAGCCAGCGATTGATGGTCTTGAACAATTGACGGGCCAGTTGATGCTGCTCGAGCAGGTGGCGGAAATTCATGATGGTGGTGCGATCCGGCAGGGCGCTATCCAGGGATAATCGGGCAAACAGGCGCATGGAGGCGATTTCGTACAGGGCATCTTCCATGGCACCGTCGCTCAGGTTGTACCAATGCTGCATGCAGTGAATACGCAGCATGGTCTCCAGCGGATAGGGCCGTCGGCCATTGCCCGCCTTGGGATAAAACGGCTCGATGACAGCGGTCATATTCTGCCATGGCAGAATCTGCTCCATGCGGGAGAGGAAAATCTCTTTTCGGGTCTGACGGCGCTTAGTGCTGAATTCACTATCGGCGAAGGTGAGTTGATGGCTCATGATGTCCCTCTGGGATGCGCTCCGGATGAATATGATGATCTCATATCAGGAACTTGTTCGCACCTTCCCTAACGAGGCGACTATCAGCCTCGAGCAAAATGTGTTTAACGGCTTTGCGACCAACAGCGAAGTGGCGCGGCAAAAAGCGACCGTTGACTCACGCGCCTACGGTGTGATGAACACCAGCGAAAGCACCGCTTATGCGGTGATTCAGGCCTATTTCGACGTGCTGCAACGCGAAGAATTTGTTCGCCTTGCTGAAGACGATCTGGCGAACCACGAGCGCATTTACGACCAGATAAAACTGCGTACCGATCAGGGCGTTGGGCGCTCCGGGGATTTTATGCAGGCCGAAGCGCGTCTGGCGCAGGCGCGAAACAACCTGCTGACCGAGCAGACTAACCTTGAAGACGCGAAAACCACCTTTGTCAGCGTGACGGGCATGGACCCGCAGGGTTTAAGCCAGCCAGAGAGCATTGACTCTCAACTGCCCACCTCGCTGGAAGATGCCAAAAGTCGGATGGAAAAAAATAATCCATTACTGAAGTCTGCCAATGCGGATATCGAAGCTGCGCACCAGCAGTACGAAGCGTCGAAATCCACCTTCTATCCACGTGTGGACGTTGAGCTTTCCCGCGGGATTAGCAACAACACCGATACCACTCGCGCGCACACCGAAGAGTGGGAGGCGATGGTCAAACTGCATTACAACCTGTACCAGGGCGGCAGCGACAAAGCCAACATGAACTCCCGTGCTTATCTGCACAAGCAGGCCCAGGATGTACGTAATAACACGCTGCGCCAGCTGAATCAGGAGCTACGCCTGGCCTGGACCGCACTGCAAAACGCACGCGCTCAGCTTCCTTCGGCGGAAGAATATGCCGACCGCAGCGTCAAAGTGCGCACAGCTTATCAGGATCAATTTAGTCTTGGCGAGCGTACACTGCTGGATTTACTCGATAGTGAAAATGAAGTGTTCTCCTCTAAACGCCGTCTTGTTGAATTACGTTATCTGGCCATGACCAGTGGCTATCGTATTAGCGAACGCACCGGTGAATTAATGAATATTCTAAAAATTACACCTCCGCCATCGGGGCAACCGGTAGATTCAGCAGAAGAAAATAGCTTACCGGAACTTCATTAATAATTATTAATCCCCAATAAATCTCTGACCTGCACGCTTATAATTAGCTTGCTATTATTTAACCGTGCACGGTCAGAATGGTTGCGAAAATGAGTGCACAAGCCGAATTATTAAATGACGTCCCTGAGAATCACGCTCGTCCTAATTCTCAACATCACGACCCACGTAGCCATAATGACGACCCGTTATTAGATAGCTTACTAATTCTGTGTTCTCTGCACGGAAAACCGGCGAGTCGTTCAACATTAAGCAGTGGCCTGCCATTAGAAAACGATCGGCTCACGCTGAATATATTTCCACGCGCGGCGGCAAGGGCCGGTTTAAAGGCGCGAGTCGTCACGCGCTCACTCGATAAAATTCCAGCGATGTCTCTGCCAGCGGTCTTGTTATTGAATTCTGGAGGAACCGGGGTGTTGCTGGCCTGGAACGATGACGGTAGCGCCCGCTTTATGCCCAGCGAAAGCGAAGGTGGAGAAATTTGCGTTGATGCCGCCACGCTTGAGCAAAACTATGCGGGTAAAGTCATTTTTGCGCATCCGCGCCACGAATTCGATTTGCAGGCAGAGGCCTTTCTGCCGCGCACCAAATCCTGGTTTAAAGACACGCTGAAGCTGTCGCGTTTTCTGTATATGGATGCGGTATTGGCCAGTCTGCTGATCAACCTGATTGCGCTCGGCACACCGCTCTTTACCATGAATGTGTATGACCGCGTCGTGCCAAACCAGGCAACGGTCACATTATGGGTGCTGGCAGTCGGCATCTGCCTGGCTTTTGTCTTTGATCTGATCTTAAAAATGCTGCGCGGTATCTGCCTTGATATTGCAGGTAAGAAAAGCGATCTCATCATCTCTTCGACCCTGTTTGAGCGCATTATCGGCATGGAGATGAAAGAGCGCCCGGCGCGCGTGGGCAGCTTTGCGCAAAACATTCACGAGTTTCAGTCGCTGCGTGATTTCCTCTCATCACTCACTCTGACGACAATTATCGATTTGCCCTTCACCCTGTTACTGCTGATTGTTATTGGCATTATCGGCGGCGCGCTGGCATGGATCCCCGTGCTGACGCTACCGATTGCCCTGTTGTGCAGTTGGGCACTACAAAAACCGGTCAACGCTGCTGTGGCAAAAACCATGAGCCTCGCCAGCGAACGCCAGGCGCTACTGATTGAAACCCTGAGCAGTCTGGATGCCATCAAAGTGAATAATGCCCAGAGCGAACGCCAGTTCCAGTGGGAACAAACGCTGGGTAGCCTGAGCCGTCTCGAACTGCGGGTGAAAACCTTGTCCAGCCTGGCGAGCAATCTCACCGGCTGGTTCCAGCAAATTTCAGGCGTGGTGATGATCATCGTCGGGGTGTACATGATTATCGACGGCAAACTGAGTATGGGTGGCTTGATCGCCTGCTACATGCTTAACGGTCGGGCACTCATGCCGCTGGGTCAGCTCACCGGCCTTATCGCCCGCTATCAGCAGGCGAAGCTGACCATCAAAAACACTGAGAAAATGATGTCGCTGACGCAGGAGCGCCGTGCGGATGAAAACCCGCTCAAGCGTGAACAGTTACAGGGCAGCATTGAATTTCGCGATGTGGATTTCAGCTACCCGGAGCAACAAAACCTGTCGCTGCACAAAATTAACCTGACCATTCAGCCCGGTGAGCGCATCGGCATTATCGGGCGCAGCGGTTCCGGTAAAAGTTCACTGAGTAAACTAATCGTCAATTTATACCAGCCGAGCGCCGGGAACCTGCTGATCGATGGTATCGACTCTCGTCAGCTGGATGTGAACGATCTGCGCCACAGCATCGGCTACGTGCCGCAGGACATCCAGCTATTCAACGGCACGCTGCGCGATAACCTGCTGTGCGGAGCGCGCTATGTCGATGACGAAACCATGCTGCGAGCGGCAGAACTGGCTGGCGTCAACGAATTCGCACGCCTGCATCCCGACGGCTATAACCTGCAGGTCGGCGAACGCGGCTCCCAGCTTTCCGGTGGGCAACGGCAGGCGGTGGCGCTCGCGCGCGCACTGTTGCTTAATCCCCCTCTCCTGCTACTGGATGAACCCACCAGTTCGATGGACAACACCAGCGAAGAGAAGATCAAACACGCGCTGGCCCCCTGCATTGCGGGAAAAACGTTATTACTGGTCACGCACCGCGCTTCCATGCTGTCGCTGGTTGACCGTCTGATTATTGTTGATAAAGGTCGCATCATCGCAGACGGTCCGAAAGGGGTAGTGATGGATGCGTTGAAAAAGGGGCAAATTAATGCGTCTCGCTGATCTCCTGACTCGTGCCCGCAGCTATATGCAGCACTATTTTCGCGGTCGTGATGAAAATCAAACTGACAGTATTAATGAGGTTAGCCAGGCCATAATTGATGACGCCCCAAGAGTGATACGACTGACGCTGTGGGTGATCCTCGCGCTGGTGGTGCTGTCCTTCATCTGGGCTGGTTTTGCAAAAATTGATGAAGTGACACGCGGTGAAGGCAAAGCGATCCCTTCATCAAAACTGCAAAAAATCCAGAACCTGGAAGGGGGGATTGTTACCGAGCTATATGTGCATGAAGGGCAAATCGTTAACGCCGGAACCCCATTACTGCACCTCGATGACACGCGCTTCGCCTCCAACGTTGGCGAAACTGAAGCCGACAAACTCGGTCTGCGCGCCAAGGTAGAACGCCTGACGGCGGAAGTTGAAAACCGGGACTTTGTGATTTCACCCGAGATAGCCAGCCAGGCGCCGGATGTCGCCCGGGGAGAAACCGAGCTGTACAACAGCCGCCGGGAACAATTTCACAACGAAATTTCCGGGCTTGAAGAACAACTGGTGCAGAAAAAACAGGAGCTGCGCGACTTTGAGTCAAAGGAGGATCAGTTTAAGCACAGCCTCGGGTTAATCCGTCAGGAAATCAAAATGTCCGAGCCGCTGCTCGCTTCAGGTGCCATTTCAAAAGTCGAACTGCTGCGCCTGCGTCGTACCGAAGTGGAAACCGCCGGGCAGCTCAATTCTATTAGCCTGTCGCTGCCCAAGGCCACGTCAGAAATTAAAGAGATTGAGAATAAAATCGGTGAAAGCCGTGGCCGTTTCCAGAGCGATGCGCTGGCCCAACTCAATGAAGCTCGCACCAATCTGAGTAAAACCCAGGCAAGCGTTAAAGCACTGGAGGATCGGGTGAACCGTACCATGGTCACCTCACCGGTGCGGGGTATCGTCCAGCAGGTGATGGTGAATACTATCGGCGGCGTCATTCAACCGGGCAGCGATCTAGTGGAAATCGTTCCGCTGGATGACAAACTGTTAATCGAAGCCAAAATCCAGCCGCGCGATATCGCCTTCCTCCATCCGGGTCAACATGCGATGGTGAAATTTACCGCTTACGATTACACCATCTATGGCGGTCTGCAAGGCGAAGTAGTGCAGATAAGCCCGGACACCGTTACCGATAAGCAGGGCCGCAGCTTTTATATTGTGCGTTTGCAAACGGACAAAAATTACCTGGGAACAAAAGAGCATCCGATGCTGATCATTCCCGGCATGGTGGCGAGCGTCGATATTCTCACCGGCAAGAAAACGATTCTGAGCTACCTGTTAAAACCGATTATTCGCGCACGCGCGGAAGCACTCAGAGAACGTTGATCGGTTGCGCTCCCTTTCATTATTGCCAGGGAGCGCATGAGTTTATAACGGCGTGCAAAAGGAGAGCTTTCCACGATTCAGGATGATTTTCCCGTCGTTAACCAGTTCCTGTAACACCTTATGGATGGCGCTGCGTGAAATATGGTTACGGGTCAGAATAAAAGTATACACGGATGTTTTCTCACGTACCCCAGGCTCCATCGCCCAGATATATTTCACGTGTTCAATAATCTGCTCACGTATAGTGCGGTGCGACTGCAACGCCTCACGCTGGAAATAACGTTGAAGGTGATGCGTTAAGATATCAAACGCCTGCTTCCACAAGTTTTTAGCAGTAAACAGGAGATCGGCATTTTGGACGCTCATCGCCCACATTTCACAATCGGTATCACAACGTAAATAGTGGCCAGCCACTTCCGTACGCATTTGTGGCAGGCCGAGAATGGCAGGTGCAGAAATACTCACCGTGACTAAATCGTTTTCCACACGATAAACAGAGACAGTCCCTTTCTCCAGAAATAAGATATGTCCATCGGTCTTCAAATCAATACGCTGACGTTTTTTACGTAACGACAGCCAGGCATTATCCGACTTCTTCATTTCATCGCCAACGAGCACTACAGCATTTTCAATTTCTTTCTGGAACATGGGACTCTCTACCGCAAATTATGGCTTAGTCAAAAAGATGGTTAAATTTACTCAGCACTAAAAATAAATGTCAGCTCGCAAACAAGCTGACATTTATTCCCATCTACATCTACCACCGGCATTCCCTGGTGCCATTGACGCGTTAAGGTTCATGCTGTTTTCGCGTGGTGGTGCCAGGCAGTATATGTCGCTGTCCATAAAGAATTAATGGCAATCATCTTTGTCGACATTTTTTCATCTTTCTGTTCTTTGCAGAGTAGCCAAAAAGATACAATTAATTGATTTTAATGGGTTTTATTTTCATTAAAAAGTTATCATTCTTGTTATATCATGATACCAAATTGCAACACTTCGCGGTTCTCGCTGTGGAATCAGGTCCATGCTGGTGGTCTTTATAGGCTCAGTGGTATCATGACTAAACAACCACCAGACGCATCATCAAGAGTAGAGACAATATGTCTGAGACTGGCAATGTCAGTTATCTGATTGAAAATAGAATAATATTTACGCCAGCCACACAATGTCTGGCGCGGGTAGATCACCCCAATCAGCGGATAAAACTCAAACACTCAGCGTCGTTATGTCTTTTATTACTTATTCAACATCGCGGGCAAGTGGTTTCTCAAAACGAATTACTGGAATTCGGTTGGGGTAAAAATCACCGCCAGGTGAGTTTCAACGCCTTTTATCAAAGCATTCTCACGTTGCGTAAAAGCTTGCAGCAGCTGGAGCTTGAACAACCGCTGATCACAACGATCCCCCGCAAAGGGCTGATCATTCAAGAAGAGTTTGATATTCAGGTCATTGAAACACCGGAGGAGAACTCTGCTTCTGCGGAAGAATCCTTAGCGCCAGATGCCACCATTGAGGAATTTTTGGCTGACACACCGCGTCAACCTTTGATAACGGCTGCAGAAACAGTAATGTTGGCACTTACCCTGATAATTTGTGTGCTTATATTATATCCGTGGCAAGCCAGCGATGATTATTTCTCCGGCTATATCACTGCGGATAAAGCACCCACTGACTGTCAGTATTATTTCAATAACGATGCCAGTAATTTCTCCCGGCATACCGCGTTTATCGACAAAAACCCAGGACTGTGTCAGAGCCATAAATTTATCTATATCACGACCTATCCTGAGTCTAAGAAACTGTCCGTGCTGGTGTGTCGCTCACCGATAAAAGCCAGGCAAGAAAATGCCTGTCAGTCGGTATATTATCCACGGTATGATAGCTAATGAACTTATATCCCCGAACGTCCCGCATCCAGACAGGTATTATCCTGCTGCTTTGTTTTGCTGCGCTTATTCTTACTGTCGTCTATCGGTACAGTAAGAACAATGGCGAGTTACATGATCTCACTTGCCGCTCTGCCATCGAAATTGTACGCAATACAAGCTCGTTCCGCGGGATTATTGATATTAAAACCGGGGGCAGTAAAGGTATTGTGAATATTGATGGTATTATCAAAGATGCCGAAAATAATGAGCAAACCGTGCAACGCATGGTACTTTTTACACAATCCAGCTACGGCTCAAGCCCGGTTTGGATTTCACAGAAAATCCAAATTTCCAATCGCGAAACGGCTCCCGCCAGCCTTATTCAGGAACTCCTCCCCGACTTTTTCCTGACCAACACCAGCGTATCCAACGTCGATTTTTTTGCGCTGAACAGCGCGACATACCTGATTACCAAAGAGGGGATCCCCTATCTGTACTGCCAGAATTATGCTTTGCCGGAAAATGAATAATCAATAAGCGTTCTGGCGGCAAAACCTACGGATGAATCTCAGTCGTTGTCGGTGATAAGATAGACCATTCAGGTCGAGCCAACGCTCGTCGTTACTGCCCATCAGGCGGCTTTCGAATGACAAATTTGTGGGTTTATGTGAGTTTCCAGGGGCTCACGTGAGACTGCCCTGGTCCCCAAAAAGATTAAAAAAAGAGCAAAAGCGATATGAAAGAGTCACTTGATACGGACTTCACGAACCACACCCCAATGATGCAGCAGTATCTCAAGCTGAAAGCCCAGCATCCGGAGATACTGTTGTTTTACCGCATGGGCGACTTTTACGAACTGTTTTATGACGATGCGAAACGTGCGTCTCAGTTGCTTGATATCTCCCTGACCAAACGCGGCGCGTCTGCGGGCGAGCCTATCCCGATGGCGGGCATTCCTCACCATGCGGTAGAAAACTACCTCGCTAAGCTGGTCAACCAGGGTGAGTCCGTTGCTATTTGTGAGCAGATTGGCGATCCGGCGACCAGCAAAGGTCCGGTTGAGCGCAAAGTAGTGCGTATCGTCACGCCAGGTACCATCAGTGATGAAGCGCTGTTGCAGGAACGCCAGGACAACCTGCTGGCCGCTATCTGGCAGGACAGTAAAGGTTACGGCTACGCCACGCTGGATATCAGCTCCGGGCGTTTTCGCGTCAGCGAACCTGCCGACCGCGAGACGATGGCTGCAGAATTGCAGCGCACCAATCCCGCTGAACTGCTGTATGCCGAAGATTTCGCTGAAACCTCACTGATTGAGGGACGTCGCGGATTACGTCGTCGTCCACTATGGGAATTTGAAATCGATACTGCTCGCCAGCAGCTAAACCTGCAGTTTGGCACGCGGGATCTGATTGGTTTTGGCGTGGAAAACGCCCCGCGTGGATTATGCGCGGCTGGCTGCCTGCTGCAATACGTAAAAGATACCCAGCGTACCTCGCTGCCGCATATTCGTTCCATCACCATGGAGCGCCAGCAGGACAGCATCATTATGGATGCCGCCACGCGCCGCAATCTGGAAATTACCCAGAACCTGGCAGGCGGCTTTGAAAACACGCTGGCTTCGGTACTCGACTGCACCGTGACGCCGATGGGCAGCCGTATGCTCAAGCGCTGGCTGCATATGCCGGTCCGCGACACCAAAGTCCTCACTGAGCGCCAACAGACCATCGGCGCGCTACAGGATTCCACCAGTGAATTGCAACCCGTGCTGCGTCAGGTCGGCGATCTTGAACGTATCCTGGCGCGCCTGGCCCTGCGTACTGCGCGCCCGCGCGATCTGGCCCGTATGCGTCATGCCTTCCAGCAATTACCGGAACTGCGCGCGCAACTGGAAAGCGTAGACAGTGCCCCCGTACAGATGCTGCGCGAGAAAATGGGTGAGTTTGCTGACCTGCGTGAACTGCTGGAACGCGCCGTGGTGGAAGCTCCACCGGTGCTGGTTCGCGACGGTGGCGTCATCGCACCGGGCTATAACGAAGAACTGGACGAGTGGCGAGCGTTGGCTGATGGCGCAACTGACTATCTGGACAGACTGGAAATTCGCGAGCGCGAGCGCACCGGCCTTGATACGCTGAAGGTTGGATTTAACGCCGTTCACGGCTACTACATTCAGATCAGTCGCGGGCAAAGTCATCTGGCGCCGATTAACTATGTGCGTCGCCAGACGCTGAAAAACGCCGAACGCTACATTATTCCGGAGCTGAAAGAGTACGAAGACAAAGTTCTGACATCAAAAGGCAAAGCGCTGGCGCTGGAAAAACAGTTGTACGATGAGCTGTTCGACATGCTGCTGCCGCACCTGGCTGATTTGCAACAAAGCGCCAGCGCGCTGGCAGAACTGGACGTACTGGTCAACCTTGCGGAACGCGCTTATACCCTGAATTACACCTGCCCGACCTTCACCGACAAGCCTGGTATTCGTATTACCGAGGGACGTCATCCGGTGGTTGAACAGGTGCTGACCGAGCCGTTTATCGCCAACCCGCTTAACCTCTCGCCTCAGCGACGGATGCTGATCATCACCGGCCCGAATATGGGGGGTAAAAGTACCTATATGCGCCAGACTGCGTTAATTGCGCTGCTGGCCTACATCGGCAGCTACGTTCCGGCGCAGAAAGTGGAAATAGGCCCGATCGATCGGATCTTTACTCGCGTCGGTGCGGCGGATGATCTGGCCTCCGGTCGTTCTACCTTCATGGTAGAAATGACTGAAACCGCCAACATTCTGCATAATGCCACCGAGAACAGCCTGGTGCTGATGGATGAGATTGGACGCGGCACCTCCACCTACGACGGCCTGTCGCTGGCGTGGGCGTGCGCGGAAAACCTGGCTAATAAAATCAAAGCATTAACCTTGTTTGCCACCCACTATTTCGAACTGACTCAGTTACCGGAGAAAATGGAGGGCGTCGCGAATGTGCATCTGGATGCGTTAGAGCACGGCGATACCATCGCCTTCATGCACAGCGTACAGGATGGTGCGGCAAGCAAGAGCTATGGTCTGGCGGTAGCTGCCCTGGCAGGTGTACCAAAAGAGGTTATTAAACGCGCGCGGCAAAAACTGCGCGAACTGGAAAGCATCGCGCCGAATGTTGCTGCAACTCAGGTCGACGGCACACAGATGTCGCTCCTGTCAGCTCCGGAAGAAACGTCGCCCGCCGTTGAAGCACTGGAAAATCTCGACCCGGATTCGCTAACGCCTCGCCAGGCGCTGGAGTGGATCTACCGGTTGAAGAGTCTGGTATAACGCCGTAATGCCCGATAGTGATACGCTTATCGGGCCTGCAAAATATCGCTATATGTAGGCCGGGTAAGGCGAAGCCGCACCCGGCGTGTTGATTAGCGCTTATCTTCTGCCAGCAGCGGTGGAATACTCGGCACCATCGGTGCGTCATCAATATCCTTCTGCGTCATGCGAAACGCTTGCGGGTAGTGCTCGCGGCAGGTACGGCGTAGAGGCTCAGTATCACGCCAGGTGTATAGACAATGCTGGCACTGATATACCGTCCAGACATCTTTTACCGGCGAGTTTGCCATCACTTCAATATGTTCATCGGCACAACGTGGACAAATCATCTGCTACTCCTTATTTACGGTTGGCCAGCATGGCGGTCAGTTTTTCTGCCCAGGCTTTCGTTTCTGGTAAATCGCATACCGGCTGGCTGTAGTGCCCACGGTTATCCGGCGCAACCGGCGTAGTCGCATCAATAATTAACTTGTCGGTAATCCCCGCCGGACTGGAACCCGGATCAAGCTCCAGCACCGACATATTCGGCAATTGCACCAGATCGCCCGCCGGATTGACCTTCGAAGACAGCGCCCACATCACCTGCGGCAGGTTGAACGGATCAACATCCTCATCAACCATAATCACCATTTTCACGTAACCCAGGCCATGCGGCGTCGTCATTGCGCGCAGCCCCACCGCGCGGGCAAAGCCGCCGTAGCGTTTTTTGGTGGAGATAATCGCCAGCAAACCGTGGGTATACATGGCATTCACCGCCTGCACTTCCGGAAATTCGGCTTTCAGCTGTTGATAAAGCGGTACGCAGGTTGCCGGACCCATCAGGTAGTCAATCTCCGTCCACGGCATCCCCAAATATAACGATTCAAAAATCGGTTTGGTGCGATAAGAGACTTTATCGATACGCACGACCGTCATATTACGTCCACCGGAATAGTGCCCGGTAAACTCGCCAAACGGCCCTTCGATTTCACGCTTACGGCTTTCAATTACCCCTTCGAGGATCACTTCTGAACCCCATGGCACGTCAAAGCCGGTGAGCGGCGCGGTAGCGATCGGATACGGACTTTCACGTAGCGCTCCCGCCATTTCGTATTCCGACTGATCGTACTTCAGCGGCGTGGCCCCCATGAGGGTAATGATCGGATCGTTACCCAGCGTGATGGCAATCGGCAGATCTTCACCGCGCTCTTCGGCTTTATGCAGGTGCAGCGCGATATCATGCATCGGTACCGGCTGCAGGCCAAGCTTGCGTTTGCCCTTCACTTCCATACGATAAATGCCGACGTTCTGTTTGCCGAAGTTGTCCGGATCCAGCGGATCGCGCGACACCACGCAGGCTTTATCGAGATAGAAACCGCCGTCGCCATCGTTCAGGCGAAACAGCGGCAGAATATCAAACAGGTTGATCTCATCACCATCAACACAGTTTTCAGCCCATGCCGGGTTGGCGCGACGCTCCGGCGTAACCGGAAATTTATCCCAACGGCGGATAAACTCATCAATCTGTTTTTTCACCGGGGTATTTGGCGGCAGCCCTAAAGAGATAGCGTGATTCTGCCACGAGCCAATAGTGTTCATCGCCACACGGGCGTCGGTAAAACCACGAATATTGTCAAACCACAGCGCTGGCGCACCGTCGCCAATGCGCCCGGTTGCGTTGGCTGCCGCAGCCAGATCCGGCTCAGCGTTGACTTCTTCACTGATTTTCAGCAATTGTCCCTGGTCGTCCAGCGCCTGCAAAAAGCTGCGCAAATCATCAAATGCCATTATTCATTCTCCTGTGCAAAATTCTGTGCCTGCCGTAAACCCTGCCAGCGACGGGCGTTGGGGTGTTCCAGACCAAACTGATCGAGCACACGCGCAACGATATGCTGAGTGATGTCATCGACCGTTTGCGGGTGGTTGTAATACGCAGGCATTGGCGGGACCATCGCCACGCCCATGCGGGAAAGTGCGAGCATGTTTTCCAGATGAATAGTGCTCAGCGGCATTTCACGCGGAACCAGAACCAGCTTGCGCCCTTCTTTCAGCACCACATCAGCAGCGCGACCCACCAGCCCTTCCGCGTAGCCTGCACGAATACCGGCCAGGGTTTTCATACTGCAGGGGATAATGATCATGCCGTCAGTGCGAAACGATCCAGAGGAGATGGTCGCCGCCTGATCCGCCGGGTTGTGGCAATAATCGGCCAACGCAGACACATCACGGACGCTGTGCGGCGTTTCCAGTTCAATAGTGGTTTTGGCCCACTTTGACAGCACCAGATGGGTTTCCACTTCGGGCATTTCCCGCAACGCCTGCAATAGCGACACGCCAAGCGGTGCGCCGGTTGCCCCGGTCATTCCGACAATTAATCTCATTTAGTTTCTCAATTTTTGTTCGTGTACGAACGTTTTGATTAAAATACTCTCACATAACATTTCGGGCAAGGCCATCGCGCACAGATCGCTAAAGCCGCAATTGTTAAAAAAAGATGCGTAACCCGCTATGATAGAGACTGACAGGAATTCCGGAGCGCTCATGCCGTTACGAAATAAAGCATTTCACCTTTTACGTCAGCTCTTCCAGCAGCATACGTCCCGCTGGCAACATGAATTACCGGACCTGACCAAACCACAGTATGCGGTAATGCGTGCCATTGCTGAACGTCCCGGCATTGAGCAGGTTGACCTGACCGAAGCCGCAGTCTGTACCAAGGCAACCCTTGCGGAAATGCTAAGCCGAATGGAAAAACGGGAGCTGGTCAGGCGTGAACATGACCCGGCAGATAAGCGTCGGCGGTTTGTTTATTTGACCGCACAAGGAGAAGAATTACTGGCCAGCGCAACTCCGTTAGGCGATAGCGTGGATGATGAGTTTCTGGGGCGATTATCTGATGAAGAACGTGAGCAGTTCACACGTCTGGTGCGTAAGATGATGAACTAATCTGCCGGATGGCGACATAAATGTCTTATCCGGCCTACAAAGTCCTGCTCCCCGTAGACCTGATAAACGCAGTGCCATCAGGCAACAAACATAGAAAAAGGCCAGTCTCAATGAGACTGGCCTTTCTTGATAGAACTTGTGCTTACTCGCGGAAAAGCGCTTCGATATTCAGTCCCTGAGTCTGCAGAATTTCACGCAGACGACGCAGACCTTCAACCTGAATCTGGCGAACACGTTCACGGGTGAGACCAATTTCACGGCCCACATCTTCCAGTGTCGCAGCTTCGTACCCCAGCAGACCAAAACGACGTGCCAGCACTTCACGCTGTTTGGCGTTCAGTTCGAACAGCCATTTGACGATGCTCTGTTTCATATCATCGTCTTGCGTGGTGTCTTCCGGGCCGTTTTCCTTTTCATCGGCCAGAATATCCAGCAACGCTTTTTCGGAATCGCCACCCAGCGGGGTGTCTACCGAGGTAATACGCTCGTTGAGTCGGAGCATACGGCTGACGTCATCAACCGGTTTATCCAGTTGTTCAGCAATCTCTTCTGCGCTCGGTTCGTGGTCCAGTTTATGCGACAACTCACGCGCGGTACGCAGATAGACGTTCAGCTCTTTTACAATGTGAATTGGCAGTCGGATCGTACGGGTTTGGTTCATAATCGCCCGTTCGATCGTCTGGCGGATCCACCAGGTTGCGTATGTTGAGAAGCGGAACCCGCGTTCCGGGTCAAACTTCTCGACTGCACGGATCAGTCCCAGATTGCCCTCTTCAATCAGGTCCAGCAATGCCAGACCACGATTGCCATAACGACGAGCAATTTTCACCACCAGACGCAGGTTACTTTCAATCATGCGACGGCGGGATGCGACATCCCCACGCAGTGCGCGACGCGCAAAATAAACTTCTTCTTCGGCTGTTAACAGTGGTGAATAACCAATCTCACCAAGGTAAAGCTGAGTCGCGTCCAACACACGCTGTGTGGCCCCCTGCGATAACAGCTCTTCTTCAGCCAGGTCGTTATCACTGGGTTCCTCTTCACTCAAGGCTTTTTCATCAAAAGCCTCTACTCCGTTCTCATCAAATTCCGCATCTTCATTTAAATCATGAACTTTCAGCGTATTCTGACTCATAAAGGTGGCTCCTACCCGTGATCCCTAACGGAACTAGCACGTGAAAGCCTGGTTCCGCCGAATTATCGCTGCGGTAAATAGCGCAGCGGGTTTACGGATTTCCCCTTGTAACGAATTTCAAAATGCAAGCGTGTTGAACTGGTTCCGGTGCTACCCATGGTAGCTATTTTCTGCCCCGCCTTGATTTCTTGTTGTTCCCGGACCAGCATTGTATCGTTATGGGCGTAGGCACTCAGGTAATCATCGTTATGTTTGATGATAATAAGATTACCGTAACCGCGCAGTGCGTTACCGGCATATACGACGCGTCCATCTGCGGTCGCGACAATAGCCTGTCCTTTACTGCCTGCAATATCGATCCCTTTATTGCCACCTTCAGTAGCCGCAAAGTTTTCGATTACTTTGCCGTCAGTCGGCCAGCGCCAGGTAGAGATTGGCGAGCTGGTTGACGTTGAGCTTGCAGTTGATTCGGTTGCGCTAACTGCTGGAGCCGTTACAGGCGCTGTGACAACGGTCCCAGCAGGCTTGTTGTTCGGCAACATTTTATTAGCACTTTGTTCACCTGAATCCTCAGAATACGTAATTGTTGGTTTCGAAGCAACAGCAACGGTGGAATTTTGTGCAGGGTTGGTCACAACTCCTTGCTGTGCTGCATCCGCCTGGGTAATAGCATTACCACCAGTAATCGGTGTACCCGACGCGTTGCCCACTTGCAGAGTTTGACCGACATTCAGGCCATACGGGGCCGGAACGTTATTGCGTTGTGCGAGATCACGGAAATCGTTCCCGGTAATCCAGGCAATATAGAAAAGGGTATCGCCTTTCTTAACAGTATAGGTACTGCCGCCCGTATAGCTACCTTTCGGAATGTTCCCATACTTACGGTTGTACACAATACGACCGTTTTCCATCTGCACAGGCTGTTCCGCGACAGGCTGGATCTGTGTTGACTGTGTGGTCGGACGCTGCACCGGCTGGATCTGTGGCGTTTGCTGTACTGTCGACGTCGAGCCCATTTTTGGTGGAGGCGTAATCAGCATGCCGGAATTGGTGTTCGTTGATGCACTGCCACCAACCGAGTTGACCGGCGCTGGTGGATTCGAGGTATTTGAACAACCTGCCAGCCATAATGAAACCAGTGACAATGCCGCAATGCGGCGAACGGTAAATTTGTGGCTTCCCGCGCTCATTTATCCCCCAGGAAAATTTGGTTAAAACCAGTGACGTAATCACCGTGCAAGGCATCGGACTGGGCACTGGAAACGTGACCACGATACGCTTACTAATTCCAGAATATCCAGGAAAACTCCAGGTATTCAGAGCCTGTATCTACGCAAGCTCCCCTTTTACTAAGGGAACGAAACGTACGGCCTCCACGGTATCGATAATAAATTCGCCTCCCCGACGACGCACCCGTTTCAGAAACTGGTGCTCGTCGCCCACGGGTAAGACGAGAATACCGCCTTCATCCAACTGCATCATCAATGCGGTTGGGATCTCAGGCGGCGCTGCCGTAACAATGATAGCGTCAAACGGGGCTCGCGCTTGCCAGCCCTGCCATCCATCACCATGACGGGTAGAAACATTATGTAAATCAAGCTGTTTAAGTCGACGACGCGCCTGCCACTGCAAACCTTTAATGCGCTCAACAGAGCATACATGGTGCACCAGGTGTGCCAGAATCGCCGTTTGGTAACCAGAGCCGGTACCAATTTCCAGCACCCGGGACTGCGGCGTTAACTCAAGCAGCTCAGTCATCCGCGCAACCATATAGGGCTGCGAAATCGTCTGCCCCTGACCAATCGGCAGAGCAATATTGTCCCAGGCCTTATGTTCAAACGCCTCATCAATGAATTTTTCACGCGGCACGGCGGCAAGTGCATCGAGAACAAGCTCATCTCTGATGCCCTGCGCACGTAATTGTTCAAGAAGAGTGTGTACGCGTCTGCTTACCATTGCGTGTCGGCTCCCACGCTGTCTAACCAGTCAGAAACAACTTCATGCGCGCCGTAGGCGGTTAAATCGACATGCAGCGGCGTAATGGAAACATAGCCTTCATCGACGGCGGCAAAATCTGTATCCGGCCCGGCGTCGCACTTTTCGCCCGGCGGCCCGATCCAGTACAGCGTATTACCGCGCGGGTCCTGCTGTGGTATCACCTGATCCGCAGGATGGCGACTACCGCAGCGGGTGACGCGGATACCTTTAATCTGATCCAGCGGTAAATCCGGCACGTTGATATTCAAAATTCGCCCGGTGCGCAGCGGTTCACGACTCAGCGCCCGTAAGATACGGCAGGTTACTGCGGCAGCAGTATCGTAGTGTTTATGCCCATCAAGTGAGACCGCCAACGCAGGAAAGCCCAGGTGACGACCTTCCATCGCCGCCGCAACGGTACCGGAATAGATAACATCATCGCCCAGATTAGGACCTGCGTTAATACCAGACACGACAATGTCCGGACGCGGACGCATTAATGCGTTCACGCCCAGATAGACGCAATCGGTAGGTGTACCCATTTGTACGGCGATATCACCGTTATCATAGGTGAACGTGCGAAGTGAGGATTCCAGCGTCAGCGAGTTAGACGCGCCACTGCGGTTACGATCCGGGGCAACCACCTGTACGTCAGCAAACTCACGCAGCGCTTTCGCCAGCGTTTGTATACCGGGTGCGTGGACCCCATCATCGTTACTCAGCAATATACGCATAATCACCCATTGTGTTAATAAGTTCCCTTACAACACTGGTGGCGAAGCTACCTGCCGGTAGCCAGAAACGTAACTCAACGGTTACGTCATCCCACCAGTTCCAGCTTAATTGTTGTGGATACAGCAACATAGCACGACGCGATGCGTCGACTTTCTCGCGCAATAACAGCGACTGCAGCGCGGTTTCATCAGCAATAGCGGCTTCTTCAAACGCCAGCGCGTCGCGCTGAGTTCCCCACTCACCGCTGCCCGGTAATGCCGCTGTAATCATCAATTCTTTATCATCGACGCGACGCTGTAATTCGGTTTGTTCTTCCTGCGTGGCGACAAACCAACTTCCGCGTCCCGACAATTGTAGCGCATCGCCGTCAACAACTTGATTAAAGTCTGTTTTTTTCAAGCGTTCACTGACTATCTGATTAAACAACGCGCTACGGGCCGCCGACAACCAAAAACTGCGCTTATTGCGATCGCGCACCGGCGCATCGCTTTGCGCCCAACGCAGCGCCCCTTGCAGGTTGCTGCCGCCAATACCAAAACGCTGAGCGCCAAAATAGTTCGGTACGCCGCGCTCGCTAATCGCCTGCAAACGCGCTTCAACGTCCTCTCGCTGGCTCACTTCACGCAGCACCAGCGTAAATTCGTTACCTTTCAACGCCCCTAAACGCAGCTTACGCTTGTGGCGCGCGTACTCCAGCACTTTACAGCCTTCGAGTTCAAATTTGCTTAAATCAGGCATTGCATTGCCCGGCACGCGCGCGCACAGCCACTGTTCCGTGACTGCATGCTTGTCTTTCTGGCCAGCAAAGCTCACTTCACGGGCGTGAATTTTCAGGAACTTCGCCAGCGCGTCAGCCACAAAACGGGTATTACAGCCGTTTTTCAGGATACGCACCAAAATGTGCTCGCCTTCGCCATCCGGTTCGAAGCCTAAATCTTCGACGACGACAAAGTCTTCCGGATTCGCTTTCAGAACGCCATGGCCTTGTGGTTTGCCATGGAGATACGTCAGATCTTCAAACGCAGTCATTTCGTTGCCTTAATGAGTAACGCCACCGCTTCACAGGCAATCCCTTCCCCACGCCCGGTAAAACCGAGTTTTTCCGTGGTGGTCGCTTTCACGTTAACATCATCCATATGGCAGCCGAGATCTTCGGCAATAAACACGCGCATTTGCGGAATGTGCGGCAGCATCTTCGGCGCCTGAGCAATAATCGTCACATCCACATTACCAAGCGTATAGCCTTTGGCCTGAATACGCCGCCAGGCTTCACGCAATAATTCACGACTATCTGCACCTTTAAAGGCCGGGTCGGTGTCCGGGAAGAGTTTACCGATATCCCCCAGCGCAGCCGCGCCCAGCAGAGCATCGGTTAACGCGTGTAACGCCACGTCGCCATCAGAATGCGCCAGCAATCCTTTTTCATACGGGATGCGCACACCACCAATGATAATTGGGCCAACTCCGCCAAAAGCGTGTACGTCGAAACCGTGTCCAATTCGCATTATGCCTTCTCCTGATATACACAACATCCTCCAGGCAGCCTGAAGAATGATGTATCTAGATAGTTCGGGTCAGATAAAATTCCGCCAGCGCCAGGTCTTCCGGGCGGGTGACTTTGATGTTGTCAGCGCGTCCTTCGACCAGCAGCGGATGAAAACCGCAATATTCCAGCGCCGAGGCTTCGTCCGTAATGGTTGCGCCTTCGTTTAGCGCACGGGTCAGACAGTCATGCAACAGCTCGCGAGGGAAAAACTGCGGCGTCAACGCATGCCATAAATCGGTGCGATCGACCGTATGGGCGATGTCTGTTCGGCCCGGCTCCGCGCGTTTCATCGTGTCGCGCACCGGCGCGGCAAGGATCCCGCCGATGCGGCTGGTTTCACTTATTGCCAGCAAACGAGATAAATCTTCCTGATGCAGGCACGGACGCGCGGCATCATGCACCAGTACCCAACTGGCCTCACCTGCGGCTTGCAAACCGGCCAGGACAGAATCGGCACGCTCGTTGCCACCATCCACCACGGTAATTTGCGGGTGCGCTGCGAGTGGAAGTTGGGCAAAGCGACTGTCGCCTGGGCTAATAGCGATGACGACTCGCGTCACCCGGGGATGAGCCAGCAGCGCATCAACCGAGTGTTCGAGAATGGTTTTATTGCCAATAGAGAGGTACTGCTTAGGACACTCTGTTTGCATTCGGCGGCCAAACCCGGCAGCCGGCACCACGGCGCAAACGTCCATTAAAGTGGCTGCCATGTTAAATCCCTGGACGGTTTATCGATTGTTTTGCCCTGCAGTCTGAGCGCGTTTAGACGCGTCAGGCACCAGACGATAAAAGGTTTCGCCTGGCTTAGTCATACTGAGTTCGTTACGCGCGCGCTCTTCGATAGCCTCTTGCCCGCCATTGAGATCGTCAATTTCGGCAAAAAGCTGATCGTTACGCGCTTTCAGTTTCGCGTTTGTAGCTTGCTGCGCCGCAACATCATCGTTGACGCGACTATAGTCATGTATGCCGTTCTTACCGAACCACAGCGAATACTGTAGCCAGACTAATAAAGCCAGCAACAGCAACGTAAGTTTACCCATCCTGCCCCCTGAAAAACGGCATCAACATCCCATAAACTCCGCTGACAACTTTACATCAACGGACGGGAATGCCGCGACAACGCGGGCAAATGTACCACATTTGCTCGTTGTTACGTATACCCCGTGTAAGGAGAACATAATCTCATTGTTGGTTACGGTTTGAATTATGGCCAGACAGTGAACAACAGCGGCGATCGCGTGGAAGGACGTATGCCTAACCCAGTAGCCACAGAAACAGTGCGCCAAACATTGCGCCAACCACCAGCAGGGTACAGGCAATACTCAGCAGCAATCTCCCCTTCAATAGCGAATGCAGGGCAATACCCGCGACAATCGCCACGGGCAACAACGCGAGGAAAAAGGGCCAGGTATAGAGGAAGAAAAACAGTGTGTTAGGGCCATACATCAGACACGGGAATCCCAGCGCCAGCAACCACGCGACAAAACCGACCACGGCTCCTGGGAGTGACCAGGTAGTTTCGTCGTCGGCAGCGAAGGTATCTGATTCTGTAATAGTAATGTTATGGCTGTTACGCATATCTAATCCTGTGACTGTGACTGACCGGGCATGCAAGCTCGGGTGTCTCAGGATCTGATAATATCTTCCTGCCTCAGCAGGTCTAATAATTGAGGAACCAAATTTGTTACCAATTGTTCACCATCAAGATGAATCTCTGGCGATTCAGGCGCTTCGTAAACCGAGTCAATTCCGGTGAAATTGCGCAATTCCCCCGCTCGCGCTTTTTTATACAGCCCTTTTGGATCGCGTGCTTCACACGTTGCTAATGGCGTATCGACAAAAACCTCAATAAAACGCCCTTCGCCCACGCGCTCGCGAACCATTTTTCGCTCGGCGCGATGTGGAGAGATAAACGCAGTCAACACCACCAGGCCGGCGTCTACCATTAGATTAGCCACTTCACCAACCCGACGAATATTCTCCTTGCGATCGGCATCGCTAAACCCAAGATCGCTGCACAGACCGTGACGCACGTTATCGCCATCCAGCAGATAGGTACTCACCCCTAGCTTATGCAGCGCCTCTTCCAGCGCCCCTGCTACCGTGGATTTACCAGAACCTGACAGCCCGGTAAACCACAGCACAACACCACGATGACCGTGGCGTTGTTCCCGCTGTTGCGGTGTAACAGGATGGGCATGCCAGACGACGTTTTCGTCATGCAGCGCCATTATTTTCCTCCCAGCAGATCGCGCGCACCCCAGTGTGGGAAGTGGCGACGCACCAGTGCATTAAGCTCCAGCTCAAACGCGCTGAACTGAGAAGTGGTGGCAAGCTCCTGGACGATTGGCTCACGCACCAGCCCCGCGCCAACGGTAACGTTAGTCAGGCGATCAATGATAATCAGCCCGCCCGTAACCGGATTCTGCTGATAGGTATCCAGCACCAGCGGCTCATCAAAAGTCAGATTAACCAGACCGATGCCGTTCAGCGGTAGCGCTTCAACGTCACGCTGGGTCAGGTTGTTTATATCGACCTGATACTGCACGCTATCAATGCGTGCACGGGTCTTCTTGCCTGCCACTTTGATGTCGTAGCTCTGCCCTGGCGACAACGGTTGTTCCGCCATCCACACCACATCAACGGCAGCGCTTTGTACTGTCGGCAGCGTTTCACCGGCATCCAGTAACAGGTCACCCCGGCTGATATCGATCTCATCTTTCAGCACCAGGGTAATCGCTTCACCTGCATGCGCTTCCTGTAAATCGCCATCAAAGGTCACAATCCGCGCCACGCTCGACTCAACGCCGGACGGCAGCACTTTGACGCGCTGCCCGACCTTCACGCTACCAGAGGCCAGCGTTCCGGCATAACCACGGAAATCCAGATTCGGTCGGTTCACATACTGCACCGGGAAGCGCATCGGCTGAGTATCAACAATGCGCTGGATCTCAACGGTTTCCAGCACTTCCAGCAGCGTCGGACCGCTGTACCACGGCATACTGGCGCTTTGCGAAGCCACGTTATCGCCTTCCAGTGCAGAGAGCGGCACAAACCGGATATCCAGGTTGCCCGGCAGTTGTTCAGCAAAAGTAAGATAGTCTTCGCGAATGCGGTTAAATGTCTCTTCGCTAAAGTCCACCAGATCCATTTTGTTGATCGCCACCACCAGGTGTTTGATCCCAAGCAGCGTGGAGATAAAGCTATGACGACGAGTCTGATCCAGCACGCCTTTACGCGCATCGATCAATAGGATCGCCAGATCGCAGGTCGACGCACCGGTCGCCATATTACGGGTGTACTGCTCATGTCCGGGAGTGTCCGCAATAATAAATTTACGCTTCTCGGTAGAGAAATAACGGTACGCCACGTCGATGGTGATGCCCTGCTCGCGCTCGGCCTGCAAGCCGTCAACCAATAACGCCAGGTCAAGCTTTTCGCCCTGAGTACCGTGACGTTTACTGTCGTTGTGCAGCGATGAAAGCTGGTCTTCATAAATCTGACGCGTGTCGTGCAGCAGACGGCCAATCAGGGTACTTTTCCCGTCATCCACGCTACCGCAGGTTAAAAAACGCAGCAGACTTTTGTGTTGCTGGGCAACCATCCAGGCTTCAACGCCGCCTTCATTAGCAATTTGTTGTGCAAGTGTCGTATTCATGGCGGCTCCTTAGAAATACCCCTGACGTTTCTTCAGCTCCATGGAGCCCGCCTGGTCGCGGTCAATCACGCGGCCCTGACGTTCACTGGTGGTTGAGACCAGCATCTCTTCGATAATTTCCGGCAGCGTCTGCGCATTCGACTCCACCGCGCCTGTCAGCGGCCAGCAGCCGAGCGTACGGAAACGCACCATGCGTTTTTTAATCACTTCCCCGGGCTGCAGATCGATTCTGTCGTCATCAATCATCATCAGCATGCCGTCGCGTTCCAGCACCGGACGCTCCGCCGCCAGATACAGCGGCACGATGTCGATATTTTCCAGCCAGATGTATTGCCAGATATCCTGTTCAGTCCAGTTAGAGAGCGGGAAGACGCGAATGCTTTCGCCTTTGTTAATCTGCCCGTTGTAGTTATGCCACAGCTCCGGGCGCTGGTTTTTCGGGTCCCAGCGATGAAAACGATCGCGGAAAGAGTAAATGCGCTCTTTGGCACGTGATTTCTCTTCGTCACGACGAGCACCACCAAACGCGGCATCGAAACCGTATTTATTCAGTGCCTGCTTCAGCCCTTCGGTTTTCATAATGTCGGTATGCTTGGCGCTGCCGTGGACGAACGGGTTGATGCCCATCGCCACCCCTTCCGGGTTTTTATGCACCAGCAGTTCACAGCCGTAGGCTTTCGCCGTGCGGTCACGAAACTCGTACATTTCGCTGAATTTCCAGCCGGTATCAACGTGCAGCAATGGGAACGGCAGCGTGCCCGGATAAAACGCTTTACGCGCCAGATGCAGCATTACGCTGGAATCTTTGCCGATGGAATACATCATCACCGGATTAGAAAACTCGGCGGCCACCTCACGAATGATATGGATGCTCTCCGCTTCCAGTTGCCGCAGGTGGGTAAGTCGTTTTTGATCCATAACCGTTCCTATGTAATGCCGTTATTTTGCTAACGATGCTCAGATAACCTGACTATAGGGAGGGCAAGAGGGCGAATGAAATTACGAATTGGAATGAGTAGTTCCTCAAAGGAATAACGATCCGGAAAAGCAAATATCAAAAAGTGCTTAAGCTACCGGAATTCGGGCATTTAGGAGCAAATGAAATTGTTTTACCTCGATCACGGTTTCATACTAGCGGCTAAAAATTTCTGCTTGGTATTTAAGGACTCATCATGTTTCTCGCATCGCGCCACCTTCTTGCAGCCATGGCGCTCGGCGCGTGCTTCATCCTTCCCGCACAGGCAACATCTTCGAAGCCCGGAGATATCGCAAATACCCAGGCTCGATATATCGCAACGTTTTTCCCTGGCCGCGTGACGGGATCTCCGGCTGAAATGTTGTCTGCTGATTATATACGTCAACAATTTCAGCAGATGGGCTATAGCAGCGATATTCGGACGTTTAATAGCCGTTATGTTTATACCGCCAAAGATAACCGTAAAAACTGGCATAACGTAACGGGAAGCACCGTTATTGCAGCACATGAAGGTAAAGCGCCGCAGCAGATTATTATTATGGCGCACCTCGACACCTACGCCGCACAAAGCGACGCCGATTCCGATGCCAATCTGGGTGGATTAACCCTGCAAGGTATCGATGACAACGCCGCAGGTGTTGGCGTAATGCTGGAACTGGCAGAAAAACTCAAAAACGTGCCGACGCAGTACGGTATTCGATTTATCGCCACCAGCGGCGAGGAAGAAGGAAAACTGGGCGCGGAGAACATCCTGAAGCGAATGAGCGCCGCCGAGAAGAAAAACACGCTGCTGGTTATCAACCTCGATAATCTGATCGTCGGCGATAAGCTCTATTTCAATAGCGGTAAGAAAACCCCGGAAGCGGTGCGAAAACTGACGCGCGACCGGGCACTGGCTATCGCGCACAGCCGCGGTATCGTTGCCAGCACCAATCCAGGTCTGAACAAAGGCTATCCGAAAGGCACTGGATGTTGTAACGATGCAGAGGTCTTCGACAACGCGGGGATTGCCGTTCTCTCCGTTGAAGCGACCAACTGGAACCTGGGCAAGAAAGATGGCTATCAGCAGCGCGCCAAAAGCGCCTCATTCCCGGCAGGCAACAGCTGGCACGATGTGCGACTGGATAACCAGCAGCATATCGATAAAGCGTTACCGGGCCGGATAGAGCACCGTAGCCGCGACGTGGTACGCATTATGCTGCCACTGGTAAAAGAACTGGCAAAAGCGGGTAAATCCTGAAGAAGGGATCCGGTAGGATGTAAATCTTACCGGCCCCCTTTCCTGTTACCCTTCGTGCAGTCCGCACTCGCGCTTCAATCCGAAGAAACGCGTCTCTTCTTCCGCCATACCCGGCTCCCATTTACGGGTGGTGTGGGTATCACCTACCGACAGATAGCCCTGATCCCACAACGGATGGTATTTCAGGCCATGTTTTTGCAGATATTGATAAACCGTACGGTTATCCCAGTCGATGATCGGCAGAACTTTAAACACGCCGCGCTGGATAGCCAGCACCGGCAAATGCGCACGACTGCCCGATTGCTCACGGCGCAGACCGGCAAACCAGGTCTGCGCGTTCAACTCCTGCAGTGCCCGGTTCATCGGCTCGACTTTGTTGATGTCATTGTATTTTTCAATGCCCTCAACGCCCTGCTCCCAAAGTTTGCCGTAGCGCGCTTCCTGCCAGGCCGCGCTCTCCTGCGCCCGATAGACCTTCAGGTTCAGGTTGAGCTTGTCCGTTAACTCATCAATAAACTGGTAGGTTTCCGGGAACAGATAACCAGTATCGGTGAGGATCACCGGGATATCCGGGCGAACCTGATTTACCAGATGCAGGCTCACTGCCGCCTGGATACCAAAACTTGATGACAGTACATATTCACCAGGCAGGTTTTCCAGCGCCCACGCTACGCGATCCTCGGCGCTCAATTTTTCCAGCTGGGCGTTGGTTTCGGCCAGCGCTAATACGCGATCCACTTTTGGCAGTTCGTTTAGCTTGTTTAGATCGAGTTGGGACATAAGTTCCTCACTGTATGCCTTGCCTGATGGCGCTTCGCTTATCAGGCCTACGCAGGCTGTAGGCCGGATAAGGCATTTATGCCGCCATCCGGCAATTCAGGTTATTCCCAGAAATCACGCGCTGGATCGAGCACCGGGCGAATAATGCCCGCACGCACCGTAAAGTCGCCGAAGCCTTCACCCGCTTCGCGCTCTTTCGCCCAGCGCCCAACCAGTTCGTCGACGGATGCCAGAATTTCCGTTTCCGTAATATTCTCGCGATACATACGCGGAATGCGCGTTCCCATACGGTTACCGCCCAGATGCACGTTGTAGCGGCCCGGCGCTTTCCCCACCAGCCCCAGCTCGGCCAGCATCGCACGGCCACAGCCGTTCGGGCAGCCGGTCACGCGCATCACGATGTGCTCTTCAGGAATGCCGTGTTTTTCCAGAATCGATTCCACTTTGTCAGTGAATGACGGCAGGAAACGTTCGGCTTCCGCCATCGCCAGCGGACAGGTCGGGAACGAGACGCAGGCCATCGAGTTTTCACGCTGCGGAGTAACCGCGTTCATTAAGCCACTCTTCTGCGCAATCTTTTCGATCTTCGCCTTTTCACTCTCAGGAACACCGGCAATGATCAGGTTCTGGTTCGCGGTAATGCGGAACTCACCTTTGTGGATCTTCGCGATCTCAAGCAGACCGGTTTTCAGCGGTCGGCCCGGATAATCGAGGATACGGCCGTTTTCAATAAACAACGTCAGGTGCCATTTATTGTCGATCCCTTTCACCCAGCCGATACGATCGCCGCGACCGGTAAACTCGTACGGGCGGATCGGCTCAAATTTGATCCCCGCGCGGCGCTCAACTTCAGCTTTAAAGGTCTCAACGCCTACGCGTTCCAGCGTGTATTTGGTTTTCGCGTTTTTACGATCGGTACGGTTACCCCAGTCACGCTGCGTGGTCACCACCGCCTCAGCCACGGCCAGCGTATGCTCAAGCGGCAGATAACCAAACTCGCTTGCCGTACGGGCATAGGTTTTCTTATTGCCGTGCTCAATCGACAAACCACCGCCCACCAGCAGATTAAAGCCCACCAGCTTGCCGTTTTCCGCAATCGCCACGAAGTTCATGTCGTTGGCGTGCAGATCGATGTCGTTCTGCGGTGGGATCACGACCGTGGTTTTAAACTTACGCGGCAGATAGGTTTGACCGAGGATCGGCTCTTCGTCGGTGGTCGCGACTTTTTCCTGATCCAGCCAGATCTCTGCATAGGCGCGGGTTCGCGGCAGCAGATGTTCGGAGATCTTTTTCGCCCACTCGTAGGCTTCCGCGTGCAGCTCAGATTCATACGGGTTGGAGGTGCACAGCACGTTACGGTTCATGTCGTTGGCGGTCGCCAAAGCGTCAAGCCCGACGGAATGCAGCATCTGGTGTACCGGCTTAACGTTCTTCTTCAGAATGCCGTGAAACTGGAAGGTCTGACGGTTGGTCAGACGAATGCTGCCGTAAATGGTGTTGTCATGGGCGAACTTATCGATCGCCTGCCACTGCTTGGTGGTGATCACCCCACCCGGCAGACGACAGCGCAGCAGCATCGCGTGACGCGGCTCCAGCTTTTGCTCGGCACGTTCGGCGCGGATATCACGGTCGTCCTGCTGGTACATACCGTGAAAACGGATCAGCAGGAAGTTGTCGCCTTTAAACCCGCCGGTCAGGCCGTCGTTTAAATCTTCGGCAATGGTACCGCGCAGATAGTTGCTTTCCAGCTTCATACGCTCAGCGTCGGACAGTTTGCCTTCGACCACCAATGGTCCTGGATGTTTTTCGCTCATTAGTAGACATCTCGCTGATAACGGCGCTCAATGCGCAGCTCACTTAAAAATTCATCCGCCGCTTCGATATCCATACCACCGAATTCGGCAATCACTTCCAACAACGCCTGCTCAACGTCTTTCGCCATGCGATTGGCGTCGCCGCAGACATAAATGTGCGCACCGTCGTTAATCCAGCGCCACAGTTCCGCGCCCTGTTGGCGCAGTTTATCTTGTACGTAGACTTTTTCTTTTTGATCGCGGGACCAGGCGAGATCGATACGGCTCAGTACGCCCTCTTTGACGTAACGCTGCCATTCCACCTGATACAGGAAATCTTCGGTAAAGTGTGGGTTACCAAAAAACAGCCAGTTTTTGCCTTCGGCTCCGTCAGCCGCACGTTGCTGCATGAATGCACGGAACGGCGCAATCCCCGTACCCGGTCCAATCATAATTACCGGCGTCTGCGGGTTCGCCGGCAGACGGAAGTTGTCGTTGTGTTCAATGAACACGCGAACTTCACCTTCTTCTTCTACGCGGTCGGCAAGGAAACTGGAAGCACCACCAGCACGGGCGCGACCTTCGATCTCATAACGCACCACACCCACGGTAACGTGCACTTCGCTTTCCACTTCCGCCTGGGAAGAAGCAATGGAGTACAAACGCGGCGTCAGCGGACGCAGAAGATCAACTAACGCCTGAGCATCCAGTTGCGCCGGAGAGAAGCGCACCATATCGACGATGGGCGTGGTTGCGGCGTAATGCTGCAACTGTGCTTTGTCACCCACTAACGGCAGCAAAGTTTCGCTGCGGGTTAAGGTGGCATAGTTTTCTACGATATTGCCGGTGTTAACCGTCAGCTCGAAATGCCACTGCAACGCTTCAGCAAGCGACAGGGTTTTGCCTTCAACCGTGACCGGCTCATCACCTTTCAGCCACAGCAGTTCAACCAGTTCTTTAACCAGAGCCGGGTCATTCTGATACCAGACGCCCAATGCATCTCCCGGCTGATAACGCAGGCCGGAATCGCCGAGATCGATTTCGATATGGCGGACATCTTTTTGCGAGTCACGGCCGGTGATTTTTTGATTCACCGCAAGCGACGCCGTCAGTGGCGCTTCTTTGGTGTATGGGCTGGTGTGTACTTCATTTACAGCACCGCTCGCGGCAACTTGCACAGACGGTGCCGCAGGCGCACGCGCTTTCAGGACATCAACCAAACGGGCACGCCACTGCGCAGCCGCGGCCTGGTATTCGACATCGGCATCTACACGATCGAGCAGACGTTCACCGCCCAGCTCAGCCAATTTGGTATCGAAGTCTTTTCCTGCCTGGCAGAAAAACTCATAAGAGGTGTCGCCAAGACCAAACACGGCAAAAGCAGTGTTATCAAGCTTTGGCGCTTTTTTCGAGAACAGGAATTTATGCAACGCCACGGCTTCTTCCGCCGGCTCACCTTCCCCTTGCGTTGATGCCACCACGATCAGCAGTTTTTCATTGGCGATTTGTTTGAATTTATAGTCGCCAGCGTTGATGAGAGTGACGTTGAGCTTCGCGGCGATCAGATCATCGCGCAGGGCTTCCGCCACACGGCGCGCATTACCGGTTTGTGAGGCGGAGATAAGCGTAATGCCTGGCATTTCAGCGACAGGCGCAGGCGCCACCGCGTTGCTGCCAGGCTGCTGATTCAGCACGCCCCAAAAATAGCCAGAAACCCACGCAAGCTGTGCGGGAGTGAAATCGGTCGTGGCCGCCTGAAGGCGTGCCAGTTGCTCCGGGTTTAGCGGTAGCAAAGCAGAAGGTGGGGCCTGTGTCGTCATGCGTTGTCATGTTCCAGTAAGCAAAGCGGATTTCAGCAATAAAACCCAAACTGAAGATAAGGTTAACGGCGGGGATAGTAACAACTAAAGAAGGGATGGAAATAACAAATAACCAAATGGACTAACCTGTTTTAGTTATAGTTATTAACTGCAAAACAGATTATATAAGCATTTGATATATAAAAAATTACCAAATATTAACGTCATGAATGAATCGTTCTGATACTCAGCACCCTTTTAAATAATGATAAAATTTCCTCTTTACGGTACCCTACCGCGGTTTTTCGCATTCTTGAGAGTAAATAATGTCCACCACCTTGTTTAAAGATTTCACCTTCGAAGCCGCTCACCACCTGCCGCATGTACCGGAAGGGCATAAGTGTGGCCGCCTGCATGGTCACTCATTTATGGTGCGTCTTGAAATTACCGGTGAAGTCGATCCGCATACCGGTTGGATCATGGATTTTGCTGAGTTAAAAGCCGCGTTTAAGCCGACTTACGACAGACTCGATCACTACTATTTGAACGATATTCCTGGCTTAGAAAATCCAACCAGCGAAGTGCTGGCCAAATGGATTTGGGATCAGGTTAAACCTGTGGTCCCTCTGCTGAGTGCTGTAATGGTGAAAGAGACCTGCACAGCGGGCTGCGTTTATCGCGGCGAGTGATTGTAGGCTTGCCGGATGGCAAAGCATCTTCTCCGGCCTGCATTGAGCAATAAACTATGGCCGGGTAAGCGAAACGCCCCCGGCACAGTTATCAGGCAATATTCAGATACTTATGGGTTTGCATCGACAGACGCCAGTTTCGCGCAATACAGGTATCAATGCACAAACGCGTCGCATCCTCTTTCTGGCTGATTGGCTGTAAGGCGATGATTCGCGGTTTATCGTCACTCAACGTCGCCAGCAGTTCATCCAGCGCTTCAATATCGCGGACACGGCCAACCGGATGCTTGATTTCATTCGCGCGCTCCAGTGCCTGTGACAGCACATCATAGCCACCGCGCATATTCACCTTCGGCGATACGGTCACCCAGGTATTCGGCGTACAGCGTACTTCGTGCGTGCCGCTGGTCTCAATCTGGCAGCTAAAGCCGTTCTTTTCCAGCAGGTCAGTCAGCGGCATCAGGTCATGAATGCAGGGCTCACCACCAGTGATCACCACGTGACGGGCGGTATAGCCCTGACGCGAAATGACCGCCAGCAGATCTTCGCTGCTCGCAGCGCCCCATTTATCGCTTTCTTTGGTCTTGGCCAGGATGCTGTACAGGGAGACTTCCCGATCCTCAAGCTTATCCCAGGTGTGTTTGGTATCGCACCAGGCACAGCCAACCGGGCATCCCTGTAAACGAATAAAAATGGCGGGGACGCCGGTAAAGTAACCCTCACCTTGCAGGGTCTGGAACATCTCGTTAATCGGGTACTGCATAGCGCTCTCAATATGGGGATAAACGATAATTATCGCAGATCCCCGCCAAAGTATCATGCCCCATCGATGCTTTACGAGGCGATCGCCGCGACAAAGCGTGCCGTTATCTGCTGCGGGCGCGTGATAGCTCCACCAACCACCACGGTATGAGCGCCTAATGCCAGGCATCGTGCAGCACGTTCAGGGGTATCAACGTTCCCTTCCGCCACAACCGGGACGCTGACCGCAGCCAACACATCACGTAAAAAACCGCAGTCGTTTTCCGCCAGCACATGCCCGGCAGTGTCAGCGGTATAACCGTAGAGCGTGGTGCCCACACAGTCAAAACCCAGGCGCTCGGCGGTCGCCGCTTCGTCTACGGTGGCAATATCCGCCATCAGCAGTACGGACGGATAGCGAGCGCGGATTTGCGTGACCAGTTCTTCCAGCGATTGCCCACCGGGGCGCGGGCGCGCTGTCGCATCCAGAGCAATAATTTCCGGCTCAACGGTCATCAGTTCATCGACTTCCTGTAAAGTGGCCGTGATAAACACATCGCTACCCGGATAATCACGCTTGATAATCCCAATCACCGGCAGGGAGACGCTCTCTTTGATCGCGCGAATGTCCACCACGCTGTTCGCACGAATACCTACCGCACCACCCTGCGCTGCCGCCAGCGCCATACGTGACATAATAAATGGGCTATGCAGGGGCTCATTTTCCAGCGCCTGACAGGAGACAATTAATTTACCTTTCAGGGAATCCAGTACAGTTTTCATTACGATAAGATCTCTTCGACTTCGTTTTTAATGATGGTGACATGCGGGCCATAAATCACCTGAACCCCGTTGCCGCGAATAATTACGCCACGGGCTCCGGTCGCTTTCAGCGCCGCTTCATCGACCTTGCTGCTCTCTTTCACCGTCACGCGCAGGCGTGTGGCGCAACAATCCACCTCTTCCAGATTCTCTTTGCCTCCCAGCCCGGCGATCACTGCCGCTGCTCGCTCACTCTGCGGCAGGCCGGATTCAGTCGGCGCTGCGTTTTCACGACCTGGTGTCAACCAGTTAAAGCGGTTAATCAAATAGCGGAAGGTGAAGTAGTAAAGGAAGAACCACGGGATCCCCACCATGGGGACGTACATCCAGTTGGTTTTAGCTTCCCCCTGTAGCACGCCGAAAAGGAGGAAATCGATAAGCCCACCCGAAAAGGTTTGCCCGATGGTGATATGTAAAATATGCGCCATCATAAACGCCAGACCATCGAAGAAGGCGTGAATGACGTATAACACGGGTGCGACAAACAGGAAGGAGAACTCGATAGGCTCAGTGATACCTGTCAGGAAAGAGGTCAGGGCCGCTGACAACAGCAGACCAGCGACAAGTTTTCTGTTCTCAGGCCTGGCGGTGTGGTACATCGCCAGACATGCGCCAAGCAGGCCAAACATCATGGTGATGAAGCGCCCGGACATAAAGCGCGAGGTGCCCGCATAGAACTGCTGCGTATTCGGATCGGCAAGTTGCGCGAAGAAAATACGCTGAGTACCTTCAACTAACTGGCCGTTGACGATTTCACTTCCGCCAAGCGCTGTCGTCCAGAACGGCAAATAAAAGATATGGTGTAAACCCAGTGGGCCAAGCATACGCAGGATGAAGCCATACAACAGCGTCCCCAGATAGCCTGTCGCATCCACCAGACCACCCAGTCCAAAAATGAGTTTCTGGAAATGCGGCCAAACCACCGTCATGACCGCACCCACGACAATCGCGGCAAGGGAGCTAATAATCGGTACAAAGCGCGAACCGCTGAAGAAACCAAGGAACTGAGGTAATGAGACTTTATTGAAACGGCTATGCAGCGCGCAGGTGACAAGCCCAATCACCACCCCACCGAACACACCCGTTTCCAGTGTCTGAATACCCAGCGTCATCCCCTGGCCTACGGCACCGGGATTCTCGTGCGCCAGCGTTCCGTTGAGCGTCAATAAAGCGTTGATGGTGGCGTTCATCACCAGAAATGCCAGCAATGCCGCAAGCCCGGCGGTGCCTTTATCCGTTTTCGCCAGTCCTACTGCGACACCTACCGCAAAAAGCACCGACAGGTTGGCAAACACAATAGAACCTGCGCTGGTCATGATCGTGAAAATTGCCTGTAACCAGTCAACGTCCAAAAATGGATAAGCAGTCAATGTGTTTGGATTCGACAGCGCGCCGCCAATCCCTAACAACAGCCCCGCAGCGGGCAGTACCGCAATCGGCAGCATGAACGATTTGCCGAACCGCTGTGCCTTTTCGAACCATGCGCCCGATGAGGCACCGCTAAACATTTGCATCATTTTTTCATCTCCCCGATTAATGATGAAAATTTTTACCATATTTAATATTGATAGTGAAAATTATCATCAAAATCCAGGAAGCCGATCATACTTTTTTAAAATGACTGGCATCTCTCCCCTGCTTTCCGCCACACTATCAACAGAGAAACGCATTAAGGATTTTGCATGTCAGAAAATGAAAACCTGCTGCTGAGATTGCGCCAGGGCGTTGACGGATATAGCCGAACACAGCAAAAGTTGGGAGAGTTTGTGCTCAGCGATCCGGCAAAAGTTGTCTACCTGACGATTACCGAACTGGCGCGTGAAAGCGACACCAGCGAGGCGAGCGTCACACGTCTGTGCCGCGCACTTGGGTGTAAGGGTTATAACGAATTCAAAATGGCGCTGGCACTCGATCTCCAGCAAGGACAGCCGGTAGAGCACAGCGGGGATGAAATTGACAATGTGGTCAATGAATCCGTACAAGCGTTGCAGGACACAGCAAAATTACTCGACAGGACATTACTGGAATCCGCCGCTTTGGCACTGCATCAGGCCCAGTCGGTACAGATTTATGGCGTAGCGGCCAGCGCTATTCTGGGGGAGTATTTACATTACAAACTCCTGCGCCTCGGCAAACCTGCACAATTGTTCAGTGACATGCATCGTGCAGCCATGAACGCCACAACGCTTAACAAAGACACGCTGGTGGTAGCGATTTCCAGTTCAGGTTCGACGCGCGATCTACTGCATGTCGTTAAACTGGCGCGTAAGCAAGGCGTGCGCGTACTGGCGTTAAGTAATACGCCGCGCAGCCCGTTGGCTTCGCTGAGCGATATTCAACTGGTCGCAGCCAAACCAGAAGGTCCGTTGAGTGCTGGCGCGCTAAACGCCAAGGTGGGAGTGATGCTGTTGGTAGAGCTACTGACTACGTCGCTGATTGCTCTGGATGAAAAGTACAGTGATGTGAGCCAGCAAACCGCCAGCGCAACCCTTCCTCTACTGCTTTAAGGGCATAAAAAAACCCGCCGCAGCGGGTTTTTACGTTAAGAGTTAAAGAACAGGATTACGCCTGACCTTTGATCTCTTTACGACCGTTGTACGGTGCTTGTTCACCCAGAGCTTCTTCGATACGAATCAGCTGGTTGTACTTAGCAACGCGGTCAGAACGGCTCATAGAACCAGTTTTGATCTGGCCTGCAGCGGTACCAACAGCCAGGTCAGCGATGGTAGCGTCTTCAGTTTCGCCAGAACGGTGAGAGATGACAGCGGTGTAGCCAGCGTCTTTCGCCATTTTGATCGCAGCCAGAGTTTCGGTCAGAGAACCGATCTGGTTGAATTTGATCAGGATGGAGTTAACGATGCCTTTTTCGATGCCTTCTTTCAGGATCTTGGTGTTAGTTACGAACAGATCGTCACCAACCAGCTGGATTTTGTCGCCCAGTACTTTAGTCTGGTATGCGAAACCGTCCCAGTCAGACTCGTCCAGACCATCTTCGATGGACACGATCGGGTACTGTTTGGTCAGTTCTTCCAGGAAGTGAGTGAATTCTTCGGAGGTGAATGCTTTGTTGCCTTCGCCAGCCAGAACGTATTTACCGTCTTTGTAGAATTCAGAAGCTGCACAGTCCATCGCCAGGGTGATGTCTTTGCCCAGCTCGTAGCCAGCTGCTTTAACCGCTTCAGCGATTACAGCCAGAGCTTCAGCGTTGGAACCCAGGTTCGGCGCGTAGCCACCTTCGTCACCAACTGCAGTGTTCATACCTTTAGCTTTCAGAACTTTAGCCAGGTTGTGGAACACTTCAGAACCCATACGAACGGCTTCTTTCAGAGTCTTAGCGCCAACCGGCTGAATCATGAATTCCTGGATGTCGACGTTGTTGTCAGCGTGCTCACCACCGTTGATGATGTTCATCATCGGAACCGGCATGGAGTATTTACCCGGAGTACCGTTCAGTTCAGCGATGTGTGCATACAGCGGCAGGCCTTTTGCAGCTGCTGCTGCTTTGGCGTTCGCCAGGGACACAGCCAGGATGGCGTTTGCACCGAAGTTGGATTTGTTTTCAGTACCGTCCAGATCGATCATGATCTTGTCGATGCCAGCCTGATCTTTAGCATCTTTACCCAGCAGAGCCTGAGCAATTGGGCCGTTAACAGCTGCAACAGCTTTCAGTACGCCTTTACCCATGAAACGGGATTTGTCGCCATCGCGCAGTTCCAGTGCTTCGCGGGAACCAGTAGAAGCACCTGACGGAGCTGCTGCCATACCAACGAAACCACCTTCCAGGTGTACTTCGGCTTCAACAGTCGGGTTACCACGGGAGTCGATGATTTCACGACCGATGATTTTAACGATTTTGGACATTAGATTTTCCTCAGTACAAGTTAAACTAAAACTCCAGACAAACAATGCACCCTAATGGGTGCATTGCCGTTCTAACTTATTTACTTCTTACTTCGCCTGACGCTTCTGATGTTCACTGGCGGCTTTCACAAAGCCGGCAAACAGCGGGTGCCCATCACGTGGCGTGGAAGTAAATTCCGGGTGGAACTGACAGGCCACGAACCACGGATGATTCGGTACCTCAATGATCTCGACCAACTGATCATCACCGGAACGGCCTGCAATACGCAGACCCGCAGCTTCAATCTGTTTCAACAGCATATTGTTGACTTCATAACGGTGGCGATGGCGTTCAACAATTGTCGGCGCGCCGTACAGTTGACGAACCAGGCTATCGTCGCTCAACTGACACTGCTGCGCGCCAAGGCGCATTGTGCCGCCCAGATCGCTCTTCTCTGTACGGACTTCGACGTTGCCGTCTTCATCGCGCCATTCGGTAATCAGGGCCACCACCGGGTACTTACAGTCTGGCACAAATTCCGTGGAGTTGGCGTTGTCCATACCCACTACGTTACGTGCAAACTCAATCAACGCAACCTGCATACCCAGGCAAATGCCCAGATAAGGAATATTGTTCTCACGCGCAAAACGCGCCGTCGCGATTTTACCTTCAACACCGCGGTAGCCGAAGCCGCCAGGGATCAGGATTGCATCAAGACCTTTCAGGATCTCAACGCCACGCGTTTCGACATCTTGCGAATCGATCAGCTTGATGTTGACGGTGACACGATTCTTCAGACCACCGTGCTTCAGCGCTTCGATAACTGACTTATAGGCATCCGGCAGTTCAATGTACTTGCCGACCATACCGATAGTCACTTCGCCTGCCGGATTCGCTTCTTCGTAGATAACCTGTTCCCATTCTGACAGATTAGCTTCCGGACAGTTCAAGCTGAATCGTTTACAAATATAATCGTCAAGGCCCTGAGATTTCAACAGGCCCGGGATTTTATAGATGGAATCGACATCTTTCAGAGAAATCACCGCTTTTTCCGGAACGTTACAGAACAATGCAATTTTTGCACGTTCATTAGCCGGAACTGCGCGATCGGAGCGGCAAATCAGGATATCTGGCTGAATACCGATAGAAAGCAGCTCTTTTACAGAGTGCTGAGTCGGTTTAGTTTTGACTTCACCTGCCGCCGCCATGTACGGAACCAGCGTCAGATGCATAAACAGCGTGTGCTCACGGCCAATTTCTACGGCCATCTGGCGAATCGCTTCAAGGAACGGCAGAGATTCGATATCCCCAACGGTTCCGCCGATTTCGACCAGAACAACATCATGACCTTCACCGCCTTCCAGAACGCGCTCTTTAATGGCATTCGTGATGTGCGGGATAACCTGAACTGTTGCGCCCAGGTAGTCGCCACGGCGTTCTTTACGCAGAACGTCGGAGTAGATACGACCCGTAGTGAAGTTGTTGCGGCGGCTCATTTTGGTACGAATGAAACGCTCATAGTGACCCAGGTCCAGGTCGGTTTCAGCGCCGTCTTCGGTAACGAACACTTCCCCGTGTTGGATTGGGCTCATAGTACCTGGATCGACGTTGATGTACGGATCCAGTTTCATCATGGTTACATTGAGGCCACGGGCTTCAAGAATGGCTGCCAGGGAGGCTGCGGCAATGCCTTTTCCCAGAGAGGATACGACCCCGCCGGTCACAAAAATATAGTTCGTTGTCATGCTGGACCTGAGAAGTTAGGGTGAAACGATGGAATTACCAAGACGGGAAAGTAGTATACCCGAACATGACGAGCGCCACAAACTTTCATTATTCCTCCTCTTCACCAGGCTCACATTAACATCGGGAGTGAGAAAATAGCCCCTTTGGGGTAAATGTTTTTGACGTAAATCAAGCGCTTGTTATTTAAAAAATCACACAAATCGCCCTTGACCGACGAAATCCCTTAGAGATCAATTTCCTGCCGTTTTACCTGTTGCCAGACTTCTTCCATAGTTTCCAGATCAACACCAGTCATTTCCAGACCGCGCGAAGCCACAATTCGCTCAACTTCACGAAAACGCCGCTCAAACTTCTCGTTCGCTTTCTGCAATGCGGTCTCTGCTTTAGTGCCTAAATGCCGGGCCATATTGACCGTAGCAAACAGCAGATCGCCCATTTCCTCCTCCAGTTTAGCCTGGTCGACAACAGCCTGCTTAGCCTCAAACATGACTTCGTCGATCTCTTCGTAAACCTTGTCGACAACCGGTCCTAATGTTTTCCAGTCGAAGCCAACATTTGAGCAGCGTTTCTGGATTTTTTGGGCGCGCATTAATGCCGGTAAACTGCGGGGAATATCGTCGAGTGCGGAATGCTGTGCCTTCTGGGCACGTTCTTCACTTTTGATTTTTTCCCAGCGGGTCAAAACCTCAGTACTGTTACTGGCAGAAACATCAGCAAAAACATGTGGATGACGGCGTTCAAGCTTATCGCTTATCGCAGCACAAATATCATCAAAGTTGAAGCGTCCTTCTTCCTGCGCCATCTGGGCGTAAAACACCACCTGGAACAGCAGGTCGCCCAGCTCTCCGCGCAGGTCGTCAAAGTCTTCACGCGCAATCGCGTCCAGCACTTCATAGGTTTCTTCGAGAGTGTAAGGAGCAATAGTGGAGAATGTCTGCTCTTTGTCCCACGGACAGCCGTTTTCCGGGTCGCGCAGGCGCTGCATAATACCGAGCAGTCGGTCGATTTGATTCATTGGAATGTCCTGAAATTTCAATATAGTAGACCGGATAACGCGACAACCGACACCCAGCAACATAGCAATGCCTGATGGCAACGCTAACGCGTCTTATCAGGCCTACAAGGTTATCCGGCCTACAAAATCATTAATTACCGTGCAAGCGACGTGCGTCGATCACATCCGGTACCTGGTTCAGCTTGCCGAGCACGCGCCCGAGCACCTGCAGGTTATAAATTTCGATGGTCATATCGATGGTGGCCAGCTGTTGTTTGGTATCACTTCGGCTGGCAACTCCCAGCACGTTCACCTTCTCGTTGGCGAGGATCGTGGTGATATCACGTAACAAGCCGCTGCGATCGTTGGCCTGGACGCGAACCACCAGCGAATACCCTGCCGAGTAGCTTTCGCCCCAGACCGCATCAACAATACGTTCCGGCGCATGGGAGCGCAGCTCAGCCAGCTGTTCACAATCCGCCCGGTGCACGGAAATACCGCGTCCCTGGGTAATAAACCCGACAATCTCATCGCCTGGAATCGGCTGGCAGCAGCGGGCGATGTGGTGCATCAGGTTACCTACCCCTTCCACCACCACACGACCGTCGTCTTTACGACGACTCTGCGGTGCCTGCGTTTTCTGCTGAAGCTGTTTCAGTGCGGCGGCATCCTGTTCGGCAGCGCTTGGCTTATTAAACTGCGCCTGCAGGAAGTTCACCATTTGGTTGAGGCGGATGTCTCCCCCACCAATCGCCGCCAGCAACTCGTCCAGCTCATTGAAGCTGTAGCGCGGTAGCAGGTGTTTTTCCGCCTCTTTCAGGCTGATGCCTAAATGCGCCAGCTCATCGTCGAGGATCTGGCGACCTGCAAGGATGTTCTTATCGCGGTCCTGTTTACGGAACCAGGCGTGGATCTTCGAACGCCCACGACTGGTGGTTACGTAGCCAAGGTTAGGGTTCAACCAGTCGCGGCTTGGGTTTGGCTGTTTCTGGGTGATAATTTCAATTTGATCGCCCATCTGCAGCTGGTAGGTAAACGGTACAATGCGCCCACCAATTTTCGCGCCAATGCATCGATGCCCCACATCGCTATGAATGTGGTAAGCAAAATCGAGCGGCGTGGAGCCCGCAGGTAAGTCTACAACGTCGCCTTTTGGCGTAAAGACGTACACGCGGTCATCAAAGACCTGGCTACGGACTTCATCCAGCATTTCACCGGAATCCGCCATCTCTTCCTGCCAGGCAATCAGCTTACGCAGCCACGCAATGCGATCTTCATGACCAGAACGCGCCGCGCCTGAAGCGGTACCCTCTTTGTACTTCCAGTGCGCCGCGACGCCCAGTTCGGCATCTTCGTGCATCTGTTTGGTACGGATCTGAATTTCGATGGTTTTCCCGCCCGGCCCCAGCACAACCGTATGGATTGACTGGTAGCCATTGGGTTTCGGATTAGCAACGTAATCATCGAACTCATCCGGCAGATGGCGATAGTGAGTATGTACTATCCCGAGTGCGGCATAGCAGTCCTGTAAACGCTCTGCCACGATACGCACTGCGCGTACATCGAACAGTTCATCGAAGGCTAACTGCTTTTTCTGCATTTTGCGCCAGATACTGTAGATATGCTTCGGACGTCCGTACACTTCAGCTTTGACGCCTTCCGTTTTCATCTCTGAGCGCAAATGACCGACGAACTCATCAATGTAATGTTCCCTGTCGATACGTCGTTCATGCAGCAGCTTGGCTATGCGTTTGTATTCAGCCGGGTGCAGATAACGAAAGCAATAATCTTCCAGCTCCCATTTTAATTGCCCGATTCCCAAACGGTTGGCCAGCGGTGCATAAATATTGGTGCACTCTTTTGCCGCCAGAACGCGTTCATCTTCCGGCGCGTCTTTCACTTCACGCAGATGGGCAATCCGCTCTGCCAGCTTGATGACCACACAGCGGAAGTCATCTACCATTGCCAGCAGCATGCGGCGGACGTTATCGACCTGCTCGGAAGAAACTGAATCGGTATGCGTGGCTTTAAGCTGGCGTATCGCCGCCATATCACGCACACCGTGGATAAGATGAACAATAGATTTGCCCACGCTCTCGCGCAGGATGTCTTCACTGACCACGTTGGCATCAGCCAGAGGGAACAGCATTGCTGCACGCAGCGTGTCGATATCCATGCTCAACATAGAGAGAATTTCTACCATCTCCACGCCACGCCACAGCAGCAGATCCGCATCCGGATGCCCCTGTGTCTGCTGGAGGCAGTACGCCCAGGTTTCGGCTAAGCGTTCACACGACTGCTGGCTGGAGATCCCCAGACTCGCGATCCATTTCTTTGGATCAAACTCACCAGCTTTATTTATATGTGCACTTCTTACCGCAACCATTGTCCTCTCCTTAAGGGGCCAGGCCTGTCGAAGTCGACAAGCCCTACCCATTGTCTTTCATGCTGCATTACAACCCGAAATCCAATGGGTACAAAATTCATTACAAACGCTCAAACAGGACCATTGATTCCAGGTGTCCAGTGTGCGGAAACATATCGAGCATCGCCAGTCGCCGTATGGCGTATCCAGCGTTGAGCAAAGCATCGCTGTCACGAGCCAGCGTTGCTGGGTTACAGGATACATAAACAACGCGTATAGGTTCTAATTTTATAATATGTTGCATCACACCTGCAGCCCCCGCACGCGCAGGATCGAGCAATACTTTGTCGAATCCGTTTTTCGCCCACGGCTGTCGGGTAACATCTTCCTCAAGGTTTTCATGAAAGAATGTCACATTGTGTAATCCGTTATTCAGCGCGTTTTCTCGGCCTTTTTCCACCAACGCAGGAACACCTTCCACACCAACCACGCTTGCTGCCCGAGTTGCCAGCGGTAGGGTAAAATTGCCCATGCCACAGAACAGATCGAGTACACGATCTTCAGGTTGTACATCGAGCCATTCCAGCGCACGGGCGACCATTTGTTGGTTTACCCCTTCATTGACCTGAATAAAATCGCGCGGGCTGAAGGTTAACCGTAGTCCATTTGAGTCATACCAGGGCGATTCTTCTGATATTGATTCCAGTATCTCGCTTTGCGGGGCCAGAAACAAAGACAGCCCCTGAGAATGCGAAAAGCATTCCAGTTTTTCTTTATCCGCAGCACTCAATGGCGCCGTGTGGCGCAAAATCATCAGGGTTCCGCTTCCCACCTGTACCAGCTCAACATGGCCTAGATGGCGTAACCCTTGCAGACTTTCCAGACACGCTCTGAGATGGGGCAATAACGCCTCAAGCTGGGGCACCAAAATAGGGCATTGTTTGACATCGATAATGTCGCTGGAACCGGATTTGCGAAACCCCATCTGCAATTTTTGTTCTTTTGGCCGATAGTTCAGGCTCAAACGTGCGCGACGACGATAGCCCCACGGGGCATCAGCTATAACATCCGACACCTCACATTTCATTAAACGCGACAACGCCGCGCTTTTGCTACGCTGCTGCAATGAGATGCTGGCATGCTGCTGCTGGCAACCGCCGCACACGCCAAAATGCGGGCAACGTGGCACTTCACGCTGTGGGCTGTCGTTTAAACGTCGTTTTACTTGCGCGCGGGCAAACTGTTTTTTATCTTCGGTAATCACCACCTCGGCGCTTTCCTGGGGTAGCAATTCCGGTATAAACAACGCCTTTCCGTTATGGCGAGCGACGCCCTGACCAAAAGGATCGAGGTCATTGACGGTAACGGTTATGATCTGACGCGTCGTCACGCGTCGTTTTGCAGAGTAGAATTGCGCCATCGACGAGATATTTCTCTATTTAACAGTGTGACCCTAATTGTCCCATAACGGAACTCCATGACCAACTACAGCCTGCGCGCACGCATGATGATTCTGATCCTGGCCCCGACCGTCCTGATAGGTTTGTTGCTCAGTATCTTTTTTGTTGTGCATCGCTATAACGACTTGCAGCGTCAACTGGAAGATGCTGGTGCCAGCATCATTGAACCACTCGCGGTCTCCAGCGAATATGGCATGAACCTGCAAAACAGGGAATCCATCGGCCAGCTTATCAGCGTGCTGCATCGTCGCCATTCCGATATCGTGCGGGCAATTTCTGTTTATGACGAAAATAACCGACTGTTCGTCACCTCTAATTTTCATCTCGATCCGTCTGAAATGCAGTTGGCGACCGGTTCACCGTTTCCCCGTAAGCTGAGCGTCACCCGGCACGGGGATATCATGATCCTGCGAACCCCTATTATATCGGAAAGCTATTCACCGGATGAATCCGCCGTAAGCGACGCCAAAAACACCAAAAATATGCTGGGGTATGTGGCGCTTGAGCTGGACCTTAAGTCCGTACGATTGCAGCAGTACAAAGAGATCTTTATCTCCAGCGTAATGATGCTGTTTTGTATTGGTATCGCGTTAATTTTCGGCTGGCGTCTTATGCGCGACGTGACCGGCCCGATTCGCAATATGGTGAATACCGTTGACCGAATACGTAGAGGACAGCTCGACAGCCGCGTGGAAGGTTTCATGCTGGGCGAGCTGGATATGCTTAAAAATGGCATCAACTCGATGGCAATGTCTCTCGCGGCTTACCATGAAGAGATGCAGCACAACATCGATCAGGCCACCTCTGACCTGCGCGAAACGCTGGAGCAGATGGAAATCCAGAACGTCGAGCTGGATCTGGCGAAGAAACGCGCCCAGGAAGCGGCACGTATTAAGTCTGAGTTTCTGGCAAACATGTCCCACGAGCTGCGAACACCGCTGAATGGCGTGATTGGCTTCACCCGTCTGACGCTAAAAACCGAACTCAACACCACACAGCGCGATCATCTGAATACCATTGAACGCTCGGCCAACAATCTGTTAGCCATCATCAATGATGTACTCGACTTCTCCAAACTTGAGGCGGGCAAGCTGATTCTGGAAAGCATTCCATTCCCACTGCGCAGCACGCTGGATGACGTCGTTACGCTGTTAGCACATTCATCCCATGATAAAGGGCTTGAGCTGACGCTGAATATTAAGAATGACGTACCGGACAACGTCATCGGTGACCCGTTGCGTTTACAGCAGGTGATCACCAATCTGGTCGGCAATGCCATCAAATTTACCGAAGGCGGCAACATCGACATCCTGGTCGAGAAGCGAGCCCTTAGTAACACGAAAGTGCAAATTGAAGTACAAATCCGCGATACCGGGATCGGTATTCCTGAGCGCGATCAATCCCGTCTGTTCCAGGCCTTCCGCCAGGCGGATGCCAGTATTTCCCGGCGTCATGGCGGAACCGGGCTAGGCCTGGTCATTACGCAAAAACTGGTCAACGAAATGGGTGGGGATATATCCTTCCACAGCCAGCCGAACCGGGGCTCCACGTTCTGGTTCCATATCAGCCTCGATCTTAACCCTAATGTTCTCGTTGACCGCTCAACCACGCTCTGCCTGGCCGGTAAACGACTGGCCTACGTCGAACCTAACGCCACCGCCGCACAATGCACGTTAGATATATTGAGTGAAACACCGCTGGAGGTGATTTACAGCCCTTCATTCTCCGGGCTGCCGAAGGATCACTACGATATTCTGCTGCTCGGCATTCCGGTCACTTTACGCGAACCGCTCACCATGCAGCATGAGCGGCTGGCAAGCGCAGCGGCGATGACCGACTTTTTGTTACTGGCCCTCCCTTGCCATGCGCAGATTAACGCCGAGAAGTTAAAACAGGGCGGCGCGGCGGCGTGTCTGTTGAAACCTCTCACCTCAACCCGCTTACTGCCTGCGCTGACAGAGTATTGTCAGCTGAACCACAGCGCGGATCCGCTGCTGTTAGACGAGAGCAAAATCGCGATGACCGTCATGGCGGTAGACGACAACCCGGCGAACCTCAAGCTGATTGGCGCATTGCTGGAAGATAAGGTACAGCACGTCGTGCTCTGCGACAGCGGGCATCAGGCGGTGGATCGCGCCAGACAAATGCAATTTGATCTGATCCTGATGGATATTCAGATGCCTGATATGGACGGCATTCGCGCTTGTGAACTTATCCACCAGCTTCCTCATCAACAGCAGACACCTGTCATTGCGGTCACCGCACACGCGATGGCCGGGCAGAAAGAGAAGCTGCTCAGCGCCGGGATGAACGATTACCTTGCGAAGCCTATCGAGGAAGATAAGCTACATAATCTGCTGTTACGTTACAAACCGGGTGCAAGCACATCGCTGCGGGCACTCACCGCAGAACCTCTTGAGCCAGTCGTCAATCCGAACACGACGCTCGACTGGCAACTGGCATTAAGGCAAGCCGCGGGTAAGAACGATTTGGCGCGGGATATGCTGCAAATGCTGATCGATTTTCTGCCTGAGGTGCGTAACAAAATCGAAGAGCAACTGGTCGGAGAGAACCCCGAAGGGCTAGTGGATATGATTCACAAGCTGCACGGCAGTTGTGGTTATAGTGGTGTCCCCCGCATGAAAAACCTGTGTCAGCTCATTGAACAACAGCTACGCAGTGGAACCAAAGAAGAAGAGCTGGAACCTGAGTTTTTAGAGCTTCTGGATGAGATGGACAACGTTGCACGCGAAGCGAAGAAGTTGTTAGGGTAATATTCGCCGGATGCGGCGTAAACGCCTTATCCGGCCTACAGTTTTCACTGTTTACCGTAGAGCCGATAAGCGTCGTGCATCGGTCAGTAAACGCCTTCTCCGGCCTACAGGTTTCGCTGTTTACCGTAGGCCCGATAAGCGTCGCGCATCGGGCACATCGCCGAATGCGGCTAACAACTCAGCGTAATTGCTGCCCTGCTTTAAGCGTTGCGGCTACGTTTCGCGCCGTCATTCGTACGTTGTCGCTCGCGTTCTTCAGCGCCTCATCCAGGGTACAAATGGAGTAGATGACGCTGAAAACCGCATCCAGCCCATGCTCATGGACCACACCGACATCCGCCGTCAGGCTACCGGCAATGCCAATAACCGGTTTGTTGTAACGCTTTGCGACTTTCGCCACGCCAACCGGAACCTTACCGTGAATAGTCTGGCTGTCGATTCGCCCTTCACCCGTCACCACCAAATCCGCATCCTCAACGCAGGCGTCGAGGTGTAACGCATCCGTTACTATCTCAATACCGCAGCGTAGCTGTGCGCCGCAAAACGCATAGAGTGCCGCCCCCATACCACCAGCAGCGCCACCGCCGGCCAGATCCAGCACGTTGACGTCCAGATCGCGAACAATGAGTTGCGCATAGTGCGTGAGTGCCCGATCCAGGCGGGTAATCATCTCCGGCGTCGCCCCTTTTTGCGGGCCAAAAACCGCAGAAGCGCCCTCTTTTCCAGTCAACGGGTTGGTCACATCGCAGGCTACTTCAATACGACACGCGGCAAGTCGCTGGTCTAAATGAGAAATATCAATTCGGGCGAGCGATTCGAGGCCAGCCCCGCCATGGGCAATATCGTTATTTTGCGCATCCAGCAATTTTGCTCCCAGCGCTTGCACCATCCCGGCACCGCCATCATTGGTGGCGCTTCCGCCAATTCCAATGATGATATGCTCAACGCCTGCGTCCAACGCATGACGGATTAACTCCCCGGTTCCCCAGGATGTCGTTTTCAGCGGATCGCGTAATCCCGCAGGAACCTGTTCCAGTCCGCTGGCGGCCGCCATTTCGATAAACGCCGAGCGCTCATCACCGGATAAACCATAAAATGCCTGAATTGTGTTGCCCAAAGGGCCGGTAACATCAACATGCACAAGGTGACCTTGCGTTGCGGCAACCATCGCTTCGACCGTTCCTTCACCGCCATCTGCAACCGGAATCTTCACGTAATCCGCATCGGGCCAGATCTCACGAAACCCCTGCTCTATAGCCGTTGCCACCTCAAGCGCACTCAAACTTTCCTTATAGGAATCTGGTGCGATTACTATTTTCATAAAGCATCCTTACGCATGTTGACTATGTTAAGCATACACCAGGAGCAAAACCGCTCACTCTATAGGAGCGGTCCTGGATCACTTAGCGAACCATGCACGGACGCTTATTATCAAACGTCCAGTTCGGGATAAGATACTGCATACCCATCGCATCATCACGCGCACCCAGTCCATGTTGCTGGTACAGTTCATGCGCTTTCATGACCTGATCCATATCCAGCTCCACGCCCAGACCCGGTTTTGCCGGAACCTGCACCATGCCGCCTTTGATTTCAAACGGCTCTTTGGTCAAGCGCTGATTGCCTTCCTGCCAGATCCAGTGGGTATCGATAGCGGTTATTTTACCCGGAGCCGCCGCCGCAACATGCGTAAACATCGCCAGCGAAATATCAAAGTGGTTGTTAGAGTGCGATCCCCAGGTCAGCCCGAACTCATGGCACATCTGCGCCACACGGACAGAACCCTGCATGGTCCAGAAGTGCGGGTCCGCCAGTGGGATATCAACAGACTGCAACGACAGCGTATGCCCCATCTGACGCCAGTCGGTGGCGATCATGTTGGTGGCGGTCGGCAGACCGGTGGCGCGACGGAATTCCGCCATCACTTCACGACCTGAGAAGCCCTGCTCGGCACCGCACGGATCTTCCGCATAGGCCAGAGAACCCTTCAGATATTTGCCGATCTTAATCGCTTCATTTAGCGACCACGCGCCGTTCGGATCCAGCGTGACGCGGGCCTGCGGGAAGCGCTTCGCCAGCGCAACGATAGATTCTGCTTCCTCTTCCCCGGCCAGCACGCCGCCTTTCAGTTTAAAATCATTAAAACCATACTTCTCATATGCGGCTTCCGCCAGGCGCACTACCGCATCCGGGGTCATCGCTTCTTCATGACGCAGACGATACCAGTCGCATTTCTCATCCGGCTGACTCTGGTACGGCAGCGGCGTTGCCTTACGGTTACCCACGAAGAACAGGTAACCCAACATTTCAACTTCGCTACGCTGCTGGCCATCACCCAGTAAAGAGGCGACGTTTACGCCCAGATGCTGACCTAACAGATCCAACATCGCCGCTTCGATCCCAGTAACCACATGAATAGTGGTACGTAAATCGAAGGTCTGCAAACCGCGGCCGCCCGCATCACGATCGGCAAAAGTATTACGTACCGCATTCAGCACGTTTTTGTATTCACCTAACGTTTTACCTACCACCAGCGGGATCGCATCCTCCAGCGTTTTGCGAATTTTTTCGCCGCCGGGAATTTCACCCACACCGGTATGACCGGAGTTATCTTTAATAATCACAATATTGCGCGTGAAGAACGGAGCATGTGCGCCGCTCAGGTTCATCAGCATGCTGTCATGACCCGCAACCGGAATAACCTGCATAGAGGTAACCAATGGGGTAGAAAATTGTGCGCTCATAATTAAGTCCTTATTCAAAATTAGTGGCGGCCGAAAACGGGACGTTTACGGTCAAAAGTCCATCCGGGGATCAGATACTGCATTGGGCCTGCGTCATTACGTGCGCCGCCGGGCAGCGCCTTATAGGCTTCATGCGCTTTCTGTACCTGATCCCAATCCAGTTCCACGCCCAGACCGGGCGCATCGGGTACCGCAATTTTTCCGTTTTTAATCTCCAGCGGATTTTTGGTCAGGCGGCAATCGCCCTCCTGCCAGATCCAGTGGGTATCGATAGCCGTTGGATTACCCGGTGCAGCAGCGCCGACGTGGGTAAACATTGCCAGGGAAATATCAAAATGATTGTTAGAATGGCAGCCCCAGGTCAGGCCCCAGTCATCGCATAACTGTGCCACGCGTACCGCGCCAGAAAGGGTCCAGAAGTGCGGATCGGCCAGCGGAATATCTACTGAGTTCAGCATCACCGCATGGCCCATTTCACGCCAGTTGGTGGCTATCATGTTCGTTGCTACCGGCAGACCGGTTGCACGGCGGAACTCGGCCATCACTTCGCGGCCAGAAAAACCCTGTTCAGCGCCACATGGATCTTCGGCGTAGGTCAGAACATCGTTCAGCCCTTTACACAGGGAGATGGCTTCATCCAGCAGCCAGGCACCGTTGGGATCAACCGTAATACGTGCATCCGGGAAGCATTTTTTCAGCGCGCGAGCGGTGTCGATTTCCTGTTCGCCAGGCAGTACACCGCCCTTGAGTTTGAAATCTTTAAAGCCGTAGCGATCCTGCGAAGCCTGAGCCAGACGTACCACCGCCTCACTGTTCATCGCCTGCTGATGACGCAGGTGATACCACTCATGGTTTCCCGGCGTGCTTTCCAGATACGGTAAATCGGTCTTTGTGCGATCGCCCACGTAGAACAGATAGCCGAGTACGGTGACCGCATCGCGCTGCTTGCCCGGCCCTAACAGTTCACAAACCGGCACGTTCAGCGCCTTACCCAACAGGTCGAGCAATGCGGCTTCCAGCGCCGCTACCGCATTGACCCGCAGTTCAAAGGTCCAGGCGCCTTTGCCAAAAGTGTCAAAATCAGCGGCCTGGTTGCCTTTATGCACCTGCTGCACCACCTTATTAAGGCGCGCGACTTCCTGGCCCAACACCTGTGGAATCGCATCCACCAGCGTCTGATAAATCACTTCGCCACCAGGCGCTTCACCGACACCGGTATTTCCGGCGTTATCGGTGAGCACCACGATATTACGAGTAAAGTATGCGTTATGCGCCCCACCAATATTGAGCAGCATGCTGTCATGACCGGCCACCGGGATGACCTTCATATCGGTAATAACGGGACTCGATTGTGTTGTCATCATCATTGTCCTGCGATAGGTTTCAATTCGATACGTTTAATATCGCCCACCAGCACTAGGTAGCTCACCACCGCAATCAGCGCATGTACCCCGACGTAAATCAACGCGCCGTTAAACGAGCCGGTGGTCCCTACGATGTAGCCGATAGCAATTGGCGTGACGATGCCGGAGATGTTGCCAAACATGTTGAACAAACCGCCGCTCAGACCGCTGATCTCTTTAGGTGCAGTATCAGCCATCACCGCCCATCCCAGCGCACCGATACCTTTGCCGAAGAAGGCCAGCGCCATAAAGCCGATGATCATCCACTCCACATTGACGTAGTTACAGAACACCATCACCATCGACAGCAGCATACCGAGTACGATTGGCGTTTTACGGGCGATATTCAGCGAACCGGTACGGCGCATCAACCAGTCGGAAATAATGCCGCCGAGCACGCCGCCGGCGAATCCGCAAATGGCCGGAACCGAAGCAACAAAGCCAGCTTTCAAAATCGACATACCGCGAGCCTGCACCAGATAAACCGGGAACCAGGTGATAAAGAAGTAGGTCAGCGCGTTAATGCAGTACTGGCCGATGTAAATCCCGATCATCATCCGTGAACCCAGCAGCTGTTTGATTTGCCCCCACTTCACGCTAAACGGCACTTTAGTTTTGGCTGCCGCCTGATCCATGTTGATCAGCGCCCCACCTTCGGCAATGTACTCCAGCTCTTTTTGGTTTACGCCCGGGTGCTGGTTCGGTTCATGAATCACCTTCAGCCAGACGAAGCTGATAATGATCCCGAGGCCGCCCATAAAAAAGAACACATGCGACCAGCCCACTTCATGGGTCAGCCAACCCATGATTGGCGCGAAGATAACGGTGGCAAAGTATTGCGCAGAGTTAAAGATAGCGACCGCCGTGCCCCTTTCCTGTGCCGGGAACCACGCCGCCACAATACGACTGTTGCCGGGGAAGGAGGGCGCTTCAGCTAAACCGACGAGGAAACGCAGAGTAAACAGCGCAACGATAATGCCGAAACCACTGAAGATATCGACAAAACCCTGCAACAGGGTAAACATGGACCAAATAAAGATGGACCAGAAATAAACGCGTTTTGAACCAAAGCGGTCGAGCAACCAGCCGCCGGGGATCTGGCCGATAACATAGGCCCATGAGAAAGCGGAGAATACATACCCCATCCCTACCGCATCCAGACCAATGTCTTTGGCCATCTCCGAACCGGCAATGGATAAGGTGGCGCGATCGCCGTAGTTGAAGGATGTGACGATAAACAGCATCACCACTATCCAGTAGCGAGCGTTAGTGCGTTTTTCCGCGCTGCTCGCCGCCTGACTTAATGAACTCATTGTTGCACTCCTGAATCCTGGCTTTCGCCAGTTCATTCTGTACAGCACCTGTAGGGTGATCAGAATGAGAGGTTAGTGTGTGGCAGTGTTGGTACAGCTCAGGGCCGTTTTATTCTGACTCGCTGCCATTCCGGGAACTGACGGGAAAAGTATATGAAGGAGTGCCACTTGCCCTCACCGTGCATGAACACAACATTAGGGAGGCAGTGAGAAGTTGTTTGGGGCATAAGCCCAAAGTAGTGGAAGTTAGTTCACGTAATTGGGGTTTTATTGCCGGGTGGCGGCTTCGCCTGGCCCGGCTTGCGGTTCAAATGGGGGTTGCAGCCCGTACGGGCGAGGGAGTTATTTAAGCAAGGTTCCCCAGTTTTCTACCCAGGGATTGGATTCGCTTTCCGGTTCAGGATGCTCGCTGGCATCAATCAGCAGCATTTCTCCTACACGGTGGGCGCTTTGTTCCTGCAACAAGGCATCGAACTGTTTGCCGCCATTGCAGAAATTAACGTAGCTACTGTCGCCCAGCGCAATGACCCCGTAATGCAGATTTGGCTGGAAACCGAGATTATCTTTGATCCCTTGAAACAGCGGCACGATGCTATCCGGCAGATCGCCCTGCCCGGTCGTGGAAGTCACCACCAGTACATATTTATCCTGATATGCCTGCCAGTCGCTAAGCTCCGGATCTTCGAACACCGTAGCTTTATGACCATGCGCCGTCAAAATAGCTTCGGCCTCTTCGGCAACCAGCAGCGCGTTTCCGTACATCGTGCCGACAAAAATTCCAATTTCCGCCATAACCGTAATCTCCTGGGACTTAAGAATCTATCTGCTCATCCTGACCTGACAGCCCGCTGAACTCAACCCTTTCATTCTCAGAGAGAAGTCCACGCCAGCCAAACTGTGATAACGCCTGCATCCAGACGTCATCCAGCCCGGCGCGAATAACCAGCGGTTCGCCGGTGAAAGGATGGGTCAGCGCAAGCTGGCTGGCATGCAGCATCAATCTCTGGCAACCGAAATGCTCCGCGGCGCTGCGGTTTTGCCGCAAATCACCATGCTTGCTGTCGCCGATAATCGGATGGCGCAAGTGCGCCAGATGGCGTCTGAGCTGGTGCTTGCGACCGGTTTTAGGGTCCAGCTCCACCAGCCCGTAACGGGTAGTCGGATAACGCCCGGTCGCTACCGGCATTTCTACCGTTGCCAGGCCACGATAATGGGTGACAGCAGGCTGCGGGCCTTTATCATCGCGGGCAAACTTATCGGCAATCTTATCCAGCTCTTCGACCAGCGGGTAATCCAGCACGGCATCATCCATCAGCCAGCCACGCACAATCGCATGATAGCGTTTCTGAATTTGATGATGTTCAAACTGCTGGGACAGTAAACGCCCGGCTTCGCTGGACAGCCCCATCAGCAGCACGCCGGAGGTTGGCCTGTCGAGTCGATGGGCGGTAAATACGTGCTGACCAATTTGGTCGCGCACCGTTTGCATCACCACCACTTTCTCATCCCGGTCGAGCCAACTGCGGTGAACCAACCAGCCCGAAGGTTTATTGACGGCGACCAGCCATTCGTCCTGATAAAGAATTTCCAGCATCAGGCGTTATCACTTGTAAACAGCGCATCCAGCTCCTGCAACGCCGCCAGGAGAATGTCGCGTTGCGGGTGATCGGCTGCCAGCGCCATTTCGTAATACGGAGCGACGGCAAATGCCTGCGGAAGCGGCTGCGCGTTATCAATCAACGTATGCATGCGGGGAATCAACACCCACTGCAGCCACTCGACGGGCTCCATGGTATCCATACAAAAAGGCTGCGTACTGGTAAACAGATGCTCTGCTGGCTCATCCATCCGCCAGTGATGATGTTCACGCAGTAGCGCTTCAAGTGCGTGCAACTGCTGGCGCACACGGTCATGAGTCGTCATGAAATTAACCTCAATGATGAAAAAATCTGGCGCGAAGAATAGCACTAGTGGAGGGAAATAAAAAAAGGGAGCACTGTAAAAACAGTGCTCCCGGTTCGTTTCGCAGCATTCCAGCTACTTTTAGTGCTCCCTGCTCATCCGTGACAACTTTTCCTGTGGTCTTGCGACCGTGTTCATCCTGAACTTTTGCATCCTGCTCACATCACCCCGATGTGAAAACTTCATCCTGAAGTATCCTGGCCATCCAGACCCGCCGAACATCCTGACCGGCTCTCATTCTCCATCCTGGAGGTGTCCTTTAACGCATCCAGCGTCTTCCTCTTTGCTTCGTCCTGAAGCCTGTCCTTGCAACACCGTCCTGGTGTGTCCTGGCGAAGAGCCATCATCCTGATGTTCTCTTCGTTGTGCGACTCCTTGTCGACAGATATAGAATCGCCTGTTTCGCTTTGTCTTACAAGATGCTTACAGGCTTACTCTTACGATTATTTTCGTATGAAAGTTGACAATAAAACACTAACCAGTTGAATAATAATAAATTATTATTTTATCAATTCATTAAGTCTTTACTTATCACCTGGCAATGTCCTACAGGGCTTGTAAGAGATCTCTCACAAGATTCAGGGCAAACTGGATTACAGAACTGGCTTAAGTTGAATGAGGAATTCCGCAAGTGAGGCCGCCAGCACCGTTCGTTTACGGGTGCCCAGCGTTTCTTTGCACACTTCACCGGACAGATTGCAAACCGAAATGACGTCAAGCTCATTATCTTGTGTGGCAATAAAAAGCGTAGGCGAAAGCTTAAGTCGCTTTTGCGTAACCAGATGACCAATCAGGTTTTCCTGAACGCGCCTGAAGTCATCTTCACTCCAGGTTTGCAGCAGCGTCAGCTTTTCATCCGCAAACTGCGCGTGCATATCCCCGGCAAACTGGGTGGTGTAAAAAGCGTGAACAGCGGGTTGTACCACAATATCAAAGGCCCGTTCAACCGCATTGAGGTTATTTTCGCCGACAAAAGGTTGAGGCCGCCAAAATACGGCATCGTCTGTGGAAGAAATGATACACGGAGAAGGTACGCCATACAGCTCTTCGCTGAGCGGCCAACTGTTGTTTTTTTCATGCCATGCGTCGCAATAACGCGTCGTAAAGGCTATCAACGCCTGCGCTGTCAATTCGTCCACTGATTTCTCTCTTCACAAAAGCCAGGATACACTTGTCGCATAGTGTATCTGGTTTATGACGGTGAAACATGTCCTCTTATGAAAATCATCAGGCGCTTAACGGCCTGACTCTTGGTAAATCAACGGATTACCGAGACAATTACGATGCAAGTCTGTTGCAGGGCGTTCCGCGCAGCCTGAATCGCGACCCGCTGGATTTAAAGGCCGATAACTTGCCTTTTCACGGTGCGGATATCTGGACGCTATATGAACTGTCGTGGCTGAATGCCAACGGCTTACCGCAAGTCGCGGTCGGTCACGTGGAACTGGATTACACCAGCGTAAATCTGATTGAGTCGAAAAGCTTTAAGCTTTACCTGAACAGTTTTAACCAGACGCGTTTTGATTCCTGGGACGCGGTACGCCAGATACTGGAAAACGATCTTCGCGCCTGCGCTCAAGGTGATGTCAGCGTGGCGCTGTACCGCCTTGACGAACTGGAAGGGCAGCCGATAGCCCACTTTAATGGGACCTGTATCGACAATCAGGATATCGTCATCGACAACTACCAGTTCAGCACTGCGTATCTGGAAAATGCCGTGAGCGGTGAAAAAGCAGTGGAAGAGACGCTGGTCAGCCACCTGCTGAAATCCAACTGTCTGATTACCCATCAACCCGACTGGGGCTCCATACAAATTCAGTATCGTGGACGGAAAATCGACAGAGAGAAGCTGCTGCGTTATCTGGTCTCCTTCCGCCACCATAATGAATTTCATGAGCAGTGCGTGGAACGTATTTTCAATGACATTCTGCGCTTCTGCCAGCCAGAGAAACTGAGCGTCTACGCACGCTACACGCGACGTGGCGGCCTGGACATTAACCCATGGCGCACCAACACCGATTTCACTCCGGCAACCGGTCGTCTGGTACGTCAGTAATCTTTTTTCTCAATTTTGCGTGTCGGATTCCGCGCGCAAGGTTGTGAAAGGTCATAAGCCAGGGCTATTGTAATCAATAGGGAATGACGTGTTGCGTCCCATAAGGAGTTTACTTGATTACACATATTAGCCCGCTTGGCTCAATGGACATGTTGTCGCAGCTGGAAGTCGATATGCTTAAACGCACGGCCAGCAGCGACCTGTATCAACTGTTTCGTAACTGTTCGCTTGCCGTTCTGAACTCCGGCAGTTTGACCGACAACAGCAAAGAACTGCTGTCACGCTTTGAAAGTTTCGATATTAACGTACTGCGCCGCGAACGGGGCGTGAAGCTGGAACTGATCAACCCACCTGAAGATGCGTTTGTTGACGGACGCATTATTCGTGCGCTACAGGCAAACCTGTTTGCCGTGCTGCGTGACATTCTGTTCGTCAATGGCCAGATCCATAACGCTGGTCGTTTTCAGCATTTGGATCTCGAAAGCTCGGTGCATATTACCAACCTCGTATTCTCGATCCTGCGTAATGCACGGGCGCTGCACGTTGGTGAAGCGCCGAACATGGTCGTCTGCTGGGGCGGTCACTCAATCAACGAGAATGAATACCTGTACGCCCGTCGCGTCGGCACCCAACTGGGCCTGCGCGAACTAAACATCTGTACCGGCTGCGGTCCGGGGGCGATGGAAGCGCCAATGAAAGGCGCTGCGGTCGGCCACGCCCAGCAGCGATACAAAGACAGCCGCTTTATTGGCATGACCGAACCGTCAATCATCGCCGCTGAACCGCCTAACCCGCTGGTAAACGAACTGATCATCATGCCGGACATTGAAAAACGTCTGGAAGCGTTCGTGCGTATCGCCCACGGTATTATCATCTTCCCGGGTGGCGTAGGGACAGCAGAAGAGCTGCTGTATCTGCTGGGGATCCTGATGAATCCTGCCAACAAAGATCAGGTTCTACCGCTGATCCTGACCGGACCAAAAGAGAGTGCGGATTACTTCCGCGTGCTGGACGAATTTATCGTGCACACGCTGGGGGAAGATGCGCGTCGCCACTATCGCATCATCATTGACGATGCGGCAGAAGTGGCGCGTCTGATGAAAAAAGCGATGCCGCTGGTGAAAGAAAACCGTCGCGACACAGGAGATGCTTACAGCTTTAACTGGTCGATTCGTATCGCGCCCGATCTGCAGATGCCGTTCGAGCCGTCCCATGAAAACATGGCCAACCTGAAGCTGTACCCGGATCAACCCGTTGAAGTATTGGCCGCCGATTTACGGCGTGCATTCTCCGGTATTGTGGCAGGTAACGTGAAGGAAGTCGGGATCCGCGCTATTGAAGAGTTTGGCCCGTACAAAATCCACGGTGACCGCGAAATGATGCGCCGCATGGACGATCTCCTGCAGGGCTTTGTTGCACAACATCGTATGAAGTTACCGGGCACTGCGTATATCCCTTGTTACGAGATCTGCGCCTAACCTTCAACACCCGCTAGCAGCGCTATAGCGGTGACAGTTTTGTCCATATCAAAGCCGGGTTTGGCGCACTTGCCTCCCGGCTTTTTTTAGTGATACCAGTCACATAGCTCCGACAATCATATAAATGCCAGTGATGATTCATAAAAAACAGCGAGCACCGCAAACGATTACCTTGAAAAACCAACCGTGATTTATCTTAGAAAATTATTATTAGTCGCCGAAATCATCTAAAAACAACAGTTTTTACAGCTGAACACGCCTATCTTCGCGCCTTCGCTTTCATGAGATATGTCGTTAATGTTAGCCTTCGCGCCCGTAAATTCGCTTTGACTATTTTTTAACAGATTAATGGCCCAAATTTATCCACATAAAAGGTGGATTATTGCATTTGGGATCCCGATCACTGATACATTCATTACTAAAATGTATCTTTCCGCCCGAAAATTATTACGGCGAAAAATTATATAAAAATCGCTCAACGAATTTCGATTTACAGTCGGGTACTTTCTCATTGGATTGACCCCAAACCCGACTTTTTAAGCTTCCTCCAGGAGAAATAGATGGAAAACACTCAAACCAGCACTATCGTTACGGGCCAGACCCGCAGCGCATGGCGCAAAACAGACACCATGTGGATGCTGGGCCTTTACGGCACGGCGATTGGGGCGGGTGTATTGTTCCTGCCGATTAACGCAGGCGTAGGCGGTATGATCCCGCTGATCATCATGGCGATCCTTGCCTTCCCAATGACCTTCTTTGCACACCGTGGCCTGACTCGCTTTGTGCTGTCCGGTAAAAATCCGGGTGAAGACATCACCGAAGTTGTAGAAGAACACTTTGGTGTTGGTGCAGGTAAACTGATTACCCTGCTCTACTTCTTCGCTATCTACCCGATTCTGTTGGTTTACAGCGTAGCCATCACCAACACGGTTGAAAGCTTTCTGACCCACCAGCTGGCGATTACGCCGCCGCCGCGCGCAATCCTGTCACTGATCCTGATTGTCGGCATGATGACCATCGTGCGCTTCGGTGAGCAGATGATCGTTAAGGCGATGAGCATCCTGGTATTCCCGTTCGTTGCGGCGCTGATGCTGCTGGCGCTGTACCTGATCCCTCAGTGGAGCGGTGCGATTCTGGAAACCATGTCTTTTGACTCTGCGGCAACCACCGGCAACGGCCTGCTGTTGACCCTGTGGCTGGCAATTCCGGTAATGGTGTTCTCCTTCAACCACTCCCCGATCATCTCCTCCTTCGCCGTGGCGAAGCGTGAAGAGTACGGTGATGAAGCAGAGAAAAAATGCTCCAAGATTCTGGCATTCGCTCACATCATGATGGTACTGACCGTTATGTTCTTCGTCTTCAGCTGCGTATTCAGCCTGACTCCGGCAGACCTGGCAGCAGCGAAAGAGCAGAACATCTCGATTCTGTCTTACCTGGCGAACCACTTTAACGCGCCGATTATTGCCTGGATGGCACCGATCATCGCGATTATCGCTATCACCAAATCCTTCCTGGGCCACTACCTGGGCGCACGTGAAGGCTTCAATGGTATGGTGATTAAGTCTCTGCGCGGCAAAGGCAAATCCATCGAAATCAACAAACTGAACAAAATCACTGCGCTGTTCATGCTGGTAACCACCTGGATTGTGGCGACGCTGAACCCAAGCATCCTCGGCATGATTGAGACCCTGGGTGGCCCAATCATCGCGATGATTCTGTTCCTGATGCCGATGTATGCCATTCAGAAAGTACCGGCAATGCGTAAGTACAGCGGCCATATCAGCAACGTCTTCGTTGTGATTATGGGCCTGATCGCTATCTCCGCTATTTTCTACTCTCTGTTCAGTTAATTCCCCTGCGCCGCTCCTCGGGGCGGCGCACCTCGATACACAATGGACGCCTCATGATTAGCGTATTCGATATTTTCAAAATCGGCATTGGCCCTTCCAGCTCCCACACTGTTGGCCCGATGAAAGCAGGCAAACAATTCACGGATGACCTGATTGCACGCGGAATTCTCACTGACGTAACCCGCGTAGTGGTTGATGTCTATGGCTCTTTATCTCTGACGGGGAAAGGTCACCATACCGACATCGCGATTATTATGGGCCTGGCGGGTAATCTGCCGGATACCGTAGACATTGATGCCATTCCGTCCTTTATCCAGGATGTGAATACTCATGGGCGTTTGCTGCTGGCAGACGGTCAACATGAGGTCGAGTTCCCGGTCGATAAGTGCATGAATTTCCATGCGGACAATCTGTCCCTGCACGAAAACGGGATGCGCATTACCGCACTGGCGGGCGAAAAGGCCATTTACAGCCAGACTTACTATTCCATTGGCGGTGGGTTCATCGTTGATGAAGAACATTTTGGTTTACCGAACAACTCTCCGGTAAACGTGCCATATCCGTATAAATCCGCAGCTGATTTGCAACGTCATTGCCAGGAAACCGGCCTGTCGCTTTCCGGTCTGATGATGCAAAACGAACTGGCGCTGCACAGCAAAGAAGAGCTGGAACAGCACTTTGCTAACGTCTGGGAAGTGATGCGTAGCGGGATTGAACGCGGCATCACCACCGAAGGTGTATTGCCGGGCAAACTGCGCGTTCCGCGTCGTGCTGCTGCGCTGCGTCGCATGCTGGTCAGCAGCGACAAAACCACCACCGACCCGATGGCGGTTGTTGACTGGATCAACATGTTCGCGCTGGCCGTGAACGAAGAAAACGCAGCCGGTGGACGCGTGGTGACTGCACCAACCAACGGTGCATGCGGGATTGTTCCTGCCGTACTGGCGTATTACGACAAGTTTATCCGTGAAGTGAACGCTAACTCGCTGGCACGCTACATGCTGGTCGCGAGCGCCATTGGTTCACTGTACAAGATGAACGCCTCTATCTCTGGTGCCGAAGTCGGCTGTCAGGGTGAAGTTGGCGTCGCCTGCTCCATGGCAGCGGCTGGTCTGGCTGAACTGCTGGGCGGTAGCCCAATGCAGGTATGCATCGCGGCAGAAATCGGTATGGAACACAACCTGGGTCTGACCTGCGACCCGGTTGCCGGCCAGGTTCAGGTACCGTGCATTGAGCGTAATGCCATTGCTTCGGTTAAAGCGGTGAACGCTGCACGTATGGCGCTGCGCCGTACCAGTGAACCACGCGTGTGCCTCGATAAAGTTATCGAGACCATGTACGAAACCGGTAAAGACATGAATGCCAAATACCGCGAAACCTCTCGTGGTGGTCTGGCGATGAAGATTGTCACCTGCGATTAATTCTCAGCACATTTTCGTATCTGTAGGCCGGATAAGGCGCTCGCCGTATCCGGCTTTTATTGCCTGCTGGCGCTTCGCTTATCAGGCTTTCGGATAGCGCTCTTTCGCAATGCTCGTCTCCACTCGTCGTGAATGTTACCCTACAGACTAATTTGTTAGGGAGAACACCGTGGCCGTCCACCTGCTCATTGTTGATGCACTGAATCTCATCCGCCGTATTCACGCCGTACAGGGCTCCCCCTGCGTGGAGACATGCCAGCACGCGCTCGATCAGCTGATTGTGCACAGTCAACCCACGCACGCCGTGGCGGTATTTGATGACGAAGCGCGTAACAGCGGCTGGCGTCACCAACGGTTACCTGACTACAAAGCCGGTCGCCCGCCGATGCCTGACGATTTACACCAGGAAATGTCCGCCTTACGCGCCGCTTTTGAACAGCGCGGCGTCTGCTGCTGGGTATCCAGCGGGAATGAAGCCGATGATTTAGCCGCCACTCTGGCGGTGAAAGTTAGCCAGGCGGGACACCAGGCGACTATCGTCTCAACCGATAAAGGCTACTGTCAGCTACTCTCCCCGACGCTGCGTATTCGCGATTATTTCCAGAAACGCTGGCTGGATGCGCCATTCATCGAAAAAGAGTTCGGCGTGCTGCCGCAACAGTTGCCTGATTACTGGGGACTGGCCGGGATCAGCAGTTCTAAAATACCGGGGGTTGCCGGTATTGGTCCTAAAAGCGCCACACAACTGCTGGCACAGTTTCCAACGCTGGAGGCGCTGTATGAACATCTGGATGACGTACCGGAGAAATGGCGCAAGAAACTCGAAGAACATCGGGAGATGGCGTTTTTGTGCCGCGATATCGCGCGGCTGCAAACGGACTTACATATCGACGGAAACCTACAGCAGCTACGGCTGGCGCGGTAGTCTTATTTCCGGATGGCGCTGCGCTTATCCGGCCTACTTATCGTACAACCCTGTAGGCCGGATAAGCGCCAGGTGATTACCAGGCAGTATGGTACAGCTCAACGATATCCCCAAGGCTCGCTTCACGCGGATTTCCCCCGGTACAAACATCGTCAAATGCGGCTTGCGCCAGCGCAGGAATATCCTCTTTACGGACGCCAACATCGCGTAGATGCAGTGGGATACCTACATCGCGATTAAGGGCGAAAACGGCATCCACCGCCGCTTTGCGTGCATCTGCCAGCGTCAGTCCTTCAACCTTAACCCCCATTACCCGGGCAATATCGCGGAATTTTTCCCCGGTGAATTCGGCGTTATAGTGCATCACGTGCGGCAGCAAAATGGCATTCGCGACGCCGTGCGGCGTGTTGTAGAACGCGCCTAACGGGTGTGCCATACCATGCACTAATCCCAGACCTACGTTGGAGAAACCCATCCCGGCAACGTACTGGCCCAGAGCCATCGCTTCCCCCGCCTGGCTGTCGCCCGCAACGGAACCGCGTAATGACCCGGCAATAATTTCGATGGCTTTAATGTGCAGCGCATCGGTAAGCGCCCACGCAGCCCGCGTGATGTAGCCTTCAATGGCATGAGTCAGTGCATCTACGCCAGTAGCCGCTTTTAATGCAGCAGGCATGCCGTCCATCATGTCAGCATCAATGAACGCCACCTGCGGGATGTCATGTGGATCGACACAAACAAACTTACGCCGATTCTCTTCGTCAGTGATCACGTAGTTAATGGTCACTTCCGCCGCCGTTCCCGCAGTGGTTGGGATAGCCATAACTGGCACGCTCGGGAAGCGTGTCGGCGATAACCCTTCAAGGCTGCGTACATCCGCAAACTCTGGGTTATTGTTAATAATGCCAATCGCTTTACAGGTATCCTGCGGGGAGCCTCCACCAATGGCGACCAGATAGTCTGCGCCGCTTTGCTGAAAGACACTCAATCCTTCCTGCACTACCGCAATGGTTGGATTAGGAATAACGCCTGAATAGATTTCCCATGCCAGACCTGCAGCATCCATTCGGGAAGTCACCTTCTCAACAACGCCGCACTGCACCAGATTTTTATCAGTCACAATCAACGCTTTGCGATAACCACGACGAATAACTTCATCGGTTAATGCGCCAACAGCGCCCCGGCCAAACCATGCCGTTTCGTTCAGAATCATTCTGTTCGCCATCGTTTTATCTCCTATTCCTCAATACGCAATCCGTATGTTTTGAATTTTTCCAGCACAATAGCGATAGCCTCATCATCCAGTACCGGAACCGGATCGGTAATCGCCAGCGTGCTGAGATAAAGCTGCGCCAGCACTTCCACTTCATGCGCTAACCACAGGGCTTTTTCCAGATTTTCTTCGCAGGCGATCAGCCCATGATGCTGCAACAGCGTTGCTTTTCGGTTTTTCAGCGCTACCGCAACGTGCTCGGAAAGCTCACGCGTGCCAAACGTCGCATATGGCGCACAGGGAATTGAGTTACCGCCAGCCGCCGCAATCATGTAATGGATTGCCGGGATTGGCCGGTTGAGAATAGAAACAGCAGTACAATGCACGGCATGATTATGGACCACCGCCTGAGCATCGGGACGCGTCTGATAAGCGGCCATATGGAACCGCCACTCGCTGGAAGGTAATTTCCCTTCTTCGTGCTGTCCCTCAGCATTGATGTACACTATGTGGGATTCGGTGAGTTTGTCATAGGGAATACCCGTCGGGGTAATTAACATCCCGTCCTGGTAACGCACACTTACATTACCCGCAGTCCCCTGATTCAGCCCCAGACGGGTCATTTCCAGGCAGGTATTGATAATCTGCCGTGCCAGCGTATTTCGTTCCATTACTTACCTCTCTCAGTGAGTCAAAATGCGACAACAGAACATTGCTAATACCTCGACGCTCTGTTGATTTAAGCGGGTATTTGCTAACTATCATCATGCTGAATAAAGAGAAGGGAATTTTTAGCACTGGATTTTGTGATGTTCATCAACTAATAACGATGAATAAAAACATGCAAGCATAATATTACAATTGCAAAATGTCCGTTCTTAATAAAACCATTGTAAAACGGTCATTTGCGAATAAATTGTTACCATTGCCCGTTTTCCACTTAACTAATTAATTCGGGCATTATCCCTGTGGCTTTTTAATTTATTTTCCTCAAACGGTCATTATTTTAAAGAAATTAAAGTGATGATAATCACATAAACCCACACCCTGAGCATAAATGTGACCACCATCATATTAATGGCCGGTTTTTATTTGAAAATGAATTCATGAGTTCATTCATGAAGGCCAATTTTATCTGGCAGGTTACCGGAACTCACCTGGATTAGCAGGTTGGTAAAAATCACCAATCGTACTCTTAAGCTGTTGAACATGCTTATGAACTGATGAGGATGCTATGGGAAACACATCAATACAAACACAAAGTTTTCATGCGGTAGAGCGGGGGCAGACAAAAAATTATGTCATTCCCTTCGCGTTACTCTGTTCACTGTTTTTTCTTTGGGCGGTTGCCAATAATCTTAATGACATTTTATTACCACAATTTCAGCAAGCATTTACATTAACAAACTTTCAGGCTGGTCTGATTCAATCTGCTTTTTATTTTGGTTATTTCGTCATTCCAATCCCAGCCGGGATCCTGATGAAAAAACTAAGTTATAAAGCAGGCATTATTACCGGATTATTCTTATATGCCATCGGTGCAGCATTATTCTGGCCAGCGGCTGAGGTAATGAATTACACCTTATTCCTGATTGGCCTATTTATTATTGCGGCGGGCTTAGGTTGTCTGGAAACGGCTGCCAACCCCTTTGTAACCGTACTGGGCCCGGAAAGCGGCGGTCACTTCCGATTAAATCTCGCGCAAACTTTTAACTCATTTGGTGCCATTATTGCGGTTGTTTTTGGGCAAAGTCTTATTTTGTCTAATGTGCCACATCAATCTCAAGACGTACTCGATAAGATGGCGCCAGAACAGCTAAGCGCCTACAAGCACAGCCTGGTGTTATCGGTTCAAACCCCTTATATGATCATCGTCGCGGTCGTTTTGCTGGTCGCCCTGCTGATCATGTTTACCAAGTTTCCGACCCTGCAAAGTGACGATCACAGTGACAACGCTCAGAGTTCATTCTCCGCGTCCCTTTCCCGCCTGGTGCGCATTCGCCACTGGCGTTGGGCGGTACTGGCGCAGTTCTGCTACGTCGGTGCACAAACTGCCTGCTGGAGCTACCTGATTCGCTACGCAATCGAAGAGATCCCAGGCATGACGCCAGGTTTCGCCGCCAACTACCTGACCGGCACCATGGTGTGCTTCTTTATCGGTCGTTTCTCCGGCACCTGGCTTATCAGTCGCTTTGCGCCGCATAAAGTGCTGGCCGCATATGCCCTGCTTGCCATGATCCTGTGCCTGATTTCCGCCTTCACCGGTGGCCAGATCGGCCTGCTGGCCCTGACGTTGTGCAGCGCATTTATGTCGATTCAGTACCCAACCATTTTTTCTCTGGGGATCAAAAATCTGGGACAAGACACCAAATATGGCTCGTCTTTTATCGTCATGACCATCATTGGCGGCGGCATTGTGACCCCGGTGATGGGCTTTGTCAGCGATGCCGCTGGCAATATCCCGACCGCTGAACTGGTCCCGGCGCTTTGCTTCGCCATCATCTTTATTTTTGCCCGCTTCCGTTCACAAACGGCAGCCAACTGAATATTTATCCGAATAACGTGAGGAATCTGTGATGAAAAAAATCAGCTTACCAAAAATTGGTATTCGCCCGGTTATTGACGGACGTCGTATGGGTGTACGTGAGTCGCTCGAAGAGCAAACCATGAATATGGCTAAAGCTACCGCAGCGCTTATCACTGAAAAACTTCGTCATGCCTGCGGCGCACAAATTGAATGTGTGATTGCCGATACCTGTATCGCCGGCATGTCAGAATCCGCGGCCTGTGAAGAAAAATTCAGCAGCCAGAATGTTGGCGTGACGATTACAGTTACCCCATGTTGGTGCTACGGCAGTGAAACCATCGACATGGATCCGATGCGCCCGAAAGCGATCTGGGGCTTCAACGGCACGGAACGTCCGGGGGCGGTTTACCTGGCCGCCGCATTGGCAGCTCACAGCCAAAAAGGCCTTCCTGCCTTCTCCATCTATGGTCATGACGTACAGGATGCAGACGACACTTCTATCCCTGCCGATGTTGAAGAAAAACTGCTGCGTTTTGCCCGTGCCGGTTTAGCGGTTGCCAGTATGAAAGGGAAAAGCTACCTGTCTGTCGGTGGAGTATCAATGGGCATCGCCGGTTCTATCGTCGACCATAACTTCTTTGAATCCTGGCTGGGTATGAAGGTGCAGGCGGTTGATATGACCGAGCTGCGTCGTCGCATTGACCAGAAAATCTATGATGAAACCGAGCTGGAAATGGCGCTGGCGTGGGCGGACAAAAACTTCCGCTACGGCGAAGATCAGAACGCGCAGCAATATAAGCGTAACGCAGAACAAAGCCGCGCAGTGCTGAAAGAAAGCCTGCTGATGGCTATGTGCATTCGCGACATGATGCAGGGTAACAAAAAGCTGGCAGACAAAGGTCTGGTCGAAGAATCCCTGGGCTATAACGCGATCGCCGCAGGCTTCCAGGGCCAGCGTCACTGGACCGATCAATACCCAAATGGCGATACCGCCGAAGCGTTGCTCAACAGCTCCTTTGACTGGAATGGCGTTCGTGAACCGTTCGTTGTCGCGACAGAAAACGACAGCCTGAACGGCGTGGCGATGCTGTTCGGCCATCAACTCACCGGCACGGCCCAGGTCTTTGCCGATGTGCGCACCTACTGGTCGCCAGAGGCGGTTGAACGCGTCACGGGTAAACCACTGACCGGTCTTGCTGAGCACGGCATTATTCACTTGATTAACTCCGGTTCTGCGGCACTGGACGGTTCCTGCAAACAGCGCGACAGCGAAGGTAAACCGACCATGAAACCACACTGGGAAATCTCGCAGAAAGAGGCGGATGAATGCCTGGAGGCAACCGAATGGTGCCCGGCTATTCACGAATACTTCCGCGGGGGCGGTTACTCATCTCGCTTCCTGACTGAAGGCGGTGTGCCGTTCACCATGAGCCGTATCAACATCATCAAAGGGTTGGGGCCGGTGCTGCAAATCGCGGAAGGCTGGAGCGTGGAGCTGCCGAAAGATATGCACGACCAGCTTGATGCGCGTACCAACTCCACATGGCCAACCACCTGGTTTGCTCCGCGCTTAACCGGCAAGGGCCCGTTCAGCGACGTCTATTCCGTCATGGCTAACTGGGGTGCTAACCACGGGGTGCTGACGATTGGTCACGTAGGTGCGGACTTTATCACTCTGGCTGCCATGCTGCGTATCCCGGTGTGCATGCACAACGTGGAAGACGAGAAAATTTATCGTCCTTCCTCCTGGGCCGCCCACGGTATGGATACGGAAGGTCAGGATTACCGCGCTTGTCAGAACTACGGTCCGCTGTATAAGCGTTAAACATCGAGCGATTGCCTGATGGCGGCGCGGCCTACGAAGCACACGGTTTTGTAGGCCGGATAAGGCGAAGCCGCCATCCGGAAATAGGTAATCTCCCAGGAGCAATTATGAAACAAGAGGTTATTCTGGTTCTCGACTGTGGCGCGACCAACGTGCGGGCCATTGCCGTTGACCGACAGGGAAAGATTGTCGCCCGCGCAGCGACCCCGAACGCCAGTGACATCGCCGCAGAAAACAGTGCCTGGCACCAATGGTCGCTGGAGGCCATTCTGCAACGCTTTGCCGACTGCTGTCAGCGGCTTTCCTTACAACTGGCCGCCTGCCAAATTCGCGGGATCGCCGTCACCACCTTCGGCGTGGATGGCGCGCTGGTGGATAAGAACGGAAAACAACTGTATCCGGTGATCAGCTGGAAATGCCCACGTACCGCAGCGGTTATGGAGAATATCCATCGCTACATGTCACCGCAGCAACTGCAGGAAATCTCCGGCGTTGGGGCGTTTAGCTTCAATACGCTGTACAAACTGGTATGGCTGAAAGAGAACCACCCGCAATTACTGGAACAGGCGCACGCCTGGCTGTTTATCTCGTCGCTTATCAACCAACGTTTAACCGGCGAGTTCACAACTGACATCACCATGGCGGGAACCAGCCAGATGCTGGATATCCAGCAACGTGATTTCAGCCAGGACATTTTGCAGGCAACAGGCATACCGCGTCGCCTGTTTCCGCGCCTGGTTGAAGCAGGCGAACAAATTGGAGTACTGCAACGCGAGGCCGCCAACCAGCTCGGACTTCCAGAGGGTATTCCGGTCATCTCTGCCGGACACGACACACAGTTTGCGCTATTTGGCGCAGGCGCCCAACAGGATGAACCGGTACTCTCTTCCGGCACATGGGAAATTCTGATGGTGCGCAGTGCGCAGGTAAATACCTCCCTGCTCAGCCATTATGCGGGCTCCACCTGTGAGCTGGATAGTCAGGCTGGGCTTAACAATCCCGGAATGCAGTGGCTGGCCTCCGGCGTGCTTGAATGGGTTCGAAAGCTGTTATGGACTGCGGACACGCCCTGGCAAACGTTGATTGATGAAGCTCGGGATATTCCCGCTGGTGCCGAAGGGGTGAAGATGCACTGCGACCTGCTGGCCTGTCAGAATGCGGGCTGGCAAGGGGTTACCCTCAATACTACCCGTGGACACTTTTATCGCGCCGCGCTGGAAGGACTGACAGAACAGCTGCAGCGGAATCTGCAAACGCTGGAAAAAATCGGTCATTTCCAGGCCACTGAACTGCTATTAGTTGGCGGGGGCAGCCGCAACATCTTGTGGAACCAAATCAAAGCGAACGTACTCGGGATCCCAGTCAAAGTGCTGGATGATGCCGAAACTACCGTGGCAGGCGCCGCAATGTTTGCCTGGTCAGGCATCGGGGAATTTACCTCCCCGGAGCAGGCGCGCGAACAGGTGCGCTATCAGTACCGTTACTTCTATCCGCAAACCGAATCCGAACTCACAGGAGTCGAGTAACATGCTTAAAACGATATCTCCCTTAATTTCCCCCGACTTACTGAAAGTGCTGGCCGAAATGGGACACGGCGATGAGATTATCTTTTCCGATGCCCACTTCCCGGCCAACAGCATGGGGCCGCAGGTCATCCGCGCTGACGGTCTGCTGGTCAGCGATCTGCTGCGGGCGCTTATTCCGCTATTTGAACTGGACAGCTACGCCCCACCGCTGGTGATGATGGCTGCGGTTGAAGGTGACACTCTCGATCCTGACGTTGAGGCTCGCTATCGTCAGGCACTTTCATTACAGACCCCCTGCCCGGACATCACGCGTATTGACCGCTATGCCTTTTACGAACGAGCACAAAAGGCGTTTGCGATCGTTATCACAGGAGAGCGGGCAAAGTACGGGAATATTCTTTTAAAAAAAGGGGTAACGCCGTAATCTCTGGTCAGAATGCCCGTCAGGTACGGGCATTCATCATTAGATGAGGATCAGAACATGAAAGCGGCGCGCCAGCAGGCAATCGTAGATCTGCTTACTAACCACAAAAGCCTGACAACCGAAGCCCTGGCTTTGCAGCTTAACGTCAGCAAAGAGACCATCCGCCGCGATCTCAGCGAGTTACAGACCCAGGGAAAAGTGTTACGCAACCACGGTCGGGCCAAAGTTATTCACCGGGAAAATCAGGACAGCGGTGACCCATTTCATATTCGACTCAAAAGCCACTATGCACACAAAGCGGATATCGCCCGTGAAGCGTTGGCATGGATCGAAGAAGGTATGGTAATTGCCTTAGACGCCAGCTCTACCTGCTGGTATCTGGCGCGACAGTTACCGGACATCAACATTCACGTTTTTACCAACAGCCAGCCCATCTGCCAGGAATTGGCTAAACGTGAACACATTCAGCTTATCAGCTCCGGCGGTCGTCTTGAGCGCAAATACGGTTGCTACGTTAATCCCTCGCTTATCTCGCAGCTAAAACCACTCGAGATTGACCTGTTTATTTTTTCCTGCGAAGGGATCGACAGCGACGGTGCGCTCTGGGACTCAAATGCAACCAACGCAGACTTCAAATCCATTCTGCTTAAGCGTGCATCGCAGTCTTTATTACTGATCGATAAAAGTAAATTTAATCGTTCGGGAGAGGCCAGAATTGGGCATCTGGATGATGTGACGCATATTGTTTCAGATACACAGCTGATTGAAGCAATCCAGGCCGAATAGGGCGATTACGCCGCCATCCGACCTGGGTTGTAGCCTTATCGCTCGTCGCGACGACCGCCGACGGCAGCCCACAGACGACGTACGTGAACGGTTACTTCTTCACGGTCATGATACAACTGACGCGCCTGAATCTGGGCATTTACACCATGTTCATCAAGCTGGGCCTGAATGTAAGCCAGGTTCTGTGACACCTCTTCGTAGCGTTTTTTCATCGGCAGTTTGAGGTTGAAGATCGTCTCACGACACCAGCCGTTGACCAGCCATTGTGCCATCAGCGCGGCAACCTTCGCCGGCTTCTCCACCATGTCACAGACCATCCACGAAATGTTGTTGCGATTCGGACGGTACTTAAATCCGTCTTCACGCAGCCAGGTGACCTGTCCGGTATCCATCAGGCTTTGCGCCATCGGGCCGTTATCCACGGAGTAAACCCACATGTTGCGTTTAACCAGCTGATAGGTCCATCCGCCCGGGCAGGCGCCTAAATCCACCGCATACATCCCGTTCGCCAGACGCTCATCCCATTCATCGGCAGGGATAAACACGTGCAGCGCTTCTTCCAGCTTGAGCGTTGAACGGCTCGGCGCATCGGCTGGAAACTTCAGACGCGGAATCCCCATGTAAAACGGTGAGTTATTGTCAGGCCAGGAATAGCCGGTATAACAACAGCCAGGGGCGATAAAGAAGACGTGAACCACCGGACGCTTTGGCGTTTCATACTTTGCCAGTACGCCCGCTTCGCGCAGCGCTGCACGCAACGGTACGGTAAATTTACGGCAAAATTTAACCAGCTCTTTGCTTTCATTGGTGTCGGCAACTTCTACTCGCAGATCGCCACCCTTTTCCACCACGCCCTGCAACATGCCAACGATCGGTGTAATACGATCTTCCGGCGGTAAGTATTGCAGCAGCTCGCCCACCACAAACATTTGACGAGCAAAAATCAGCGAACTAAACGGCAGCTCTTTCACTAACTTTTCAGCATCGTCCTGCTGATAGCATTCGAAGATGACGTAACCCGCATTGTCTTTCACGCGGGCAAAACCGAAGATTTCCCGGCGTCCTGCTTTATCCGTAATTTCTGCGGCGCACTCTTTTTCAAAACCTGGGCGACACAACAATACAACCTTATTCATGGCTAACGCCCTTACGTTTCAATCGAATAGCGCCCACTAACATCAGCGCCCAGCCTACGAGGAAGCTGAAGCCGCCGACAGGGGTAACAAACGCCCACAGGCGTAAATGAGAGAGCGCGAGACAATACAGGCTGCCGCTAAACAGCACTGTACCTAATGCCAGAAACACGCTACTCCAGTAAAACCAAATACTAATGCGCCGTTGCATGGCGACGGCCAGACCAAAGATAGCCAGCGTATGAAACGCCTGATACTCAAGGCCGGTCTGAATCCACCCCATTTCAACAACACCGAGGGTTTTGCTCAGAACATGTGCCCCAAAGGCGCCCAACGCCACAAAAATAAAGCCACTTACGGCGGCAAAAATCAGCATAAAACGGCTGGTCATTTGAATACCCTACGTAAATTATTGTTCATAACGAAAGCGGAATTTTTCTTGTTCCGTGGCCGCTTTCGCCAGAATCCACTGACGGAAGGCGGCTATTTTACCCAGTTCTGCCTGACTGTCATGACAAACCAGATAAAATGCGTTTTTGCTGACCAGAACATCGTTAAACGGACAGACCAGACGTCCGGCTTCAATTTCGGACTGCGCCATGACGTTGTTAGCCAGCGCGATCCCCTGTCCATGGATTGCAGCCTGTAGCACCATGGCGCTATGGCTGAAGATAGGTCCTTGCTGTACGTTGATATGATTCAGGCCAAGCTGGCGCGTATAGGCTTGCCAGTCTCGTCGCGACGCATCATGCAATAAAGTGTGTTTTGCCAGGTCGTCCGGTGTCTTTAGCGGTTTATCACCGGTAAGCAACAGCGGAGAGCAGACCGGCAATAAATATTCTGCGTACAATTTTTCCACGCGCAGACCCGGCCAGTTGCCACGTCCGTAGAAAATCGCCACATCAACATCATCAGCCAGTTTGTCTTCCTGACGGTCCACCGCCTGGATCCTGACATCGATTCCCGGATAAGCTGAGTTAAAGCTAGAGAGTCTGGGCACCAGCCATTGGATCGCAAAACTGGGCAATAAACTCACGGTAAGCGCACCTTTTGCACTGCGTGCCTGAAGTTTACGCGTCGCGTCGGTTAATTGCGAAAAAATCTCTTTAATGTCGAGAAAGTAGCTTTGACCTTCTTCCGTTAACAGCAAAGATCGATTGCGTCGACGAAACAGTTTTAGCCCCAAAAAATCCTCAAGTGACTTGATTTGGTGACTTACTGCGGCCTGCGTCACAAAAAGCTCTTCTGCTGCGCGAGTAAAGCTTAAATGACGCGCTGCAGCATCAAAAACACGTAACGCATTTAAGGGTGGTAATCGTTTTGACATGACTTTTAGGCTTTGATGTTAAATTAATTTAACAATTAGCTAACAGGCTGTAACCTATTAGTTTTTTTTATCTGAGCCATTATAAATTGTCCGTTGAGGTTCTACCAGCAAATACCTATAGTGGCGGCACTTCCTGAAGCCGGAACGAAAAGTTTTATCGGAATGCGTGTTCTGGTGGGCTTTTGGCTTACGGTTGTGATGTTGTGTTGTTGTGTTTGCAATTGGTCTGCGATTCAGACCATGGTAGCAAAGCTACCCTTTTTCACTTCCTGTACATTTACCCTGTCTGTCCATAGTGATTAATGTAGCACCGCCAAATTGCGGTGCTTTTTTTTGTCCACGTTTCGTCGATGGCCGACCTGCTATTATTGCTCCAGTTCTACCATCTCTTTCACGTCAGTACGGTTAATCTGCTGTTTGTTGCCGTTAGCGTCTTTATACGAAATCATCCCCGTCTCATTATCGGTCTGTGGTTTACCATCAGCTACGATTGATCGGCCATCATTGGTGTGCATCACGTAATTCGAACCAGAACAGGCGCTCAGGGCAAAAGTCAGCATACAGGCAGAAATTATGGCGGCAGTCTTTTTCATCTTCTTCTCCTTAAAGCGATTTATGCTATTAAAAACATACTCCGTAACAGGCAAAATTGTTCGCCTAACGCTATTTAGCATAAGACACTGAACGGGCTTTGCCAGGATATCCAGAGTATTCCGATGGTTAGCACAACCCTTGTATCAATGCCCTTTTTGCGCCACGATCGGTTTACTGAACTGAGGAATACCATGAACGCTTTTAACCCCGCGCAGTTTCGCGCACAATTTCCCGCACTCAACGATGCTGGCGTTTATCTCGACAGCGCTGCTACGGCGCTGAAGCCGCAGGCGGTCATTGAGGCAACCCATCAGTTTTATAGCCTGAGTGCCGGGAACGTCCATCGCAGCCAGTTTGCTGAAGCCCAGCGCCTGACCGCACGCTATGAAGCCGCGCGGGAAAAAGTCGCACACTTGATTAATGCGTCGGATGACAAAACCATCGTCTGGACCCGCGGCACAACGGAAGCGATCAACATGGTTGCCCAAAGCTATGCGCGTCCACGCCTACAACCGGGTGATGAGATTATCGTCAGCGCAGCGGAACATCACGCCAACCTCGTTCCCTGGCTGATGGTCGCGGAGCAAACGGGGGCTAAGGTCGTCAAACTCCCACTCAACCCCCATTTATTGCCAGACGTTGAGCGCCTCACGCAGCTCATTACCCCGCGCAGCCGCATTCTGGCGCTCGGGCAAATGTCGAACGTCACCGGTGGCTGCCCGGATCTGGCCCGCGCCATTACGCTCGCCCATGCGGCTGGCATGGTGGTGATGGTTGATGGTGCCCAGGGGATTGTGCATTACCCTGCCGATGTACAGCAGTTGGATATTGATTTCTATGCGTTTTCAGGCCACAAGCTATATGGCCCCACCGGTATTGGCGTGCTGTACTGTAAGCCGGAACTGCTGGAAGCCATGTCTCCCTGGCTTGGGGGCGGTAAGATGATTAGCGAAGTCAGTTTTGACGGTTTCACCACTCAGCCCGCACCATGGAAGCTGGAAGCCGGTACGCCTAACGTTGCAGGCGTTATCGGGCTAAGCGCGGCGCTCGAATGGCTGGCGGACGTTGATGTGGCGCAAGCCGAAAACTGGAGCCGGGGTCTGGCGACGCTGGCAGAAGATGTCCTGGCGAAACGCTCTGGCTTTCGTTCCTTCCGCTGCCAGGACTCCAGTCTGTTAGCCTTTGATTTCGCGGGTGTTCATCACAGCGATATGGTCACTCTGCTGGCCGAATATGGCATTGCGCTGCGCGCGGGGCAACACTGTGCACAGCCGCTGCTGGCGGAACTTGGGGTATCCGGAACACTACGCGCCTCATTTGCCCCTTATAATACCCAAAGCGATGTGGATGCGTTGGTCGCAGCCGTCGACCGCGCGCTGGAAATATTGGTGGATTAATGACAAGCCCTCTGTTCGCCGGACACCCGTTTGGCACAAACGTAACCGAAGAGACGTTACGCAATACCTTTATCCCGCTTACTCAGTGGGAAGATAAATATCGCCAGCTGATTCTGCTGGGTAAGCAGTTGCCGGCGCTTCCGGATACGCTAAAGGCGCAGGCCAAAGAAATTTCGGGCTGCGAAAACCGCGTCTGGCTGGGGCATACTCTTCATGAGAATGGCACTCTGCATTTCTTCGGCGACAGCGAAGGTCGAATAGTACGCGGGCTGTTGGCGGTATTACTCACCGCGGTCGAAGGTAAAACCGCAGCCGAGTTACTGGCGCGTTCGCCGATGGCGTTATTTGACGAACTGGGTTTACGCGCGCAGCTCAGCGCCTCGCGTAGCCAGGGGCTGCATGCTCTAAACGAGGCGATTCTCGAGGCGGCCCAGAAAGCCGGATGACGACGCAGATACGTCTTATCCGGCCTACAACACTGCACTAACCGTAGGTCGGATAAGCATAGCGCCATCCGACACAATCAGACCTGACGCGCGGCCTTCGCCATCATCTTCTTCAGCGCATGGGAGACAGCAACAAAGCCAAAGGTGGCTGTCACCATGGTAGCCGCGCCAAACCCGGACGCGCAATCCATACGCTTCGGCCCTTCCGCCGTCGCTTTCATCGCACATACCGAGCCATCCGCCTGCGGGTAAACCAGCGATTCGGTCGAGAACACGCAGTCCACGCCCAGCTTGCCTTTGCTGTTTTTCACCACGCCAAAATCGCTTTTCAGCCGCTCACGCAGCTTGGCCGCCAGCGGATCCTGGATGGTTTTTGCCAAATCAACGACCTGAATCTGCGTAGGATCGATCTGTCCACCCGCACCACCGGTGGTCACCAGCGGAATTTTGTTACGCCGACAGTACGCGATCAGTGCCGCTTTTGGGCGCACGCTATCAATCGCATCGATGACGTACGAAAATCCTGCATTCATATATTCAGCAACGTTATCTGGCGTAACAAAATCATCGACCACGTTCACCCGGCACTCCGGGTTAATTTGTCGGATACGCTCCGCCATCACTTCAGCTTTTGCCAGACCGACGTTATCACGCAGCGCATGGATCTGGCGGTTTGTATTGGTGACGCACACATCATCCATATCAATGAGTGTGATAGCGCCAATACCGGTTCTCGCCAGCGCTTCCGCCGCCCATGACCCTACTCCGCCAATCCCAACCACGCAAACGTGCGATTGGGCAAACAGCTGCAACGCATTTTCGCCATACAGACGTGCCGTACCGCCAAAACGTTGGCGCCAGGCATCGCTAATAACCACAGACATAGAACCTCAAATTCATTAATACCGAGCAGTCTGACTACCTGATGTCGGCTACGCCTCATCAGGCGTACTCAATAATGTAGGCTTGATAAGCGAAGCGCCATCCGGCAATTAACCGCTGAACACGTTACCCGCACCCGGCGCTGTTTTTAGTACCCATACGCGACCGTAGTGATTATACCACCCGGCACGGTGTCCGGCGTCAGCGCCAATACCCTGATAGATGTCGAAGTGTTGCCCTTTAATAGCCCCCCCCACATCTAACGCCACCATCAGGCGCAGTTCGTACTGGCCGGTAAACTTGCCGTTATTGTCCAGTAACGGGACTTCCGCCAGTAACGTTGTGCCCGCAGGAATGATACTACGGTCAGAAGCTACGGACGCGCGGCCAATCAGCGGCACCGCGCTGGCCCCTTTCACCGGAGCAAAAGATTGCGGTTTAAAGAAGACAAACGATGGGTTCTGCTCCAGCAGCTCACGCACTTCGGCTTCGCTGTGCGTCTCACCCCAGTGGCGAATAGCCTGCATCGACATATCTTCTTTTTTCACTTCGCCACGGTCGATAAGCACTTTACCGATACTGCGATAGGCGTGGCCATTTTTCCCGGCATAGCTAAAGAAGTTGAGCGGGCTGCCATCGCCAAAATCGATGTAGCCACTGCCCTGAACATCCATAATGAAGTTATCCATCAGGGAGTTGCTGTATGCCAGAATATAATTGTCGCTTAGCGCGCCCGCGTAGATCTCGGCACGAGAGGGTAAGCGCCCACGTTTTGGCGGCATGCGATAGATAGGATACTGAAACTCGCCCTGGCGCGTATGGCGCGCCTGGATAACCGGTGTGTAGTAACCGGTAAACTGGACGTTACCGTAGTTGTCCGCCCCTTCCATTTGCCAGGCATCAATACCAAACTGGCGCATACTGCGCGTATCACCGCCCGCACGTAACCATTGCTGGATAGCGTTGTAGACGTCGCTCTGGTTGCCGTACAAACGTGGCGAAGCGCTGCGAATTTGATTAACCTGCTCGGCGAAATCACCGGCATTGATTGGCGCGCCAACCGCATCAGGCTGGTTCACCAGTGAGAAAGGCTGGGTAAATTTCCCGTCTTTATACTGCTGCCCACGATCGGTGGGTTTTGAGGAACACGCGGCGAGCATCGCGACTACAGCTCCCGCCAGAAGATATTTTGCCCAACGTCCTTTCATTGTTCTCGTCTTATGTTGCCTGAATGCGAGACGAAGATAACAAACCCCCGAACCTAATGAAATGCGTATACATACCCGAACGCAAATTTTGAGCAAAAAATAATCCAGAATGCGTTGTTTTTGTTCATTTTCAGCCTAAAAACGTGATCAAGGTGAAAAAAGGGTTGCATGAAAATGCGAGCAGAGTATAGTGCGCATCCACGGACGCGGGGTGGAGCAGCCTGGTAGCTCGTCGGGCTCATAACCCGAAGGTCGTC